>JAIQEZ010000169.1 GCA_020073545.1 Terriglobia bacterium | reverse complement strand
CCTTCCCCTCTCCCCGCGAGAGCGGGGAGAGGGGTGCCGAAGGCGGGGTGTGGGGCACCGGCTGTCCGTGGGTTTCATCCCGCGAGCCGGGACCAAATGAGGCCCACGGCTACTGATGTAGCTCCCCTGCGGGGAGCGGCCAACGATCTATGCTCTCCGAGTTTCACACGCCGAACCGGCGGCCTACCTAAGAACGAGTCAAGGAGCACAATAAGCGAAGAACAGAAACCGCAACCCTAGGACCAACGCGACTCCCAGTGCTACGGTCAGGGCAATCCTTGGACCCGGCGTCTTGTTCACCTCGGGGATCAGGTCCGACGCCGCTACGTAAAGCGTAACACCGGCGGACAGTGCCAGACCGTAATTCACCCAGCGGTGCGCGAGCGCCATCGCTAGAACTCCGACGATCCGCGACACTCCCAGGGTGCCGGCCGCCCACACGCCGGCACTCCGGCTCCGTTTGGCCGCCACCATGATCGAGGCTATCGTGAACCCTTCCGGGATATTGTGAAGGACCACCGCGCCAAAGATGACCGTGCCGAGCCACGGGGAAATCAGGAATCCCGAAGTGATGGAAACGCCGTCGAAAAAGGTATGGATCAACAGGCCCGCCAGCGCGGTGTAGGCTACGGATGGATTCAAGAACTCGTCGGTATGCGTTTCCTCGCCAAAGTGAAAATGGGCCGGCCAGGTATGTTCAAAGTAGTGAACAATGAAATATCCCAGCAAAATCAGGGCCGGCGCGGAGGCAGGCGCCAGGCGCAGGCTTTCCGGCACCATCTCCGTGAGTGCGGTCGCCAACATGAAGCCCGAGCCGAGTGCGATGAAGAGCGCGAGAAAAGTGCGGCTCCAGGCGCGCGCTGAGACGATCGCGCCACCGAACAAGTTGGCGAGACCCGCCACGACGCCCAGGACTAGACTAATCCACAGGTAGGACATTGAAACCAGTCTTCAGTCTTCAGTCTTCAGTCTTCAGTCTTCTGTTTTCAGTTCTCAGTAACAACTTGCTGGCTTTCGGTCCCGACCACCTGGCTACCGCATAGATAACTCAGAACTGAAGACTGAAAACTGATGACTTCCTTTAGCCCGAATGCCGGAAGTGAACAACCTCGCCGTCGCGCACCACGTACTCCTTCCCTTCCAGCCGCAGGAGGGCGCGATTGCGGGCTTCCGCGAAGCTGCCCGTCGCAATCAGGTCATCGCACTTCACCACCTCGGCGCGGATGAAGCCCCGCTGCATGTCCGAGTGAACCTCGCCCGCGGCCTCCAGCGCCGTCGTGCCGGTAGGGATGGTCCACGCATGGCATTCGCCTCCGTCCACGGTAAAGAAGGAAATCAGTCCCAGGAGCTGATAGCTGGCACGCACCAGGCGCGAGGTGGCTGATTCCTTCAACCCGTAGCTGGCGAGAAATTCCGCGGCGTCCGATTCGTTCAATTCGGCGAGCTCTGCTTCCACTTTGCCGCAAATCGCAGCGACGGCCGTGCGCGGCCGTTGCTTCAACCCGCAGGCAGCGGCGAATGGTTCCGCCAGGTTCGCGCGCGCAGCGTCCGGTTCGCCCAAATTCAGAACATAAAGCATGGGCTTGCGCGAAAGAAAAGTAAAGCCGCGAATCACCTTGGCTTCTTCCGGGTCGAGCGCAACTTCGCGCAAGGGAGTCTGTTTTTCGAGCGCGGCTTTGCAGATCTTCAACACTTGGAGCTCTTTCTCAAGGGCGGGATTCTGCTGCTTCTTGAGATCCTTCTCAAGTCGCTCCAGCCTTTTTTCCACCACCGCCAAGTCGGAGAGAATCAGCTCGAGCTCCACGTTTTCGATGTCGCGCCTCGGCTCAACCGAACCACCTTCGATGGGGATCGCCTCGTTCTCAAACACCCGCACCACGTGGATCAGCGCATCCAGCTCGCGGAGGGCCTGAGTTTGCACGCCGGCGCGCGCCAGTCCAATGACGCTGCCCGGCGTATTCATGTACTCGATGGTGGCGTGGACGGTCTTTTGTGGTCGGCACAGCTCCGCCAGTCGGTCGAGCCGAGCGTCGGGCACCCGTACCACGCCCACATGGGCCTCCGGCCGCGCGGAGCCCAAACCGCTCCCGTGCGCGTGGGTGAGGATCCGAAACAAGGTTGTCTTGCCGGTCTGGGGAAGGCCGACAATGCCGATGCGAAGCACCCATCCCTCTCTGCAGAAGCATCCACTCCAAAACCGAGTCGTCAGAATCCTGATACTAACATATCGCGACGTGGCAGGCGGCCTGCCTGAAGGCGGCACGCGACGGGAAACACCCCGCGCGACGGGAAGAAGATAAGTTCGGACCTCCTCCCGTCGCCGTGCAGGCGACAGTTTGTGTTGCCATGAAGACCCGCCTTCGCGGCGATGAAAGCTGCCAGCAGGGATTCAAACTTTGATAGAATGGGCGAGTTTGATAGCCGAAGGTGGTGGGCGATACAGGACTCGAACCTGTGACTTCTACCGTGTGAAGGTAGCACTCTACCGCTGAGTTAATCGCCCACGGTGACAGATGAACATAGCAGATTTTCAGGCCATGGTCTAGGCACGCAAGGGCCGGTCTTGAGGCTCGACAGCATGGAAAAGACCGAAGTGAACAGCCACCTCGCAGTTTCCCAGGAACTTCTCAAGCGCGTGCAGCAGTCCGTGCAGAGTGTGATCCGGGGAAAGGATGAGGTCATCCAGCTCACTCTGGTGGGGCTGTTCGCGCGCGGTCATCTGCTGATCGAGGATGTCCCGGGCGTAGGCAAGACGACGCTAGCGCATTCGCTGGCGCGCTCGTTCAATTGCACCTTCCAGCGCCTGCAATTTACTTCCGATATGCTGCCCTCCGACGTCGTGGGCATCAGCGTATTCAGTCAGTCGACACAGCGCTTCGAGTTCCGCCCCGGCCCCATCTTCGCCAACATCGTCCTGGCGGATGAAATCAACCGCACCACACCCAAGACGCAGAGTGCGCTGCTGGAAGCCATGAACGAATACCAGGTGACGGTGGACAACCGCACTTACCCCCTGCCACAGCCGTTCATGGTGGTGGCCACGCAGAATCCCATCGAGCATCACGGCACGTACCCGCTCCCGGAATCGCAACTGGACCGCTTCTTGATGCGCCTGCGCGTCGGCTATCCCAATCCGGCAAGTGAAAAGGAGATCCTGCGGCATTTCGCGGACTCCGAACCGCTCGCCAAGATCCAACCCGTCATGAGCGGCGAAGAGGTGGTGGAAGTCCAGCAGGCGGTCCGTCGCGTGGCGGTGGATGAAGAGCTGATGAACTACACGCTGGCGATCGTGGAGAAAACTCGCCAGCACGAATACCTGAGCCTGGGGGTGAGCCCGCGCGGCTCCATGTCATTGTACCGCGCCGCCCAGGCACTGGCCTTGATGGAAGGCCGCAGCTACTGCATCCCCGACGACTTCAAGCGACTGGTGCTTCCCGTCTTCGCGCACCGCTGCGTGGTAAGCTCGCGCTATCTTTCGACAATGAAGAAGTCCGACCAGTCGGAGGCGATCCTGCGTGAAATCGTCGAAGCCACTCCGGTGCCGCTGTGAGGAGCAGTAGGCAGGATGCAGTAGGCAGTAGGCAGAAAACACCAGCACCAAGTCAAGACGAAGAATCTCGTACCTTCTCGAGGATGCACAGGGAGAGATTCTTCGCTCCGCTCAGAGGTGACATCACGGAGGCATTTTCCCGCAGTCTCTTGGGTCGCTATCTACCGCGCGCGGTCTGAGCCCTTCGGCGTAAGGCCTTCTGCCTACTGCCTTCCCGGCCTCTCGGTTACAATAGATTCCCACATGGCGACATTCTCCCAGCCCACTCGCGGTGGCGTCTTGCGCGACCTTTGGCTCCTGGCGCGCTACCGCATGCTGCACATCGACCGGCCTGCCTGGCGGCGATTTTTCCTGGCGCTCTTCGGCCTGGGTATGGCCTTCTTCCTCGCCTTGTATTCATCGGGTCTCCACGAAACGGGTCACGTGGAGGCGGCCGCGGCGGTCGCCGCCCTATCGCTGGTTCTGACCGGAGTTGTGGCCGTCAAGGTCGTCCCCTATCTCGCCCAACGCACCGCGCTCGAGCGGTGGATGATGAAGATCGAGTACGAGTTCACACGCGAAGGCGTGGTTTATTTCATGATCATCATGATCATCGCCGTCGCCGGTCTCAATACGGGCAACAATCTCCTATACATCATTCTGGCCAGTTTGCTGGCAGGAATTCTGGTGTCCGGAATTCTCTCCGCCCTTGTGCTCTCGCAACTCGAACTGGATTTCGTCCTGCCGGAGCACGTTTTTGCCGAGCGCCCCTTGATATCCCGACTGACGGTTCAGAACCTGAAATGGGTCTTCCCCTCTTTCTCCATCACCCTTTCCGCACGCGTCCTCGGGAAAGGTAAGCGAAAGCGGTCACCGCTGGTCGCGCTGCGGCACATCCTGGACGCACCGGTCTACGTCCCTTACATCCCGCACCGGTCGTCCGTGGCGCAGCACGTCGAACTCACTTTTCCGCGCCGGGGTCGCTACACGCAGGAGGGGTTTCGCGTCAGCACGAAGTTTCCCTTCGGCCTCCTGCGCAAAGCACATGAGGTCGCGAGCAAGCAGGAAATCCTGGTTCTGCCCAACGTGGAGCCGACGGAAGAGTTTTACGAGATCCTGCCGCTGATCGGGGGTGAGATGGAGAGCCTCTACAGAGGCCGCGGCCACGACCTGTACGCCATCCGCGACTATCAGGAGACGGATTCCGCCCGCCACGTGGATTGGAAAGCCACGGCCAAGGCCCAGCAACTCAAGGTACGAGAGTTTACACGCGAGGATGAACGGCGCCTCGTGTTGGTCTTTGACACCAGCCTGCCCGCAGGGGGTGAAAAAGCTCTCGCGCAGTTCGAGAAGGGTGTCCACTTCTGCGCGTGCCTGGCATGGCACTTCTACGAGATCGACGCCCAGATGCAATTCCTCGCGGACGGCTTTGAAACGCCCATGGGGAGCTCGGGCGAAATCATCTACCCGGTGCTCGAAACCCTGGCGCTCGTCGAACCCAAAACCGGCCCGGGGGCGACGATGGCAAACCTGCAGGCACGCATTGCCTCAGCCGCGCCAGGCTTTCACATCGTCATCACCAGCCAGCCGCGTGGCGCGATCCCCACCAACCTCTGGGGATCTTCGTACCTGGTTTTTGTGGATTCGCTCTAACCGGCACTGCGTCTGACTTCGAAGAAATCGCTCCGCGAAATCGCGAAACGCATATATCAGTTGTCTGCGACAGCCCCATCGCGTCATCCCGAGACAAGGCATCGGGACAGGTCCCCACAAGAAGGTTGCCCTGAGCTTGCCGAAGGGCGGGAATCCACGGCAGTCGCCGAACTGTGGCCCGCCCAGCTTCGCCGCCGCGACTTGCGCCGTGGCGGGCGCTACCGGCTTCGCGGCGCATGCCTCCCAAACACCACCCCTTTTGCCTCTGGTCCCAGCGCGATTACCGGTGCGCCGATCAACAGGACGACGCCGGCCAGCATTCCCAATGACTGCGCATAGCTCAAATGCTCAGCCAAGACAGCTTCAATGTAAGTGATGCTCGAAGCGCACAGTACTCCGAGCTGGTAGGCAAAACCCGGGAAAAACCCGCGCAGCTCGTCGGGCGATAGTTCGTTCAGATGGACGGGAATAACCCCCCACGCGCCCTGCACCATAAACTGCATCAGGAAGGCCGCGCCAACCATTAGCGGCACGTTGGGCGCCAGAACCCAAGTGGGAGTCAGCACGAGCGCCAACATCACCGCAGTGACCATGGCGCGACGGCGCCCCCGACGGTCCGAGTAATGACCAAACGCCAGTCCACCGCAGATGGCTCCAACCATGGAGATCATGGTGATCATCGCCGCGATCCCGGGGCTGAAGTGGCGTTCCCGCTGCAGGAAAGTGGGATACAGATCCTGAGTGCCGTGCGAGATGAAATTCATCATGGTCATCAGCAGCACCAGATAGAAGAACAATCGCCAATGACGGACGACCGCGCCCCAGTAACTTCTCCAATCCGTGCGCGAGCGATGCCACGCCTCGGTCTCCTTCACCTTGGCGCGGATGAAGAGTGTGAGGAGCGCAGGCAGGCCTCCGATGAAGAACAACGAACGCCATCCCCAGTGCGGGAACGCCAAGTAATAGACCGCCGCGGCCAAAAGATAACCGAGCGCATAACCTTCTTGCAGGACACCGGAGAGAATGCCGCGCCACTTCAGAGAGACCGATTCCATAGTGAGTGATGCGCCGACGCCCCACTCGCCACCCATGCCAATCCCGTAAAGGAGGCGCAAGACGAAGAAGGTGGCGTAATTCGGCGCCAAGCCGGAGAGGACCTCAATGACCGAGTAGAAAATGATGTCGAGCATCAACGGCAGCCGGCGACCATAGCGATCGGCCATCAAGCCGAAGATGACTGCTCCCACCGGCCGCATGGCCAGGCTCGCGGTGATCGTCAGTGCGATGTCAGGAATGGAAACCCTGAAATCCCGCGCCACGGGAGCGAGCACAAAGGCGAGCACGAAGAAGTCGAAGGCGTCCAGCGTCCAGCCCAGGAAGCCCGCGGCCAGAGCATTCCGCTGGTTCGCACGATGGGCAGTCTGCGGGTCAGGAGTTGCCGAAGCGTTTGCCATCTTGGTCGAGGACGCCGGGAGTGAAACCGTAATGCTGCCGGCAAGTCGCGTCGCTTATCGGGCCGGCGAGACGCCTTTCACAACCTCGCCACCCTTCATCACAACTTTCACGTTTTCGAGAACCGTAACGTCCTTGAGAGGATCGCCCTCAACCGCCACAAAGTCGGCATAGTGACCCGGTTCGAGGGAGCCCACGCGGTCAGACCACCCGAGCAAATCCCCGGCGTTCATCGTGGCTGCCTGAATCGCTGCCAGCGGCGTCAAGCCCAGTTTCACCATGACCGCGAATTCGTGAGCGTTAAGGCCATGCGGGTAAACCGCGGCGTCCGTCCCAAAAGCCACCTTGACGCCCGCGCGAAAGGCACGGGCCACGTTCTGCCGCGCGGCGGGCAAGACGTACTTTGCCTTCGCCACCATGTCGTCGGTCAAACCCAACCTGCGATAGTTCTCCATAAACCAGTCGCTGAGGTACAAGGTTGGGACCAGACAGGTTCCACTTTCCTTCATCAATTGAATATCTTCGTCGTTGATAAAGCTTCCGTGCTCAATAGAATCGACTCCGGCCAGGACGGCGTCTTTGATCCCCTGTGCCCCGTGCGCGTGGGCAGCGACCTTGCGGCCCAACCGGTGCGCCTCCTGGATAAGGACACGCATTTCCTCGGGGCTGTATTGCTCCCGATCCGGACTGTCGCCCTTGGAGAGCACACCACCCGTGGCGCAGAACTTGATGATGTCTGCGCCGTACTTGACGTTCTCACGAACCTTGGCCATCACCGCCGAGAACCCATCCGCAACGCCGAGGTCGAAGAAGTGGAACTCCGGCGCCAGCAAGTTGTCGTCGCAATGACCTCCCGTGATGCCGATGGCAGGCCCGGAGGCTTCCATGCGCGGGCCGGGAACGTCGCCGGCGTTAATGGCGTCTCGCAAGGCGATATCGGCGTAGCCGTTTGCTCCGACGTTTCGAACCGTGGTGAAACCAGCCTCCAGAGTCACGCGGGCATTGCGCGCGCCGGTCAGCGCCTCGCGCGGGACCGAGATCCCCAGACCCCGATAGCCTTCTGTACCCGGGTCACCGGTCAGGTGCGTGTGCGCATCGATCAGTCCCGGCAGAACCGTGTACCGGGAGAGGTCGATGACTTGTGCACTGGGTGGTAGGTGAGGCTGCAAATCCCGCTCGGCGCCGACCTCACGAATCTTGCCGGCCTCGATCAGGATGAGCTGACCGGCGAGGTAATTTCCGGATCGCAGATCCAGCATGCGCCCCGCCCTCACGGCGACGACGGTGGGGCTGGCTGCCTCGTCCGCCCGCGCAACTCCCGCTGTGCCTGCGACCGAAAAAAGCAAAACCAGAACGAGCGGTTTCAG
>JAIQEZ010000168.1 GCA_020073545.1 Terriglobia bacterium | reverse complement strand
CTGAATCGCGCTAGCGGGTTTTCCCTCGGGCAGCAATCTTCCAGCAACCGACCGCCTCGCCCTTACGCACCGTAAAGATCTCATCATGCATGTTCACGGTAGTGCAGACATGATTGGGGACCACGGTCAGGACTTCGCCCACGTAGAACTTGTGTCGGGACGGCGTGATGTCCAGGTGACCGTGCTCTTCGTTCAGCTTGATGAGGGGCGCATCCGGCGCTTCCACCACATAGCCGTAACCGGACTTAGGGCCGGAGCCCAGTAGGTCGGAGGAGAATGTTTTGGACCCGGCATCAATGATGGCGCGGCCGGGGACGGCCGTAGAGACCACCGTCGCGACCACGCGCACGGCGCAATCGTCCAGGCTGCACGCGCCTTGGTAGTAAGTGTTCAAATCGTTGTAAACGTACGTGCCGGGGCGAATTTCCGTGAGTCCGGGAATCAGATGCGCGAACTCCGCAGAAGGGGTTGAGCCCCCGGAGACGATTTCCACGGGCAGGTTTTCGGTGCGAAACGCTGCCAGCGCTGTACCCACGCGCTCTGCAACGTGCTCGGCTTCTGCCCGCCGCTCCGCAGGTGTTCCCCAGATGTTGCCGAAGAAACTCATCAGGCCGCGGAATCTCAGCCCCGACAGCTTCTCGATGGTTTTCGCCAGTCCGACCAACGCCGGCCCCGGCTCGAGTCCGCAGCGACGGGCGCCGGCGTCGAATTCCACCAGCACGCCCATCGTCACCCCCTGCGCGGCAGCCGCGCGGGAAAGCTCCTGCGCTGTAGCTTCCGAATCGAGCGAGACGAGCAGACGGCGCGTACGAGCGATATCCGCGAGGCGCCGGAGTTTCTCGGCGCCGAAAATGGGAAACGCCACCAGGATGTCGTCGAGCCCGGCGCCGGCCATTACTTCCGCTTCACCGACTTTGGCCACGGTCAGGCCGACGGCGCCACGCTCGAGCTGGAGGCGCGAAACCTCAACGGTCTTGTGCGTTTTGGTGTGTGGGCGCAATCCCACACGCTGGCGGCGGCACAATTCGGCGACGCGGTCGAGGTTGCGTTCGAGCACGTCGAGATCCACCGTCAAGGCGGGGGTCGGAAGCTCTCGGTAATGCATGACCACCTCGCTTCGGGCCGCGTTCCTCGCGCTCTGCGGGGCAAAGGCTCGCCCGGAAGGCATCGCGCCGTCCTGGAAAGTTGTTTGGCCTCCTCAAAAGCCAGCCAGTATAATGGCAGCCCCTTTTCTGGTAAAGACCGCACGAAGGGACATCAGAAAGCGGGAGAGATTCCGTTGCCCCCATCGCCGCAGAAGTGGATGGACCACCTGGTGATCGTGCGCCATGGCGAGTCGCAGCGCAACGTGCGCCGGGCGGAGGCGCAACGCACGGGCAGACTGGAATACCACGGCGATGTCCGCGACATGGATGTGGCGCTGACCCCGCGCGGCATCCGTCAGGCGGAAGAAACGGGGAAGTATCTGGCCCGGGAATTTCGTTTCGATCGAGTCTTTGTTTCACCCTACGCGCGAACCATCCAGACCGCTGACACACTCGTGAAGCAGTTCGCTTACTCTGTGGGTCCGGCCATCGAGGAGCGCATCCGCGAAAAAGAATTCGGCATTCTCGACGGGCTGACGGGCCAGGGCATCCGCAGCAAGTATCCTGACGAATGGCGCCGCCGGGAGCGCGAGGGCAAATACTACTATCGTCCGCCCGGAGGCGAGAGCTACCCCGACGTGGCGTTGCGTGTCCACAGTTTCCTGGGGACACTGGCTCGCGACTGCCGCAGGCAATCGGTGCTGCTGGTGTGCCACTCCGTGGTGGTGCTCACGTTTCGCCGGCTGCTCGAACGCCTGACCGAAAAGACCTTGCTCGCCATCGACCGCGACCCCGAGCAGGACGTCTGCAATTGCTCCGTCACCTGGTACGCGTACGATCCCAGCGCCGGAAGCCGCGGCCGCCTGGCGTTACGAGAATTCAATGGCGTGCATTACCCGGCCAGCGACGCTGCCACGGAAGAGTGCCGGAAAAAAGCTGAGCACAGGGGTTAGCAGTTCGCGATTCGGGGTTAGGGTTGCGGGTTTCGAATTGGGAGTTTCGGATTTTCGATGTCTACCCCTCTTTCGCCGCCAGCCGTAGGATCGAACGGGGCGCCGGGGCTCCTGGCTCTTCGATCCCCAAGCGACCGACAGGGGCGGCCGGGCAAGAATTGTCGACCCACCGTCGAAACGGAGGACCGGCTCCTTTCAACCCTTCAACTTTTCAACCTTCAACGGCTTCTCGCCGGCTAAGCTCTTGCGGAGAGTTATTTCAGGTTTTCCGTGATGAGGTATTCGACCAGGACCACGTCGTGCCAGCGGCCTTCCAGGGCAGTGTGCTTCTCGTGCACGCCCACTTCTCTCCAACCGGTCAGGCGGCAGAGGGTGCGGCCGGCGTCATTGTCAGCCAGAAATCTCCCGATCAATTTGAAGTGCCCCTGCGTGCGCGCCGCGGATTGAATCGCCCGCATCAATTCCCTGCCCACGCCGTGTCGCCGGTAGTCGCGATCGATGTAAATGAGCAGTTCCGCGATGCCGTCGGTATGTGGTCGCACTTGATAGGGGCTGAGGGACGCCCATCCCAGAACTCGCCCGTTCAGTTCGGCCACGAGGAGCGGGAATTTCCCGGAGTGCTCCAAGACCCAGCGCGCGCGCTCCTCCGGAGTGACCAGAAAATTCTCAAAAGTCGCCAGGTGATCCTGCGTCGCCTGGAGGTAAATCCTGGCGATGTCCTGCGCGTCGCGTGTCTCGGCGGGTCGAACCTGCAGTTGGAAGTGCGGCTTCCCCTGAAAGCCAACCGTGGTGGAAGGTGTCGACATGACTTACGCCCTCGTCATCATAGCAAGACCTTGCGTGATCACCAAGCAAGGATTCGGGACGCGCACCTCGCGCCTTCCGGGGACTGTTCTCTCACCTTTTCCGGTGCTTCCTGGCTCATGGAGCCCTCCGGGAAGGGTGAGAAGCTATATGGTAATTTGTGGATGTCCTGTCTGATCTGCTGCCGTTCTAATTCTTCGGATTGGCCCCAGTTCTCCCGACGAACTCACGCTCATAGTATTTCTTGCTCTCGGCCTGTTTTTGGGCGGTGAAGGCAGCGATTTCGTCGTAATTCTTCTCCAACACATTTATGACGTTGGAATCCAGAAAATTCCTGTCCCGCCCAGTCCTTAGAATGGAGAGAATCTCATCCCTTGTCATACCGTTCCTGTACGGCCTTTCCTCGGCCAATGCAGTGAACATATCCGCTACGGCCAATATTCTTGAGTTCATGTCAAGCCTCTTTGCATCCACGTGGAAAGGGTAGCCCGTTCCGTCCAGTTTCTCATGATGGAAAGCTGCCCACTCGGCAATATTCCGTATTCCCCCGACGGTCGTCAAGACCTGGTAGGTAAAATAGGTATGTTGTTGCATGAGGGCAAACTCCTCTTTTGTAAGCTTGCCCGGCTTGTTAAGAATACTGTTGGGGATCGCCAATTTGCCCAGGTCGTGCAAATTCCCTGTGATTTCCATAAGTCCAATTTCCATTTCTGTGAGACCAAAAAGCCGTGAAAGCGTGGAAGCACAGGCAGCCACGCCGGAAGAATGCGTGGCTGTAAACCCTGACCTGAAATCAATCATGTTACGGAACAGCACGGAAATGACCCTCAATTGGTCGAGATCGAGATCCATTCTTCGCCCGGGTCCGTGGTGCAGGAGAAGCGAATAGAGCCGCGGCGAAACCAGATCGAACCAGAAATCCTCCCGCTTCGATACCATCCTGACCATGTCCACTACTTCGCCATGAACGACTGTTCCGGAGAGCGAACCGATTCGGGCAATGACATCTTGGTTCTGATGCAAAATATACCGCCGCCGGTCAATCGCTCGTTCCAAGAAATCGGCGACAAGAAGCATCTGAGACTGGAGAACTACGGATGTATCAATCGGCGCTTGCCAATCTTGCCATTTCCTATGGTGGAATCTGACAATTCGGGCACAAGGCTCAAAAATCGGCGCTTCCTTAA
Source organism: Terriglobia bacterium (assembly GCA_020073545.1). Taxonomy (GTDB): domain Bacteria; phylum Acidobacteriota; class Terriglobia; order UBA7540; family UBA7540; genus Bog-366. The sequence goes on along the minus strand of JAIQEZ010000168.1, from coordinate 4,148 downwards.
GCAGCGCTTCGCCAATCAAGCAATGAGGCTCAGGGTCAATCACTTCTGTCCGATGAATATCAATCTTCTCCTCAAGCGACAGGGCACCGACATCGTGGAGCAACGATGCGATAAAGAGATTCTCCACGTCGCCAGGAGGCAGTCTGGCGACCTTGCCTAGCTCCCAGGCTACATAAGCTGTCCTTAACTGATGCTGTGAAAGTTCAGGGCTTGCCAAGTCCAGCGCGTCGGAAAGAGAAAGCACCAAATTCAAAAGGTCGACCGAAATACCCTCGTACATATTCACCTCCCGGAGTACACACAGACGACCTAAACGCGCCAACCATACGCGCTCGTGCTGCGCCTCTTAATGGGGCCTTGGGGGGGTCTTCCCCGCCCTCAAAACCTCTTCGCATCCGCACGCACGCGGTCGACGTACTTCCCCGTGGCCACTTCCACGCGCACCGTCTCGCCGGCCTTGATGAAATGCGGCACCAGGATTTCCAGCCCGTTCTCGAGCGTCGCATCTTTGTAAGTGTTGTCTTGCTGCTGGTGAACGGGCGGCGCCGTGGTGGCGACCTTTACGTCGACGACCTCGGGAAAGACGATGCTCACCGGCTGGCCTTCATAAGACTCCACCGGGACCTTCATTTCAGGCTGCAGGAATTTGGTTGCCGCGCCGATGGCTTCCAGGGGAATGGAAACCTGCTCGAAGGTGTCCGGGTTCATGAAGGTTGCGGAATCCGCATCGGTGTAAAGGAATTCCATTTCGTGCTTCTCGAGCTGCGTGTCTTCCAGCCGTTCTTCCGGCCGGAAGCGGAACTCCTTAAGTGTGCCCTTTATGACGTGGTGCGCGCGGGCGTGAACGCTCCCCGGCATCTTGCCCTGCCCCAGGTGGTAAGTGGATTCGAAGACCTTGAAGATGTCTTCGCCGATTTTCAGAACCATTCCAGGACGAAGTTGTGATGCGATAACCATGAGGACCTCAGTGGCCCGCAAGCGCAGTTGTGGTTCCGCCCGGCGTTGCGGACTTCGAACCGCGGGCGGATGAGGAACCTCGGCCAGTCGTCCGGCCCAGCGATCACCGCATCGGCTGCGCCAACAATTGCAGTGCGGCGCGAGCCGCTTTTGCCGAGGGTGCTCAAGCCACGGCATTATTCTATGCCCTCGCCAGCGAAGCAAGTCAAGAGGATGCTCCTCACGATTCCCCTCCGAAGATTGGGAGGGGGCCAGGGGGGGTTGACCTTCGCTCCCAGTTCCAGACCCGATCACCCCCTAATCCCCTCCTCAGCCGAGGAGGGGAATTCCACTGTCTCGTGGGCACATTGTCAAGGCCGGTGTCCCGAGTTAGAAGTTCGCTGACAAAGCCTCCTCCCTGCAGGCGACCGTTCCACAGCCCCGTCAGGGGCGCAAGATCGTAGCCCAGGGTCTCCCTTGACCCGCCGTGGGCTACCTTCTTTCGCCCCGATGCATCGGGGCTGACTTCATCGACGAACTTCTGACTCGGGACACTGGCGTGCGATGATTTATCTCTCATTCCCCCCAAGAAACAGTCGATAGAAGGGATGGGAGGCATCGAGAATCCGATGCGCGAACGACAAACGGGCGCTGAGGGAATCCGGCCGCAGGACGGGATCGGCTGGCTCGATTGGGCTGGCAGCCATCCCGGACTGTTGTTGCTGGGGAGTCTGGCGGTAGCGATCCTGGCGTGCTGCAATTCGCCCGAACCCGCAGACACCGAACTGGATGCCAGCGGCGAGGAAGTGCCGCTGTTCATCTGAGTAACGTAGGGTCGCCGCCCGACGCGGGGAGTAGGCGGAAGGCAGTAGGCAGTAGGCAGCGAGCGCCGTGTGCGAGTCCCGACAAAGTCGGGAAAAGCGCTTCCCTGCTGTCATCCTGAGCCCATCCGCTGTCATCCTGAGGCGAAGCCGAAGGATCTTTGTCATTTCGCTCAGGGTAAACTGCGCGGAGAATCTCGCGTGTGCGAGTTGAAAGCTGAGAGCTGAAAGCTGTTCCCTCTTCTCACTCCTGGCTTCTGGCTCCTGTCCTTCCCTTTTCCCTGTTCCCTGGTTTTCTCGCACCTGTCACCTGTCACCTGTTCCCCATTTTCCCGACTCCTGGCTTCTGGCTCCTGTCCTTCCCTTTTCCCCGTCACCTGGCACCTGGCACCTGTTCTTTAGGCTCCTAAATCCTAACTCCTGTTCTTTCATCAACATCATGGCAGGAGAGCTATAACTCGTTTTTTTTCAATAACATCTTGGCAAACCCACAAACTGACATTTTTTCTCCATTTGTTTTCAATTACATCGCTAGACTTACCTTCATTTTGGGGCCCCCTTTTTTCGTCACCATGACTACGGCGGAATCAACTAACCATTTATTTTTCAATGACATAGATTTTTGCAGAGTTTTTGCTCTCCATCGCTAACCCATTCTTTTTCTATAACATCGTGGCAAACACACAAGTGAAGCTGGGGGAACTTCACTTACGCCAGATCTGAAAATGGCTGCGGGAGAACGTGTAGCGGCGACTTCACGTCGCCATGTTTGGGTTGAAAACACGGGACATCTAGCGATGTAGAATCGGCACTACCTCGTCGGGAGTGGGTTTTTCCGCAGCCTGTATTGCGCCGAGCGGGTAGGAGACTTGCTACCGCCCCGGTCGAGCAAGGCTCATGTTAAGCTTCATATAAAGTATCGCATCTGTCAACCCCCAAGTCATGCAAGCAATCGGGAGCCCGCCCAGGCTCGTGCCGGGAACGGGCCGGGGATCAGGTCATCGTTTCACTGACTCACTGATTCAGTGATTCACTGATTCAGTTCCTCGTCTTCCTGTCCCCTGTCACCTTTACCCTGTTCCCTGTACTTTTAGTCCCCGGCCCCAGCCCCTGTCCTTCGGACTCCTGACTCCTGAATCCTAGCTCCTGAATCCTGTTCCTCCTCCCCCTTGCTTTGTTAGTCAATCGGGTTTATAAAGGTCGCAGCTACGTCCTGGTCAAGACCGTGTGGTCGGTATCTGGTCCGGCGTCTGTCGGACCGCACGCATCTCAGAACGATGCGCCACGAGTAAACCTTGTGAGGACACATGACAGAGGACGAGAACACATCAATCAAAGCTCGAATCGACCGCATCCGGCAGTTAAGCGATAAGGGTCGAGGCGGTGGGGAAAACTTCGAAGCTGCAACCTTGGCGCAGTCAGTCATTTATGACACGGTCGGCGGGAGTCATCCAATTATGGCCGCACTTGGGGATGCACTCGAGTCGGCGGACTGGATCAGAGCCTCGGCAGCCAGCCGGGCGGTCGTATCATTGTACGCCGAGGGTGCGCTCAAGAGCCCCCGCTTGGCGATTGCCCGCGAGATAGAGGGTAATATCTTAGATATTGCTCAGGCGCAGGCTGAAGCGGCTGAGACCAATAATGACGCTGTGCACAAGCAGGTGCACCTCGGCATCGCCGCGTTTCTTGCTGGAGCCTCGCTCGAGGATGCGTTACGACGTTTGTGTGATGCTCGTGGTCTCGCCTACGACGCTCAGCGAACATCAATATCAAAACTACAGGCAGCGCTCTTTCAGCCGTCCAAGCAGATCGAGGTTATCTCCCTGTCCGAGAATAAGCACATCACCGCCTGGGGCGACACGCGAAACAAAGCCGATCACGGCCGGTTCGATGAGATCACGCATACAGAAGTCGTCTCAATGGTTCTCGGTGTCCGGACTCTTGTCGAGAAGCATCTTTCATAGACCGTGTTGCAGCAGCGTGGTGGGGAGTTTCTTGCTCTCCACGCCGATGGGCCGTGCGTATGAGGCCCGGTACAACGAGGCGTAGCACGACCCAACGGTCATGGACGTCTACTTTGATGAATCCGGAGATTTCGGTCGCGCAGCGGACAACACAGGGAAGATCTCTGTGGTTATGGGGGTCATTATCCCCGAGAACAAAAGCAAGACTGTAAGTATCCCCCGGCAAAGCCGGGGGCTTTAAGTTGTGAGCCGCTCAAAGCGGCTAGGCGGGGTCGCTAACGCGGCCCCAGATTGGTTGAGCCACCTTGACGGTGGCCGCTCATCGCCACAGGTTCATCTGGTCCAGTCGCTTGTCTTCTTGCTCCTGCTTCCGGATGTACTCGCGGATCACGGCCTCATCGCGGCCCACTGTGGACACGAAGAACCC
>JAIQEZ010000028.1 GCA_020073545.1 Terriglobia bacterium | reverse complement strand
GAGACGATTGAGGCTTGGAGGAAGGATTATAACGAGGTTCGGCCCCACACTTCGTTGGGGAATCGGACCCCGCAAGAATTCGCAGGCGCCGGGGCGGCTCTCCCCCCCGAGCCGCCCCGGAGAGAAGAACAAAAGCAAAAAACTACCCTGGAACTCGCATTATGATTGGTACAGGAAACGGGGGCAGGTCAGGCGCAGTTTGAAGCCGATATACACAGCACGTTTAAGCCAGATCCTATCGTGAAGTAAGCCAACACCAACATACATTTGGGGCACTACTAGCGACCCTACGGTTGGCTCTGCCCAATCGTCCCCTGCAAGGTACGGAAGCCGCTCTGCCGGGTGGCGCATCGGCTCCCCCCGGAAATCACTTTGTATGAATTGAAGCGCGCGTAGAGACGTTCCGATCGCGCGTCTCGCTTCTTGGTAGTATTAAGCGTCGCAGGGAAAGGGCTGGGTTCTGACCGCGCCCGCCCTGCAAGTCCACAATCGAAAATCCAAAACTACCGCGGCAGGAGTCTGCGCCAGCCCGCCTACTGCTTGGTGCCTACTGCCTATCCCGACTCCGTCGGGACTCGCACCAGGCGCTCGCTGCCTACTGTCCTTCACGCCGCCCGACGCGGTCTCGGCCGCCCGGTGGGTTCGGCGGCAGGAGTAATGCGCGTCCCCGCCATGCCCTGCAGGGCCTCCGGAATGCGCTCGGGTGAAGTGATGATCGCCAAGCGCCCGCCGCGCTCGAGGTAGGCGAGCGCCGCTTCAATCTTTGGTCCCATGCTCCCCGCCGGAAACTGCCCCTCGCGCAGGTAGCGACGCGCCTCGGCGGCCGTCAGGCTCCCGAGGGCCCGCTCCTGGGGCGTGCGGTAGTTGAGCGCCACCTGATCGACGCCGGTGGAGATCAGGAACAGCTCGGCTTCCAGTTCCCACGCCAGCAGACTCGAGGCGCGGTCCTTGTCGATGACCGCGTCGATGCCCACCAGCCGCTCGCGCTTGAAGACCACCGGGATTCCTCCACCTCCGCAGGCGATCACCAGCACGTCATTCGCGAGCGCGGCCTGGATGGCGGCGAGTTCCATGATCTCCTTCGGCTCCGGCGACGGTACCACGCGCCGATAACCGCGCTGCGCGTCTTCAACCATCGTCCAACCGAACGCCGCGCGCCGGCGCTCCGCCTCTTCCCGCGAATAGAAGGGGCCGACGGGCTTGGTGGGATTGCGCCAGGCGGGATCGCGCCGCGAGACCAGAACTTGCGTCACGATGGTCACCACCGGACGCCGCAAGCCGTGGCGCTGGAGCGTTTCCTGCAGCATCTGCTGCAACAGATAACCGATGGTGGCCTGCGTCTCGGCGACACAGGCATCGAGCGTGAGGGGTGGGACCTGGGACGCGGCCAGCTCCGAGCGCAGCAGGGCGTCGCCCACCTGCGGGCCGTTGCCGTGGGTCACGACTACGCGGTGGCCGGCGGCCATCACCGCGGCGATGCCTTCACACGTGATCTGCAGATTCGTGCGCTGCTCTTCCAGCGTGCCACGCTCGCCCGGCTTGACCAGGGAATTCCCGCCGATAGCGACCACCGCGATGGCCATGGCACCTCTCAGGAAAGCAGGGCCAGCAGAATGGCTTTCTGGATGTGCAAGCGATTCTCTGCCTGGTCGTAAACGATGGAGCGGGGCGAGTCAATGACGTCGTTGGTTACTTCCTCGCCGCGATGCGCCGGCAAGCAGTGCATGAACAGGGCCTGCGGGCCCGCCGCACGCATCAATTGCGCGTTCACCTGGTAGGGACGAAAGACCTGCTTACGGGTCTCCGCCTCGTCCTCTTGGCCCATGCTCGTCCAGACGTCGGTGTAGACGGCGTCCGCGCCCGCCACGGCCTGGGCGGGATCGCGGGTCAACTCGACGTCGCCCCCCTCGCGCTTGGCCTCGGCCAGCGCAGACCGATCCGGTTCGTACCCGGGGGGTGTGGCGATGCGCATCCGCACGCCCAATCGTGCCGCGCCGTACATCAGGGAATGCGCCACGTTGTTGCCGTCGCCTACCCAGGCGAGCGTGGCGCCCGCGAGCATGCCCTTGTGCTCGAGCAAGGTCAGGTAATCGCCCAGCGCCTGGCAGGGATGCTCGAAGTCCGAAAGCCCGTTGATCACCGGAATCGAGGCGTGTTCCGCCAGCTCGATCACCGTCTGGTGCGAGAAGACGCGCGCCATCACGGCGTCCACCCAGCGCGAGAGGTTGCGCGCCACGTCTTTCACCGCTTCGCGCTTGCCCAGCCCCACTTCCTGAGGGCCCAGGTAAAACGCGCGGCCGCCCAACTGGCTGATGCCCACCTCAAAGGTCACCCGGGTGCGCAGGCTCGGCTTCTCAAAAAGCATCACCAGCGCCTTGCCCTCCAACGCGTGCCTGTAACGGGCAGGAGAGGCCTTGACGCGTAGCGCCAGCTTCAACAGGAAATCGATCTCCGGCGGCGTCAGGTCGTGGAGCGAAATCAAATGCCGATGCGCCAAAGTCGCGGGGCGGGGAAGCGGTGGAAGTTCTTTCTCCGCGTCCGGAACGATTTTAAGTTTGCGCATAGGACCTCCTCTCGGCTCGATCCCGCTTCAGCGGGAACCCCTGCCCATCACCCATCATGCCGTCTTCAGCCGGCGCTGCGGCTGCTGGCCTTCGGTGAAGCGCTCCAGGATTTCACCGAGGCCGGGCCGGGTGCGCTCTTCGATCTCGTAATTCACTCGCAAGCTGGGCTTGTTGAGGCGCAGCAGGCGCGCCAAATCCACAGGTGTTGCCACCAAAACCAGATCGCACGGGGTGCGGTTGATGGTCTCTTCCAGCTCGTGACGCTGCGCGTCGCTGTAACCCATGGCGGGCAGAAGGCCTTTCAGGTGCGGGAAGCGCTCGAAGGTTTCTTGAATCGAGCCCACCGCGTAGGGACGTGGATCGACTTGTCCGGCGGCCTCAAACTGGCAGGCCGCTACCACGCCCGCTCCGTAAGTCATCTCGCCGTGCGTGAGTGTCGGTCCGTCTTCCACTACCAGGACCCGCCGGCCTTTGATCGCTTCCGGTTCCGCCACGCTGACCCGGCAGGCCGCCTCAATCACCGTGGCTGCGGGGTTGTGGCGCTGGAGGTTGGCGCGCACGGTCGCGACGCCTTCCGGTGAGGCGGTGTCAACCTTGTTGATTACCACCACCTGCGCGCGCCGCAGGTTGACTTCGCCAGGAAAATACCCGAGCTCGTGGCCCGCCCGGTGCGGGTCGGCCACCACGATCTCCAGGTTGGAGCGGAAGAAGGGCGTGTCGTTGTTGCCGCCGTCCCACAGGATCAGCTCCGCTTCCCGCTCCGCTTGGCGCAAGATCTCCTCGTAGTCGACCCCGGCATAAACCACCGTGTTCCGGCGAATGTGCGGCTCGTACTCCTCGCGCTCCTCGATAGTGCAGCGCTGGTTCTCCAGGTCCTCCAGCGTGGCAAAACGCTGCACCCGCTCGGCCCGCAAATCGCCGTAAGGCATGGGGTGCCGGACCACCACTAGCTTCCAGCCCAGCTCTCGTAACTCCTGCGCCACCCGCCGCGACACCGGACTCTTGCCGCAGCCCGTGCGCGTCGCGCACACGGAGACCACCGGCACGCGCGCCTGCAACTGGGTGCGCTCCGTCGCCAACAGCCAGAAGTCGGCGCCCGTCGCCACGGCACGCGAGGCTAAATGCATAACCGTTTGGTGCGACACGTCGCTGTAAGCAAACACCACCACGTCCACCGACTGCGTGCGGATCAGGTTCTCCAGTTCGGTCTCGGCCACAATGGGAATGCCGCTGGGGTACAACGCCCCGGCAAGCTCCGGGGGATAACTGCGGTGGTCGATGTTGGGAATCTGCGTGGCCGTGAACGCCACCACCTGGAACGCGGGATTGTTGCGAAACACCACGTTGAAATTGTGAAAATCCCTGCCCGCCGCGCCGAGAATCACGACTCTCTGCATAACCTGTCCCCCATACCCGCCTCACCCGGTTCGCAGTGCCGCGGGTCGGGCCTGTGCCCCACTAGGTTCGCGCCCCACGACTTTGTGCCGGACCGATTCATCCTGGTCCTACCAAAGCAAGAGGTGGGCCAGGAATTACGCGGCAGCTTGAAGGTAGCCTAACTTACTAATTCTTGAAGGCCTAAGGCCTCGTGCAAGGTGACGGTCCGCCTTTGACAAGGCCAACATGTGGGTTATCACACTGCGAAAAGGTAGTTTGCGAGAGACTATCCCTTGAAAACGGGCAGGGCGCTGTTTGTAGAATGTCAAACGTGGGGCGAACGGACTTGTTGTCCACTGCCCGCGCGGGGACCTCTACGGCGGCGGGCGGGACCTGCGGCCGCCGGGTTCAGTGGCTTGTTAGCCCGCCAAAATCTACGGGCCCTTGAGGCGCTTTGCTTCCTGCACTCTGGAGGCGAGAAGCCTGAGAAGGGAGATATACTCGATGACGCGTTGCTCGGTGCCCTCTGACTGCCCCCGGGATTTCGGATGCTGAGCAAGGCGCCCTCGAACAGTTGCATCATACCCCCTTGTTCCTCCGGGCCGGTTTGATCGCCGAGGCCGTCGAACGCCAGCACAGAACAGTATCGAGAGAACACAGCTCTGACTAACAAGGTGAACTGTAAATGCATTTCGTCATAGACGCCATGAAACCCACCGACTGGGAGCAGGTCCGCGTGATTTACCACGAGGGGATCGCGACCCGGAATGCCACCTTCGAAACCGCGCCACCGACCTGGGAGAAATGGAACACCTCGCATCTTCCCTTCGGACGGCTGGTGGCTCGCGCAAACGACGCCGTGCTCGGCTGGGCGGCGCTCAGTCCCATCTCAGACCGATGCTGTTATGCGGGAGTGGCCGAAGCGAGCGTCTACGTGGGCAAAAGCCACCGCGGCCAAGGAATCGGCGCGGCCCTGCTCCGGGCCGTAATTGACCTGTCGGAGAAGCATGGCATCTGGACGCTGCAGGCCGGAATCTTCCCGGAAAATGCCGGCAGCCTCGTCCTGGTCAGGAAATGTGGCTTTCGTGAGGTCGGCCGGCGCGAGCGTCTCGGCCAACTGGACGGCGTCTGGCGCGACGTTCTCCTGCTGGAGCGACGCAGCAAGGTCACCGGCGTCTGAGTTCCTGTCCGCGCGCCCCCAACCCTGTGCCTGCCCGTTGGCGCCTTGCGGGTGGGGCCACCGCCGCGCAAGCAGGGTTAGTGCCAGAAACAGACCGATCCTGCGGGACAGATCCCCCCTGCGGGTGAAGGCGCCCCAGTGCGCAGGGGATTTCAGGTACAATGGGTGCTCAGGACATCGACCCATGGTCAGAGGCTGCCGAGAGGGTGAGATGGCACGTAGCGCGTCCATGCCAGCACGGCGGCGCGCAACCAGAAGAAAGGCGCGGCGGCCGAGCCCCGAGGAAGAGGATTTTTCATGTCCACGAATCCGCCGGTCCTGCCCACTGCACGCCTCAAGCTGCGCATTCAACCTCATACGGAGTCTGCCCTCGTCAGGTGCAGTGGCCGGCTGACCGCCGATATCGCGGCGGAATTCAAGCAGGAAGTCCGGGCCTTGATTCCGCAGACGAAGCGGATCGTTCTGGACCTGAGTGAAGTTGCGTTTATGGATAGCTCCGGGCTCGGCGCCATCATCGGCGTGTACGTCACCGCCAAGAAAAGCGACTGCGAACTTCAACTGATCAACCTGTCGCAGAAGATCCGGGAGCTTTTGGGAATGACCAACCTGCTGTCCGTCTTTGAATCCTGCGGCCAGTACGGCACCCGGATGCCGTAAACCTCGCTTTGATGGCCTGGAGTTATGCGCTAGAGTTTCCATTCGGCAGAAACGGAAGAGAATGACGAAGTGCGGCATTACCCCCTGTTCGCCACACATCAGAAGGAGGACTTATGACCAAGAGTGAATTCTATAAGGTCGCCATGGAATCGGTCGGGCCGGCTGAAAAGCTGATCGGGATGGTTCCGGCCGACAAACTGGATTGGAAGCCCGGGCCAACCTTCATGAGCCTTGGCCAGGTTGTTTGCCACCTGAGCGACGGGCTCGGCGGCGGATTTGAAATGCTGCTGAGCGGCAAGTGGCCGTCGATGGAAGAAATGGAAGTGGGCATGAAACTGGAGAACATGCCCTCCTGTGGAGTTCAAGACGCACTGGACAAGCTCGAAAAGGACAAGAAGATTCTGCGCACGGCGCTGGACAGTATCAGCGAAGCGGATTTCACCAACCGCGTGGTTTCCGTGCCCTGGGGATGGAAGGCCAAGCTGGAAATCCTGGGTGTTTCCTTTCTCGGGCACCTCAACAACCACAAAATGCAACTGTTCACATACTTGAAACTGCTGGGATTGCCTGTCAATACCCAGACACTCTACGGGGCGTAAATGAAGAAAGTCCCGAGTCCGGAGTCCGGGGTCCGAAGTCGGGACTGATTCATCGCGTGATCGGGCGATCGGCGGAACCTGCACGCCTGAAGGTCAGACCGATGCCCCACCGAGGTGAACGCCCGGCGTGGCGTGCTTACGCACCAGCCGGCGCCGTTGGTTTTCCCCGACGCGCGACGGCGGCAACCACGCTGCCGAAGATCGCGCCCAAGACGCCTGTCCATCCGATCCACATGGTCATCTGCGGCAGGATCGCTGCGTAGAGGTATTTCGTTGCCAGCGGTACGTGGGCAAGCGCCGGTGGCACCGCGTCATAGTGGGTTCCCCAGCCCGCGCCGCCATTTCCGTACATGGCGAAGTACATCACGACCAGGACCGGAATCCGCGCCGCCAGAGCGTAGGCGAACAACGCGCACCCGAGGGAACGCCAGCCGAGACACGGCACAAACGCCGCAGCCAGCATCAAGAGGAGCGCCACCAGGGTAAGGGCGGAGGGATGCGAGATCGTCTTGGTGAACAAAAACCCAGCGAGCACATACACAACCAAGGCCGCAAACGCATAGGCGATCGACTTTCCCGTGCTCGAGGGCCTGTCTCCAGCTCCGGCCAGCTTAAGGGCGAAATAGGGTCCGAAGATGATCGGCAGCCAGGAGATACCCACCACCGCCGCTCCCCCGCCCGCCACCGCGCTGAACCAGGGCGTGGGCCAGTGTTTGAGCTCGCCCACCAGCCGTAGGATGGTCACACCCAGGGTAATCACCGCGGGAATTATGATAAGCTTCGAAATGGAGATTGATTTCGCGTCTTCCATGGAATCCTCCTTTGCATTGGGCCCCAGCGATGCCCGCCTGCTCCTGACCAGGCTTCGCCTTGGACCGACCGTCGTGTGTCCTCGTCGGAAGGGCAGGGCTCGCCGCGTCGAGTTTTCGATTTCTTCGCCGCTGGACCCCTGACTTCTGACTCCTGAATCCCAAATCAGTACTGTCCCAATATTGATTTCGAGATGTTGTGTAACTGCATGCGAAATCGTGAGTTGCACGCGAAAATGAGCAAAATCGATTTGAATTCGGAGATAGCCTGGAGCCATTCCGAAAGCTGCAGGGGGATGGTGCATGAACACGGGCCGAACGATTTTTGCTCAACTGATGGACTTGCTTCCGCTCGCCGAATTTCGCCGTTGCGTGGATCGCTACGACGGCGACTACAAAGTGCAGAGTTTCTCCTGCCTCGATCAATTCCTGTGTTTGGCTTTCGCGCAGCTCACTTATCGCGAGAGTCTGCGCGACATCCAAACCTGCTTGCGCGCGCACCAGCCCCAGCTTTATCACATGGGCATTCGGGGCGGCATCTCGCGCAACACCCTGGCCAACGCCAACGCGCAGCGCGACTGGCGCATCTACGCCGATTTTGCGCGGACCCTCATCGCGCCGGCCCGCGCCCTGTATCAGCACGACCCCTTCGGCGTGAAATTGGACGAGACCGTCTACGCCTTCGATTCCACCACCGTGGATTTGTGCTTGTCGCTGTTCCCCTGGGCGCAGTTTCGGCGTCGCAAGAGTGCGGTGAAGCTCCACACTTTGCTCGATCTGCGCGGCAACATTCCGACCGCGGTTTATGTGACCGGCGGAGGGGTGAACGATGTAAAGTTGCTCGACCAACTGGGGCTCGATGCGGGGTCGTTTTATCTGCTGGATCGCGCCTACGTGGACTACCGGCGTCTCTACACGATCACGCAAGCCCTGGCTTTCTTCGTCACCCGCGCCGAGCAGAACACGCGCTACCGTCGCTGCTCCTGGCGCTGGGTCGATCGTTCCACCGGACTGCGTTCCGATCAGACCATTCGCCTGACCGGACCGAAGAGCTCGCGTCGGTATCCGGCTCCCCTGCGGCGGATTCACTACTTCGATGCCGAAAAAGACTTGCGCCTGATCTTTCTCACCAACAATTTCCAGCTCGCGCCGCTGACCATCGCCGACCTGTACCGCGCCCGCTGGCAGGTCGAATTGTTCTTTCGCTGGATCAAACAACATTTGCATATCCGGGCTTTCTATGGGACCTCGGAGAACGCCGTCAAGACCCAGGTCTGGATCGCCATCACCGTCTACGTCCTGGTGGCCATTCTGAAAAAGCAGCTCCAATTGGACCTGAGCCTGTACAAAATCCTGCAAATTCTCAGTGTCACGATTTTCGAAAAAACCCCGATTTCATTGGCGTTTTCTCACTACAACGACCGAATTCCAGAACCAGATCCTCATATCCAATTGGATCTGTTCAACTTATGATGGGACAGTACTGAGTCGGAAGTCAGAAGTCAGCCGCCAGGAGTCAGGAGACAGAAGAGACCGTGCCGAGTGGTCTTATGACTGCGCGCCTCTCGGTATCGCGCCAGAGGGAAAGCCGCAGACCTAAATAACAAGACTTCCCAACTCCTTCAATAAACTGTCAAGTCCACCGAAACCAGCGCAGCGCCAAGAAGTAGGACACAGCACCCCAGAGGCAGAGCACGAAAAGACGCATGGCTTGGTGGACAAGCGGGGCACCTTCGAGGATGGCGGCGCGGAGGGCGTCGTTCAGCGCGGTGAGCGGCAACGCCTTGATGAGAGGTTGCAGGATGGCCGGGAATCGCTCGTACGAGAAAAAGGAGCCGGACAAAATCCACATGGGCATCAGGACCACGTTAATCAGGCCACTAACCGTCTCGATTTTCTGCGCGCGGCTTGCTGTGAGCAGCCCCACGCCGCCGAAGCAAAGGGCTCCAAGCGCGCTGATGACAAGGATCGACAGCAACGAACCCATGACCCGCATATGAAAAGCCAGCACGCCAAAACTGAGCAGCAGCGCAAGCTCAATCAACATCAACACCAGCCGGCTGCTGGCCAGAGCCAGAAGAAAATCGCCGCGCCGCATGGGGCTGGCCACAAAACGCTTAAGCAACCTCCGCTGCCGCATATCGACGAGGGCAAATCCGATTCCCCACATGCCCGAGTTCATCAGGTTCATGCCCAGCAAGCCCGGAATCAGAAAGTCGATGTACCTTGCGCCCGGCTCGCTCGACGCCCGGCTGGTCGTGGGGACGGCATTCGTTCTCCCGGCGGCGGCTTGCAGGGCGTCATCCGTGACGGTGCGGGCCAGCACACTTTCCGGACGCGCCGGGTCATAACGGTACTCATAGCTGTCGGCTCGCGGTGTCACAACGAGGTCGTACTTACCCAGCCGAAATTGGTTGAACGCGTCGCCGGCAGGAAGCACCTCCGCGTGAACCGCATCCCTGGCGGGCGCGGCGCCAAGCAGCTCCAGGGCGCGCGCCGCTCCCGGGCCCGCCACTACCGCCACGCGGCTCGTGTCGGTAGGCTTGTTGCGGAAAGCGATCCCCAGTCCCAGTGCCAGAAGGATTGGGAACGCGAATACCCAGAAGATCACCTCCGGTTCGCGGTACAGCTCCTTCAGGCGCGCCAGGAGCAGGTACTCGTAGCCCTTCCAGCGGCCGTTTTCTGGCGTGGCGGTGGTTGAGTTCACTTTCCCCTCCTGGCAGGTCGTAGGTGGGGACTTCCCCATGTGCCACCTACCACTTACGACCTAGTCTGCTTACTCCTCGCGCAGGTGGCGCCCCGTGAGGCGAACGAAGACGTCCTCCAAGCTAGCCTGGCGCGTGGTGAGATGTAGCAAGTGCGAGTTTTGCTTCTGCAAGGCCGCCAGCAACGCGGGGATGGTCTCGTGCGGTTCGCGCACGCTCAGCACGACTTTGCCGTCTTCTTCGTGCACCGCCTCGACGCCGGGAAGTGAGCGCCACGCCTCCAGCTCGCGGAGACCGTCACCTGTAGCGTCGAATTCCACCATGTGGTGCCCGCCCAGACGTTCGATCAACTCGGCCGGTGTGCCGGAAGCGATCGTGAGCCCGTGGTCGATGATCGCAATGCGGTCGCAGAGCCGCTCGGCTTCGTCCATGTAATGTGTCGTTAACAGGACCGTGCCGCCACGCTGCTGGAACTGGCGGATGATCTCCCAAAGCTGGCGCCGGCTCTGCGGGTCGAGGCCCGTCGTGGGTTCGTCCAGGAACAGGATTTTCGGATTGGCCACCAAGGCGGTGGCCACTGCCAGCCGCTGTCTTTGCCCGCCCGAAAGCTTCCCGACCCAGGTGTTGGCCTTCTCGGTGAGCGCCATTTCTGCCATCACCTCGTTGGTCGAGCGAGGGCGACGATAGAAGCTGGCGAACAGGTCCAGGGTTTCGCGCACCGTGAGTTTTTCCCCGAGGCGCGTTTCTTGCAGCGATATTCCCAGAACTTCGCGCAGTTCTCGATTTTGCGCGTTCCAGGTGCTTCCCAGGATCTCAACCTCACCGGAGGTGGGCTGGAGCAGTCCCTCGAGAATCTCGATGGTGGTCGTCTTCCCCGCGCCATTCGGACCCAACAGACCAAAGCATTCGCCGGCCAGGATCTCCAAGTCGAGGCCGCGGACCGCCTCGACCTTGCCCTCGTAGGTCTTGCGGAGCTGGCGACAGCGAATCGCGACATCCATATGATCCGTTACTCAGGACCGCCTGAGGCTGGCGATGTCAATGACAAAGCGGTAGCGAACATCGCTCTTGACCGTACGCTCGTAAGCCTCATTGATCTGCTGGATGGGAATCACCTCCACGTCGGAGGTCAGCCCGTGCGCGGCGCAGAAATCGAGCATTTCCTGCGTTTCGCGGATACCCCCGATCAACGAGCCCGCCAAGCGGCGGCGGCCCAGGATGAGCGTAAAGGCCGCGAGCGGCGTCGGATCGGGCAACCCTACCAGCACCATCGTGCCGTTGCGGCGCAGGAGCTGGAGGTAGGCGTTGTAGTCGTGCTGTGCCGAAACTGTGTCCAGAATGAAATCGAAACGCCCGGCGTTCTTCTGAAACACGGCCGCATCGCGCGTGGCGATGAAATCGTCTGCGCCCAGACGCAACGCATCCTCGCGCTTGCCAGGTGAATGGCTGAGCACGGTGACCTTGGCGCCCAGGGCCTTCGCGATCTTTACCCCCATGTGACCGAGGCCGCCGAGGCCCACTACGGCGAGCCTGTCGCCTGCCTTTACGCCGAAGTGGACCAACGGGGAGTAAGTGGTGATACCAGCGCACAGCAATGGTGCGGCGCCGTCGAGCGGAATGCCGTCGGGGATGCGCAGTACGTACGTCTCATCCACGGTGATACGCGTCGAATAGCCCCCGTAGGTGGGCGTCTTACCATCACGCTCACGGCCGTTGTAGGTGAAGTTCGCCCCGCGTTCGCAGTATTGCTCGTCACCGGCCTTGCACGCCTCACAGGCGCGGCAGGAATCAACGAAACAACCGACACCGACGGTGTCGCCAGCCTTCCATTTTCTGACCTCGCTTCCGACTTTCACAACCTTGCCCACGATTTCGTGGCCTGGCACCATTGGGAAAATCTCACCGCCCCACTCGCCACGGGCCTGATGAATGTCCGAGTGACAGACACCACAGTAAAGGATGTCGATCAGCACATCGTGTGGGCCGGGCTCGCGCCGCTCGACGGAGAACGGGGCAAGCGGTGCTTTCGCAATGGCAGCGGCATAAGCGGGAGTTTTGAGCATGGTTTTGATCTCCTTGTTGGGTTTGCGCCTCACTTAGGGCTTTGGCACGTGCTTGAGTGATTGCATGATCCGACATGAGATTCTACCCTGTAACCAGCTTCCCGTCACTTACGACGATGCTCTCGTAAGCCGCCCTGTACTCGACTTGGCCACTCGGAACCTGCGAACCGTTAAACGTAGTATCAGAACGCGTTCGAGCTCCCGCTGCCTGCGAGGCCGGCGTTTCGGAATCGACCAGCTTCCACGCCTCGCCCGCGCTTGACTCTCCTCGACTCTCAACGACATACTGGGTTCATAGGGTTCCGTCGCGGAGCAGAGGGGCGAGGCGGTCCCGACGGGCCTCACGCCTGGCGGCTAGGTGCAAACGATGCCCAGAGCTGAGATGAATACGGACCGTGCGTTGCTCGTGGATCTTTACGAGCTGACCATGGCGGCGGCGTATTTCGAGCATCGCGTCGACTGTCGCGCCACATTTGAGCTCTTTGTGCGTCAACTGCCCCCGGAGCGCGCCTACCTGGTAGCGGCGGGGCTCGACTCGGCGCTCGCGTATTTGGAGAACCTGCGTTTTTGCGACGCGGACGTGCGCTTCCTCCGCGCGCAGCCGGCCTTCCGGACGGTCTCGCCGGCTTTCTTCGACTACCTGCGGGAATTTCGCTTCCACGGAGACGTGCGGGCGGTCGAGGAAGGCACGCTGGTCTTTGCGGAAGAACCCCTGCTGCAAGTGACCGCGCCCGTCCTGGAAGCGCAGATCGCCGAAACCTATCTGCTCTCGGTTATCCATTTTGAAACTCTGGTGGCGTCGAAGGCGGCGCGCGTGGTGCACGCGGCGCGGGGCCGCAGCGTGCTGGAGTTCGGAACGCGCCGGGCGCATGGGCCGGAAGCGGGCGTGCGCGCCGCGCGGGCCGCCTGTGTGGGCGGCTGCGCGGCCACCTCCAATGTGCTGGCGGGCGCGCTTTATGATCTGCCGCTGGCCGGCACCGCGGCGCATTCTTGGACGCAGGTTTTTCCCAGCGAGCGGCGGAGTTTTGAAGCGCTGCTGGAGACTTTTCCGGATTCCGCCATCCTGCTGGTCGACACCTACGATCCCCTGGCGGGCGCGGAGATCGCCGCGACGCTGGGACGAAAAGTTCCCGGTGTGCGGCTGGATAGTGGAGACCTGCTCGGAAAAAGCCAGCGGGTTCGCGCCATCCTCGACCGGCACGGCCTTCGCGACACGAAGATCGTGGCGAGCGGTGATTTGAACGAATACAAGATCGAGGAGTTGCTGGTGGGTGGCGCGCCGATCGATTCCTTCGGGGTGGGCACGGACCTTGCCACCTCGCGCGACATGCCCGCGCTGAGCGTGGTTTATAAACTGGTGGAAACGGAAGCCGGCGGCGTGGCGGAGCCGAAAACAAAATTCAGCGAGGAAAAAGTCTACTGGCCCGGCAGAAAGCAGGTGTTTCGATTCTCCCACGGCGGGCAGTACCATCACGACCTGCTCGCGCGCGCCGAGGAAGATTACCCGCAGGCGTCGCCGCTGCTTCAACTCGTGATGCGCGAGGGCCGCCGGCTGGCGCCCCCGCCGCGAGTGGAAGAAATCCGCAAGCGGACGCTCGCGAATCTCGCCTGCCTGCCGCAAGCCTATCAGGCTTTGCGCGCTGCACCCACGTATCCCGTCGAGAAGAGTGCCGCGCTCAAGCAGTTGCTGGAAGAGATTCGGGTGCAGCGCTTCGGTGCGATGAAAGCATCCCACCTAAAGGGGGGAAGTTGAGGAGCGAGCGCGATGAGTGAGCCTCTAGTCTTCTTCGATGTGGACACGCAGGTGGATTTCATGGTCCCCACCGGGAGGCTCTACGTGCCGGGCGCCGAGCGGATCGTGCCCAACCTGGTGCGGCTGATGAATTGGGCGCTTGAACACGAGATTCCCGTGCTTTCTTCGGCAGACGCACACGCCCCCGACGACCCCGAGTTCAAAATCTGGCCGCCCCATTGCGTCGTCGGCAGCGCCGGGCAGCGGCGCATTCCGGAGACGCAGTTCGCCGACGCGGTCATCATCCCGAGCCGCCCGGGCGCTTTCACGCCCCCGGCGCGTTGGATTGGCCAGTTCATTATCGAGAAACCCACCTACGATACGCAGGACAATCCTAACTTCGACGACGTGCTGCGCGCGGTGGGACGGCGGCGCGCCGTGGTGTTCGGCGTGGCCACGGAGTATTGCGTGCGCGCTGACGCGCTGACGCTGCGCCGGCACGGCTTTCCGGTTGATCTGGTTGTGGATGCGATCAAGCCCATCACCGAGGAGGGCGGCCGTAAGGCGCTGGCCGAGATGACGGCCGCAGGCGTCCGGCTGGTCACGACCGAGGACGTCTGCGAACCCGGCGCATGACTCACATCGCCGGCGGTGTCGGCGGCCGGACCGCGAACAGCAGGCCCTCCGCCAGGAACGAAGGCGACTGGTCCGCGGCGGGGTTCTGCTGCTTGATGCGTACCACTGCTTGCAGGTGCTCGGCGGATTTCTCGCGATCGCCCAAGGCGCGATAGACCGCAGCAAGATTCTGGTGAGCCTCGATCATATCGGGCCAGGCGCGCAGTGCGAGACTCAGGTGCTCGAGCGCCGCTGGGTAATCCTTCCGCAGGTAGGCAATCCTTCCCGCCAGCGCTCGGACGTAGACATCGTCCGGATTCAACTTCAGAGCTTGCGTGATGGCTTCTTGCGCCTCCACGGTTTTCTGCGGGCTGGCATTCACCATCGCCAGGGCCAGGTAATAGTATGTGATGCCATCGTTGGCCCCCAAGGCAATGGCGTCTTCGAGGACGGGCTGCGCCTGGCTGGGGCGCGCACGGATGACCAGCGTGATGCCGTGAATCGTGTAGGGCATGGCCCATTCCGGCCAGCGCGCTTCGATTTGGGTGAGGAGGCGCGCGGCATCGTCGTGCTGCCCAAGCAGCGCGTAGGCAATAGCCTCGGTCAGTTGCAGTTCCGCTGAATCGGGAAACGCCTGGCTCGCTTGATCGAGCAAGCGGACGGCCTGTTGGTACCGCGCATGCTTGATCAAGAACAATGCCGCCTGGAAATAGAGGTCGGGGCGCGTGGGAGCGGCGCTGAGCCCGCGGTTCAGGGCCCGGGCGGCTTCCTCGGGCTTCTGCATAGCGTCGAGGATCTGGGCACGCAGCAGGAAGTAATCCCCTTTGCGTTGCGCCGCCGGAGTTCCATCCAGAGCCTGCAATCCTGCCTCGGGACCGTCGGAGTGAAAGACGGCGATGGCGAGGTCCAGGCGCGGGTCGGTCGCAGAGGGATTCGCGGCGACGGCGGGTTCCAGGAATTCGCGCGCCGGCACAAATTGCTCGTAATCAAGCAGGGACCGGCCCATGCTGGCCAGCAGGTTGGGATCGGAAGTCACGTGACGAGCGGCGCGAAAAGCCTCCAGCGCCTCCGGAGTTTTTCCGGCGTAGAGCAGCGCGCGACCCAGGCGCACTCTCAGTGTGGGGTCTTCGGGGCGGGTGTTGATAGCGCTCTGCAGGTTCATGAGATAGCGATTGAATTGTTCTTCGGGTCGGAGGTTAAGGAAATCGAACAGACCGCCATAGGGCCGACGGCGGGTTTCATCGGGCCCGAGCTTCTGGAACGCGGCCGTCACCTTTGCGGCCTCGTCGCGACGATCCAAGCGCAGCAGGGCGCGGCTGTAGTGCATCAAGACCCTGGGATCCTGGGGGGCGAGCTGGGCGGCGCGTTCGAGAGCCTGAGCGGCCTCCGGGTACTGATCCAGCCGCAGATAATCCTGGCCGAGAGCGTCGAGGGCGCGGAAGTTGTCGGGCTCGGTACCGAGAATGCGCTTCAGGTCTTCGATCGAATCCGCAGTCTTTCCCATCTGGTAATAGACGAGGGAGCGGGCGTAGCGGGCGGCATTAAGCTGGGGGTCGAGCGCGAGCGCTTGGCTGAGGTGCTCGAGGGCCATGCCCGGCTCGCGCACGGCCTCCGCCACCGCCAGCTCGTAGAGACCGCGTGCGTCGCGGGGATATTTCTGCGTGTACCAGCGCTGATCCGTGAGGCCCTGGTTGAGCTTGGCGGAGCGCACCAGGCAGAAGCCGCGTTCGCGGCGGGCGACGTCATCGTGGGGCTTGAGCTGGAGGTACTGGCCGAGGGCGCTGGCGGCATCGCCGAAGAAGCCCATGTCCTCGCTGGTCTGAGCGAGGGCCAGAAGGATGTCCGCGCGCGCCGGCGCGGCGTTGTGAGCCTGTAGAAGCAGGACAGCAGCCTGGCTGGCGTTGTGTTTCTGCGTATAGAGGTTCGCGAGGTTGTAAAGGCAATCGGCGTCATTGGGCTGCTGCTGGAGGGCAACCTGGTAAACCTGCAGAGCGCGGTCGAGGTGGCCGGCGCGTTGCGCAGCGAGCCCCAGATTATAGAGGATGTCGAAGTCCGCAGGCGCCGCGTCGAGAGCGTGTGTGAAAGCCTTCTCGGCGTCGGCGTAACGTTTCCAGTCAACGAAAGTCAAGCCGATCGAGAAGCTCACGCGCGGGTCATCTCCCGAGCGCTTGGCGACTTCCGCAAGAAGATCCTCCGCGGCCTGGGTCTGCCCATTCAAGGCAAGCGCCTTCGCGCGCAGAATCGCCACCGCGGGCACGGAGGCTTCATCCGGCGGCACCTGGTTGAGGTACTTGAGAGCGGATGCGCCTTGTTGGGCGGTCACACTCAGGCGAGCCATTTGCAGGTTGGCGTTGGCGTGCTTGGGATCCCGCGCCAGGACTTTCAGAAATGCCGCACGCGCCGCTGCGCTTTTGCCCTGCGTCAGGTAATGACTTCCCAGGTTATTTAGAATTGCGGGCGAACCCGGCGCGCGTGCCAGCGCCTGCCGGTAGCTTGCCTCGGCCTCGTCGTAGCGCTGCTGAGCGTCGAGGACGACGCCCAGAAGGTTGAGCGCCGCCGCGTCGTGAGGAGCTTGCTTGAGTGCTGCCCGCATCGCCTGCTCGGCTTGGGCGAGCTTGCCTTGCTGGTATTCCGCCGCAGCCTGCTGAAGCACGCTGCGTGGAACCTGGCTCGGCGGGTTCTGCGCGGCCACGAGCAAGGCAGTGAGAAGGGAGGCCAGGGCAGCGAGGATTCTCCAGCGGCAGGGCATGATTCCGACGGGTGCTTGTGAGGCTGGCGCGCGGGCTCCCCAAAGCCGCGACGCCGTTGGACCAGTCGAACTTTGGACTGGGCAGCGCAGGTGATTGTACCGCACGGCGCGAGCGGGTCGTGCGCCTATTCGAAAATGAAGAAAGAAGGAGGGGCGGAAGCCCCTCCTGGGAAGCGATCCGGTAGACGGCACTAGAAGTAAAACTTCATGGCCAACTGGACTTCGCGCGGGGCGTTATGCTGGCAGGAGACCTGGCCGAAGCTGCCACCGTCGAGCGTCGTGTCGGGTCCGCAGAATTGCGGGTGGTTGAAAGCGTCGAAGAACTCCGCGCGGAATTCCAGATGCATTCCTTCGCGGAACTTGTTTAGGTAGATTTCCTTCAGCAGCGAAACGTCGGCGTTTTGGTAGCTCGGCGTGCGAACGGAGCCGACCACCCGCGGGGCTGTCCCCAGCGCGTAGGGGGCAGGTTCCTGAACCACCTCGGGATTGGCGAAATACTGGTCGCGGAAGTCGGGTCCGGTGTTTCGGCGGAGAGTCCCGACGAGATTGGGACGCTGCGAGCCGTAAGTGGGCAGCGCGAGGGAGTTGGCAAAGCCCAGGCCAATGGGAAATCCGCTGGTGAATCTCCAGATGCCGTTGGTCTTCCAACCGCCCAGGAAGCCGTTGAGCACGGGATTCCATTTGTTCCCGAGAGCTTTGCCGCGGCCGAAGGGCAGCTCGAAGACGTAGCTGATGTTGAGGACCTGCGGAAGATCGAACTGGGAAAGCGACCGCTCCAGCTCGCGGTTGTTGGGATCTTGGAGACTGATCAAGCCTCCCAGCCAGCCCAGACCGTCGTGGGTGATGGAAGCATCATCGATGGACTTGCTGTTGGTATAGGTGACCAGGAACTCCAGCCCGTGCGAAAAGCGCTTCTCGGCCCGGAACTGGAAGGCGTTGTAAATCGAGTTGGCCACCGGGAAGGCAATGCCGTTCACACCGGTAAACTGCGGGAACGGACGCTGCAATTGGTAGGTTTGAACCTCTGGCCCGCCCAATGAGGTTCCATCGGGGATATATCCGTAAAAGGGGTTATCGACGTAGGTAAGCAGGTCGGCTA
Source organism: Terriglobia bacterium (assembly GCA_020073545.1). Taxonomy (GTDB): domain Bacteria; phylum Acidobacteriota; class Terriglobia; order UBA7540; family UBA7540; genus Bog-366. The sequence continues at coordinate 26,374 of JAIQEZ010000028.1, read as the reverse complement.
TCTGCGCACTGTCGTATCGCTCAATTTGCGGGCCCAGGATATTCAATTCCGAGGCTCCACCGAAGAACAGCTTGGTTCCCTTCTTGCCCACATAGTTGGCATCTAGGACAATCCCGCCGGGTAGTTGATGCTGGAATCCGAAAGTCCAGGTTTGTTCGTAAGGCGTCGCATCCATGCCCTTAATGGGTCCGCGGATGCCCTCGCCGACGTAGGACATGCCTCCCAGCGACGATCCCGGCGGAAGCAGCGGTCCCCCGGGGAAGGGGTCGCTCAACCGCGCGCCGGGGGTACCGCCGTTCCACTGGTAGGTGGACTCCATTTCGGTTAAGCGATCGAATCCCTGGAAGCCGTAGGCGCCGGAGCCTGCCGCGCCGCGCGTGGTGATTTGATAGAAAATGCCGTAACCGCCTCGCATCACGGTCTTGTCGGCCAGCCGGTAGGCAAATCCGATACGGGGACCCCAATTGTTGGGGTCATATCCATAGTTGTGGCGATCGCTGCCGTTCACGAACGCCAGCACGCCTTTCAGGGTCGGGAATCCCGGCGCCTGCAAAGGATTGGGAGCGGTAGGATCGACGTAGCTCATGCGATTGTGACGCTCGGTCCGCGGCGTCTCCAAATCGTAGCGAATCCCCAGGTTCAGAGTCAGCCGTGGGGTCACCTTCCAGTTGTCCTGGAAATAACCCGCCAACTGGAAGCTCTGGGAGCTATCCCAGATCGGCACCTCGTATTCACCCCAGGAGGTGAGCCCGGTCAGGAAACTGGCCATGGAATCGCCGCCCACATAGGGCGCCTGGGAGGTAGCATTCCGGTCAAATTGGAAGTATCCCTGCTGTTCGCCGGGCTGCACAAAACTGATTCGGTGCATGCGGCCCTCGCCCCCCATCCGCATGTCGTGCTGACCCCGTTGATGGCTCAGGATGCCGAGTAGGTGGTGGGTTTCCGGTGATTGACGCAGGATACCCCACGCCATAGCGCCGATATTGGCGTTGTCCGGCATGGCCGAGTAGTAGTTCTCGATGGCGATGGACGGAGCGGTCTTGAAACCCGACGTCTGCATGTAGGCGGGCATTCCCAGCGTGGCTGCCGAGTCGACCACGGGATCTTTGAAGTCATCGAAGCGGCGCGTGAATCCGTAAGAGATGTTCAGGAGCGTGTTGGGGCTGAGCGTGCGGGTGAAGTTGATGGCGAACAAGTGGGCGTGAGTGACTCCCGGCTCTACGGTTGGATCCAGAGCATTCTTGAAGGGGTTCGCGGAAGTCGAACTGTTCATGCCGCGGGAAAACTTCGCGCTGAGGCGATTGTTCTCGTTGAAGCTTTGATCGATCTTGAGATCCCACTGATCGTTCCGGCTGCGGTTGGAACCCGCGCTGAACCAGTTGTTGTAAGGATTCCCCGTGTCGACGTTGGGAAGCGGGAAGAATTGCATGATCTTGTACGCGGCCGGGTCGATGAGGTTGCCCGGCTGGGCGGGCGGCTGGAAGGAGGTGCCCTCCAGGTTGGGGCTGCCTGGGCTTTGATAGAGGTCCATGCGGTTGTAAGGAACGTAGACGGAGCGGACCGCCCCACCGGCGTTCTCGTCGAAGACTCCGGAGTAAGGATCCCAGATCTGACCGTCGCCCTGGCACTTTCCCTGGGGGTCAAATCCCTCCTGACAGAGCTCGCCGAAATCGCCTTCTCGTTCGGCCGCGCTGGGCACACCGGCGGTATAAGTGGCGGCGTTGATGTCGCGTGTCCCTTCATAGCTGAAGAAGAAAAACGTCTTGTCTTTCTTGATGGGCCCGCCGAAAGTCGCGCCGAAAAGGTTGTAGCGCCGAGCCGGCAGCGGCACACCGTTGGCATTTGAAAACCAGTTATTGGCTGTCAGGATGTTATTACGCAAAAATTCCCAGGCGCTGCCGTGGAAGGCGTTGGTCCCTGAGCGGGTGACCAGGTTGATGACCGTAGACCCGCTAAAGCCCATTTCGGCGCTGAAGTTGGATTGCTGAATCTTGAATTCTTGCACCGAGTCCACCGACGGGGTGTAGAGCGGATCCAGGATGCCACTATTCTGCTCGAAGCTCGTGGCACTGACACCGTCCATGAGGATATCCGCCGTGGAGTTGCGGCTGCCATCGGAGATGAAATTGTTTGCACCGCCGCTGCCCCCTTCGCGCTGATGAACACCCGGCGCCAGCGTGGCCAAATCAAATACGCCCCGGCCCAGCAAGGGCAGGTTATTGATCATCGAGCGGTCGAGTTCCTGGCCGGTGGTGGCATCCTGCGTGGCCAGGACGGCCGCGGCGAGAGTCGCGGAGACTTCAATGGTCTGGGTTTCACGGCCGACCTTCAGAACCACGTCCACGGCGCCGTTCTGATTCACCGTCAGTACGATGTTGTCTTGAACGAACGTACTGAAGCCCGGGGCTTCCACTCGTAGCTTGTAGGTGCTAGGGGGAAGAGATCGGAGCAAATACCGCCCCGCACTGTCGGTGGTGGCGGTGTAGTCGAATTGCTTGCCGACATCCGTCAGGGTTACTTTCACTCCGGGAACCACGGCTCCGCTGGGGTCGGAGACCACGCCCGTCAGCGAACTGGAATAGATTTGCGCCCAGGCCGAAGTCGCGGCGCATCCAAGCAGACAAACCAGCAGGGGCCAAGACCACACTCCGCAGCGAGCGTGCGGACGCAGGCCCGGGCAGCCGCCATTCCTATTCTCTATGTGCATATGCAGTTCCTCCATCACGTACCCGACGCTGGCGAGGGGAGAAGGGTCGTCGTGTGATGTCCGGCCGGCGACTTCAGGAATCTGAGGGGACGGTGTTTCCTCCCCGCTGGCCAAGAATCATTGCTGGGCGGAGCGTACTCCGCTGGGATTGCGGGTGTCAAGGAGAACGATCGCGGCATTGACAATCCGTCCCTGCGAGGGGGGTGTTTCCGTGGTAATGCCGGCGTTTCGACCGGCGGCGCCGCGGGTCGCCTGGCGGGCGTGTGTTAACGCAGTTTTTGTGGAGCGCTCTCCCCGGCGAGGCGCAAGGCGCCTCCGGGGGGCGCGATGTTAGTTGCGCGCGGCCTGCCCTTCCTCTAGAATGCGCAGGATTCTCTCGCCGCTACCCTGCGCGGATTTTGTTCCGGGTGGTGATGCCGTCTGGATTTCGGCGGGTTCGACAGATTCCCTCGGAAAGGAGTCATACCGTGATGAAACGCGCAAGCTCCCATGTGAAGGGTTTTATTGTGGGTGCTAGTCTCGTGCTGGCCGCCGCTCTGGTGGGGTGCAAGAGCAACCCGGCGCCAGTCAAGAGCGCTGCTTCTGCGCCTGCGACCGGAGTCTCAGCCCGGAGCGACGCCAGGAGACTGAGCGCCGGCGCGAATAAACTGATCGATGCGATGAGCAAGCCGACCAAGTCCTTCCACTTGTCCTTCCAAGGGCAGGAGAACATCAACGACAAGTATTTGCGGGACAGAACCCAGGCGCCCGAAGTCGGCCCCGTGGACTTGCAGGCGGACGTTTCTCCGGACGAGCTCAACCTGACGGAGACGCGCGGCCAAACCAAGAAGGTGGCTAAGGCTAAGAAGGGCGACGAGATGAATTGGGCCATGGCCCAACTGACCTTGCTTGGGGTGATGACGAGTCCTAATTTCACCATTGCCATCGGGTCGACCGTGGCCTCGTCACCTACCAACGACATGGTGGGAACGACCCTGGCCGACAAATACACCTTTGACACCACCACCGCCGCCGGATCTCAAAAGATGGCGCTCGATGTGACCCGCGCGATGCTCACTAGTATCAAGGAGTGCAAGGGGACGGCCTGGATCGCGAAGGATTCCGGCGAGCTCGTCAAATTCAATCTTGACGCCGACTATCTGGATAAGAACGCCCACTCCTGGAAGGAACACTACGAGGGAGAAGTTACGCCGAAATAACGGCGCGCGGCGCGGAAACAGCTAGGAAGATCGCAGGACGGCGGGATTAAACCCCCGCCCTCCCCCCTCTGTCGTGACGAATTCAGGTCAGGAGTTCTTGAGCACGCGCTGGTAAAGGTCTTCGTAGAGAGGGATGATGTTGTTGCTGCAGAAGTTGCGCAGCGCGCGCTGCCGCGCCGCGAGTGACATTTCAGCGTGACGCTCGGGGCTGGAGAGGATTTCGAGCGCCCGAGTGGCCATGGTGTGAACATCGCGCGCTTCCACCAGAAAACCCTCCACGCCATCGCGCAGGACTTCCGATACGCCGCCCACGCGCGAGCAGACGGCGGGCACGCCGCACGCCATCCCTTCCAGCGCGGCCAGCCCGAACGATTCCAAATCACTGGGCAGCAGCAGTACGTCCGCGCAGTTCAGCAGGTCCTGCACTTGGTTCTGCTTGCCGAGAAATATCACATCGCGACTTATTTTCTTTTCGCGGACCATCCACTCGGCGATGGTGCGGTCGGGGCCGTCGCCGATCATCAGGAGCTTGGTGGGAAGCTCGCGGCGGACAAGGGAGAAGATTTCGACGACGTCGGGAACCCGTTTGACGGGCCGGAAATTCGACAGGTGGACCAGGATCTTCTCGCCGTGCGGCGCAAACTCCTCACGGCGGCATTTGCCGTTGGCGGGACGGAAAACCTCACAGTTGACGAAGTTGGGAATGACCTCGACCGGCCGCCGGATGTCAAACTCCCGGAGCGTGACCTGGCGCAGGTATTCGGAAATCGCCGTGACCGCGTCGCTTTCCTCGATGGAGAAGCGCGTAATAGGAAGGTACGAGCGGTCCGCGCCGACCAGCGTGATGTCCGTGCCGTGCAGGGTCGTGACGAAGGGCAGCCGGCGCGGCTTCAGCATGGCGCGCGCCAGATAAGCGCTGACCGAGTGGGGGATCGCGTAGTGCACGTGCAGCAGGTCGAGCGATTCGTTCACGGCGACATTCGTCATGGCGGTGGCGAGCGCGAGCGTGTAGGGCGGGTGATCGAACAGCGGGTAGTTCAGCATTTCGACTTCGTGGAAGTGGATGTGCTCGGCAGCTTCGGTGATGCGCACGGGCATGGCGTAGCTGATGAAATGCACGTCGTGGCCGCGCGCGGCGAGCTCGAGTCCCAGCTCGGTCGCGACCACGCCGCTTCCACCGTAAGTGGGATAGCAGGTAATGCCGATGCGCATAGAGGTCCCGCCGCAATCACGTGCCGGCCCGCCGCGGCGCGGCTACGAGGGTGGCGCCCGCTTCTTGGATTCGCTGGAGAGAATTTCGATGCGCTTTACGGAGCGGTGGTCGGCACGCAGCTCGAAGTAGACGATGATGTTGCTGCCGGGAGCAAGGTCGCCCAGCTTGAGTCTGGAGCCGTCAGGGCCGAACACGTGCGTGCTCTTCTTGATGGGGAAGATTTCCGTGACCCCGCCCTCGACCGCGTTGACGTTCAAGATGTTGCGCTTCTCGTCGAGCGATTGCACGATGCCGTTGAAGGCCTGATGGGAGCCGCCGCCACTGATCTTGTCGATGACCGGCACCTTGGGTCTAGGGCGATCCTGCGCGGAAGCCAGGCCCGCGGCCAGCAACAGCCCGGGAATCACCAGCGCCAGTCGGAAGCTCGCCCGCCGGAGGACGCGCAGATGCCCCGCGCCGCGCCCTGCGACTTTCGGCGCAGAACAGCAAAAGGGAAGAGGTCTCATGGTTGAACCCCTAGCGGAGATTTCAGGCGCAGCCTCATGCTAGGAGAGCCTTGGCAGGCTGTCAAGTGCTGCCCGCAAGGTGGCGTTCGCTGGTCTCCGCGCCGGACAGCGGATGTGCCCCAAAGAAAGAGACGCGTCCCCTGGGGAGTGCGACTTGGAAATTCGAAAATTCGCCCTGCGTGCTTTTCAAGTGCAGAGGTGACGCGAATCAGACGAGACGCCGCAGACTACTCTTCCAGATCCGTTTCGTGCAAATGATGGCTGCTCCCTTCGCTGTTTCCCCCATTCCTGGATTCGCCATCTTTGTACATAAAGCGGATGCAAGACTTCATGATCAGAAGGTTGGGTTCATTCAGGCGATGGACTTTGATGCAATTCTTGTCGTACCACTCGATCACGCCGCGGATCGTTTCGCCCTGGTCCAACACCACCACCATCGGGGTGCGCGCCTGCATCTGTTTCACGTAATAGAAATTCTCAGCGTTGGTCTGCTCCGGTGGAGCAGGCTTCTTGCGTTGCATGCGCGCGCCTAGTTGGTCCTGCACCTCCGACAGGGAGGGACGGATCAGTCGTCGATTCATCCTGGTACTCTCCTGAAGCCCGTACGGACGGGCAAGGATTTAGCGCTCCTCCCGCTGAAAACTGCGGTACGCCACCTTTCCTCTAGAGGTTGCATCGGGCGCCGCGGTTTCCTTCGGCTAACACAAGAAACATGCGAGGAAGATAGCTGCGAATGCGCTGCATAGTAACACAGACTTCCGCAGCCTGCAAATCGTTTTAACCGCGACGCAGGCCGGCTCGCTCCACGATGGTCTTCGGACGGGTGACGCTAACCGCTCGAGATTCGCTGATTGGATGGCCCGGGGTCGTTCGCCGTTGCCTGCTTGGCACGAAGAACTGCGCGGAGCGGCTGTGCGGAATTGCCCGATCCCGCCGCGCGGCCGGCGGGGTTGCCGGCCCGAAAGGGCGCGATACGGGAGGGTCTAACGAGGGCCAGACTTGCGGCCAGAGATCACCTCGATGCCCAGCGTCTCAAAGCCCAATTGCGGGTTGACGTTCCGTATCTGCAGGCGATAGGCCTGATCGAGGCCGGCCTTGAGCGTTTCGATTCCGGCGAGGTTCAGCTTCGCTGCCCAGCCCTTGAGGCGCGGCTGCACATCCACATTCACCACCGCGCCGGCCGCCGGTTCCAGCAGGACGTGTAGCAAATCCGCCAGGAGGGCATAGCCGATCCTGAGCGTTTCCTCAAAGGCGTCGCGATTCTCGGCGAGTGCGCGGGCGGAGTCGAAAACCAAGCGCCAGTCTGGCGCCACCCCGGGAGCGCTGCAGCGCGCCGTGGCTTCGAGAAAATCCAGCCAGGGCTTGCGGCGACGTTCGTACTCGGCAGCATCGAAGGCTCGCGCGCGCGCCACGCTGCCCGCCGACACGCGCGCGGCGAGCGCCTGCTGCGGCTTAGTGAGATTCTTTTCGCGGGCGAGCAAGTCCTGAATGAGCGGCTCGTCCACGGGCTGGAAGGGAACACGCAGGCAGCGCGACCGGATCGTGGAGCGCAGCTCGTAAGCGTTCGGGCAGACCAGGACGAAGCTCGTTGTCTCCGGCGGCTCCTCCAGCACTTTAAGCAACAGGTCAACGGCCTGCCAGTGAATGGTCTGCGCGTCGTCGAGAATGAAGACGCGGTAGGGCAACTCGAACGGCCGCGTGTAGGAAACGGCGCGTAACTGGCGGATCTGCTCTGTGAGAATGAATTTTGTCAGCGGCTCGAGGAGCTGAAGATCGAAATATACCAAGCCTTCGACACGACGCGCAGTTTCCTTGACTTCGCGGCGCCGTGCCAGGTCTTCGCGCGCCGCAGCAAACATCTGCTCGGCCTTCCGGCAGCGCGCGCACTGACCGCAGAAATCTAAGGGGCCGTGCTCGCACACCAGCGCCTTGGCCAGCATCAGGGCCAGCGTTTTCTTGCCCACGCCGTCCGGGCCGGCGAAAAGCAAGGCGCCTGGCACGCGGCTGCTGGCGAGCATCTCGCGAACCGCCGTGACCGCTTGCGGGTTGCCGAGGAAAGTGTCGAAGCCCATTTACTTACATGCTAAATGCTGAATTGTAAATTATGAAAAAAGAATACTTGGACAATCTCTTTGTCTCGTCATTCAGAATTCACGATTCAGATTGTTGTCCCTTGCTTCTTGCCGCGTCCGCCGAGAAGCGTTTCGATGAGCGCGCGAATTTCGCGTTGGATTTCCATGACGGGCCGGTTGGCGGGCACGACCTTGACCCGCTGCGGCGCGCGGCGTGCGATGGCCAGATACCCGGCGCGCACACGTTGGTGGAATTGCAGTCCTTGCGATTCGAAGCGCCCGTGGCGCGATTTGCGCCGCGTTTCGCGCCCCCGCGCGCGCGCGAGCGCCAGTTCCGGGTCGAGATCGAGAACAATCGTCAGGTCCGGCTGAGTCTTGCCGCAGACGATGCGGTCGAGGGCCCGCACGGTGGCGATGCCCAACTCGCGCCCGTAACCTTGGTAGGCAAACGAGGCGTCGTTGTAGCGGTCGCTCACCACGATTTCGCCGCGGGCGAGCGCCGGTCGCACCACTTCTTCCAAGTGCTGGGCGCGCGCAGCGTACATGAGAGCGAGTTCGGCCAACGGGGCGAGTTTGCCCGTGCTCGCCGCAAGCAGGATGGTGCGAATCCGCTCGCCGGCGCGCGTGCCGCCTGGCTCGCGCGTGGCTCGCACGCGGTAGCCGCACTTGCGCAAATGCTGGACGAGCCGGCGAAGCTGCGTGCTCTTGCCGGTGCCGTCTATTCCTTCGAGAGTGATAAAGAGGCCGCCTTTCATAAGTTCTTTGTCCGTAGTCTGTTGTCCGTGGTCCGTTGTCAGGTGACAGCGCGGGCTACCGCCTGTTCTGGCGTGAGCCCTTGATCCTCGACCGCGAACATCTTGCTCCGGACCCTCGATCCTCGATGCAGACGGCCAACAACCGACCAGGGATAACGGACGACGGACCAGGGACAACGGACACTTTTCCGCGCCTGCATCCTAACACTCGTGGCGCAGCCGGAACAAGGCGCGAACACATGACGCAACGAATGATAGAATGGCACGGTTTCGATTCGTCTGGGGCAGGAAGTTCGCACGTCGCTCGCGCGGGCCGAGGTCTGCCGGTGGAGACTGCAGCTAACATTCGAGAGAACATTGCACGCGTCGAAGAGCGCCTCGCCGCTGCCTGCCGGCGCAGCGGACGCCGGCGTGACGACGTGAAGCTGGTGGCAATTTCGAAAGCGCACCCGCCGGAATTGATCCGCGCGGCTTTTGATGTGGGCCTGCGCGATTTCGGCGAGAATCGCGTGCAAGAGGCGAAGGCCAAGCGGCCGGCGCTTGCGGACCTGACCGCCACGTGGCACCTGGTGGGGCACGTCCAGACCAACAAGGCGCGGGCCGCGCGCGAGCTCTTCCACTGGGTGCATTCGGTGGATTCGCTCCGCCTGGCGGAGAAGCTCGCTCAGGCCGCCGCACCAGGCGGCGAGCGGCTGCCGGTGCTGATCGAGGTGAATTTGGGCGACGAGGCCTCCAAGGCGGGCGTGCGCGCGGGTGAGGCGTCGGAGTTCGCCGAGCGGATAAGCCGGCTCGAGACGCTCGAGCTGCGCGGCCTGATGGTGATCCCGCCCTTCCTCACGAATCCCGAGGCAGTGCGTCCGTACTTCCGGCAATTGCGCACGCTGGCCCGGGAGATCGCCGCGCGGAATCTGCCCAACGTTTCCATGCAGGAGCTCTCCATGGGCATGAGCCACGATTTCGAAGTCGCCATCGAAGAGGGCGCGACCATCGTGCGTGTGGGGACGGCCATCTTTGGCCCGCGTGAGTGAGAGAAGGCAGAAGGCAGAGACTCTCTGCTGGAGTCCTTTCGGGCTGCAAGATCGATACGAACGAGTGGCCAGTAAGAACAAGCAACGGAAAGTTGACTACCGACAACGGACGGTGGACAACTGACAACCTTTTCCATACCGGTGCCTGATTTCAAAATCGAACGCGAAAACGTGAGCTTCTGGCTGCGCGTGAAGCCGCGCGCGGCGCGCGAGCGGCTGACCGTAGACTCCTCGGGTCAGTTGTGCCTGGAGTTGCAGGCGCCGCCCACGGAAGGGCAGGCGAATGAAGCCTGCGTGTATTTCTTCGCGCGCGCCCTTCGTCTGCCCCAAGCGTGCGTCGTCATTCTTTCCGGCCGGAAGGCGCGGCGCAAGTTGCTCCGTGTCACGGGGCGGTCGGCGGCAGAGACCATCACGCAGATCAAAACCCTGGCGGCAGCGGCCAGCAACAGGAGGCCTCGGTGAGCTTCACGCAGCGACTTGAGGAAATTCGCGCGGGATTCGACCGCCCCTTCTGGGTGGCGAACTTCACGGAACTGTTCGAGCGCCTTTCGTACTACGGCGCGAGCGCGGTGCTGGCGATGTATCTGAATGAGCAACTGCATTTGTCGAAAGAAGTCACCGGCTGGATGATCGGGATTTTCGGCTTTGTGGTGTGGTTTCTGCCGGTGCTAGGCGGCACGCTCGCCGACCGCTTTGGTTTTCGCCGCGCGCTGATGTTTGCGTACCTCGTCATGACGGTCGGCTATTTTCTGTTGGGGTCACTTTCGGCGCCGTGGATGCACGGGGCGCGCCAGGCGCTGGGCGACAAGTGGCTGGTACTCGGCATCCTGATGATTCCGGCGCTGGGGCCGGCCGTGGTAAAACCCTGCGTGGCGGGGACGACGGCACGCGCTTCGGCGGAAAACGTTCGTTCCATCGGTTATTCGATTTATTACACCCTGGTGAATATCGGTGGCACGCTCGGGCCGATCATGGCCTGGTTGGTGCGCAAGCAGTTGGGGTGGGGCATGGAGAACGTCTTTCGCGTTTCCGCCCTCAGCGTATTCCTGATGTTCCTGGTTACGCTGGGCTTCTTCCGTGAGCCGACGCAATCGGGCGAACAGAAAGTGGCGAGTGTGGCGGATGCCATCAAGAACATGTTCGTGGTGCTGGGCAATTTCCGCTTCGTCCTCTTCCTGGTGATTTTTTCGAGCTTCTTCGTGGTCTTCTGGCAGGAATTCATTTCCGCGCCGATGTTCTTGCGGGGCTATGTGGACCCCAACGCCAATGCCGATCTGCTGCTTTCGATCGACGCGTTCACGGTGATTTGCTTCCAGATTCTGGTGAGCTATGTGACCCGCAGAATTCCCGCGTTTTCAGCCATGACGCTAGGCCTGCTCATCTCCAGTCTGTCGTGGCTGATTCTGGCCCTCCATCCAACGACCATGGGGCTGGTCGCGGCGCTGGTGGTACTGGCGCTCGGCGAAATCACCCAGGCGGCGCGCTACTACGAATATATCTCACGCCTTGCGCCCTCCGGCCAGCAGGGGCTTTACATGGGCTACGCGTTCCTGCCCATTGCCATTGGGTACCTCATCGCAGGGCCGCTGGGCGGATATCTTCTCCATGAGTTCGGCGATGTCCGGCACCGGCCGCAGCAAATGTGGTGGGTGATCTCTGGAGTTGGAATCTCCGGCGCGGTGTTGATGGTGATTTACGATAAGATCTTCAAGCTTGGTCAAGGACAGAGCCTGGGGACTGGAGGCTAAGGCCGGGGAGAGCGGCCCGAGCGAGTTCTTTCGGCAGACTGTCAAGTTGAACGATCGACCGCTATGAGGGGGACACTCGATGAATCTCAGCGATATTCAGACAGCACTTCGCACAGCAGAACTAGACGGCTGGCTGTTCTACGACCATCACCGGCGCGATCCCATTGCCTATCGCGTGCTCAAGATTAACCCTCCGATGTGTACGCGCCGCTGGTATTACCTGATTCCTAAAGAGGGTGAGCCGGCGAAGCTGGTGCATCGTATTGAGGCGCAGAACCTGGCGGGCCTGCCGGGCAGCGACGATCACTATTCTTCCTGGCGCGAACAACGCGACGGCCTCGCCCGCCTGCTCGCGGGAAAACATCGCATTGCGATGCAATATTCGCCTCTCAACAGCATTCCCTATGTGGGGTTGGTGGATGCGGGCACCGTGGAGCTGGTGAAAGACTGCGGCGTGGAAGTGGTCTCTTCGGCGGACCTCGTGCAGCAGTTCGAAGCGTGCTGGTCGGAGGTCGAGTGGCAGTCGCATCTAGCGGCCGGGCGAGTGGTGCACGAAGCGGTCAGGACGGGGTTTGCCATGATTCGCGACGCGGTGCGCTTGGGCAAGACGCTTAGCGAATACGACGTGCAGCAGGAGATGGTGCGGCTGTTCGACGCGCAGCGGGTGATCGCGGACGAAGCCCCCAACGTGTCGGTGAATGCCAACACCGGCAACCCGCATTACTCGCCGTCGCGGGAGAGCTCGCTGCCCATTCGTAGCGGGGACTTTGTGCTCATGGACGTCTGGGCCAAACAGAACAAACCCGGCGGCGTTTACTTCGACATCACCTGGACGGGATATGTCGGTGAGACTGCCCCGCACCGCTACACGGAGATTTTTGAGGTCGTTCGCGAGGCGCGCGACGCGGCGATCAGCCTGGTGCAGGAGTCGATGCGCGCCGGGCATCCTTTGCACGGTTACGAAGTTGACGATGCCGCGCGCCAGGTCATCACCAGGGGCGGGTATGGCGCCTTCTTCGTTCACCGCACAGGCCACTCGATTGGCGAAGACGTGCACGGCAACGGCGCTAACATGGATAACTTCGAAACACACGACGAGCGGCGGATTATCCCCCGGACATGCTTTTCCATCGAACCGGGCATTTACCTGAACGAATTCGGCGTCCGGAGTGAAGTGAACGTGTTCGTGGAAGAGCGCGACGCGCGTGTGACGGGAGAGATCCAACAAGCGATTGTCCCCATCCTTGCCGCTCCGCGATAAGGTGTGTTAGGTTGGAGGACTTGGCTTGCCGGCTTTGACCTTGCTGTGGGGGCGGCGGCCAGGAATCGTGGTGAAGTCCGTGGGATCTGTCGCAGGGTGACATGTTGAGGTGGGGACGGCGGCAGCCGTTCCTCTGAGTTGCGACTCATGGCGAACAAAGCCGTCCGGGAAGCTGTTCCCGCCAAAGCTCAGCCCAAGCTGAGCACGCTGGTGCGAGTGTGCGCAGCCGCGTGGGTTGTGCCCGGGTTGGGCCACTTGCTGCTTGGCCGCAAATGGCGAGCGCTGATCCTCTTTGCGACGATTGTGGCGATGTTCCTGATGGGCATCGCCATGCGCGGCGAATTTTTCTCTACCAGCTCGGGATCGTACCTGCAGACGCTGGGTTACTTCGGCGAGCTGTGCGTGGGCGTGGCCATGCCGGCGGCGCGCTTCTTCGGCTATGCGGGCGGCGATCCGCTCTTTGTAAGCGCCGACTATGGGACAGCTTGTCTTGTGGCTGCAGGGATGCTGAATGTGCTGGCGATTCTTGACGTTTACGACGTTGCTATGGGGAGAAAACCATAAGTGCAGTGACGAGTGAAGCGCGCGCAAAGTTTTTGCTCTTTGCTCGTCACTTGTCACTCGTCACTGTTGACTGGGTTCTGACATGGCTATTCCACACCTTCCGGCGATGCTCCTGTTCTCCTTCCTCGTCTCCGTAGTGTTTGGAGTCCTGAGCAAGGACACGCCGCGCGACCGGTTGCTTTACGGCGGGAAAGTCTTTGTGGCGTTCGTGGGCATCGCGGTGCTGCTGGGCTGGATCATGTACCCCGCGCCTTGAGCGCCGCAGCCAGAGCTTCCTTCCGGCCTGCCTCCTCGCCTTGACTTCGCCGCGGCTTGGCCTTAGAGTAACCTTCACTTGCAAGCGAAATTGTCCGCACAGCGGCAGCTCCTCGCGAGGTGCAGCACGCTCTCCTTATGCGGAGGCCATCGATATGATTCTCCTCGCAAGCATTTCAGCATTCGTCACCTTTCTGGCCATTGCGGCGTTCGGCTTCGTCTTTCTGATTGCCAGTTCCATCCTCGGCGACCTGTTCGAGCACGGCGATTTTAGCCACGACGTCGACGGCCACGGTGGGGGGCCGAGCATCCTGAGCAGCCGCATCCTGAGCGTGTTCGTGACGGCGTTCGGCAGCTTTGGCGCGATCGGGATACACCTGGGTTATGGGCTGGGCGCGAGCACGGCGATGGGATTCGGAGGCGGCGTGCTGTTTGCGGGCGTGATCTACGCTTTCGCGAGTTTTCTTTACAGTCAACAGGCCTCGAGCCATGTCCACACAGGTGACCTGGTGGGGAACACTGCGCAGGTGAGCGTAGCCATTCCCAAAGGTGGAATGGGCCAGGTGCGCTGCACGTTGGGCGACACCGTGGTGGAAAAGATCGCCCGCGCCGCGCACAACGAGGAGATTCCTGTCAACACCCTGGTAAGAATCAACGCCATCGTCGGGGAGGTCGTGCTGGTGGAGCGCGCGGAATGAGGCTGTAGGCGAGAGCTGCCTGCCCCGCGCCAGAAGCACCAGCGTGCTTGCCCGACCCGCAGGAGGAAGATCATGGCCTTTCAACCCTTCGTCATTTTTCTGGCGATCATCGCCGCCATTGCGCTGCTGATTGCGCTTTCGCGGTTCAGCAAGAATTACGTCAAGGTACCGCCCAACGCGGTGGCGATCCTCAGCGGGCGCAAACACAAGCTGCCGGACGGCCGCTTGGTGGGCTATCGCATGGTGCGAGGCGGCGCGGCGTTTCGCTGGCCGCTGCTGGAGCAAGTCGATTATCTCTCGCTGAACGTCTTCACGATTCCGCTCGAAATCAAGCGTGCTTATACGCTGAAAGGCGTGCCGATTTCCGTCAAGGCAGTGGCCAACGTGAAGATCAAGAGCGACGACCTCTCGCTGGCCGCGGCGGCGGAGCGCTTTCTGGGCATGACGCACGACCAGATCCAGAAGGTGATCTTCCAGACGCTGGAAGGCCACTTGCGGTCGATCCTCGGGACGCTGACGGTGGAGGAAGTGAACAGCGACCGGCAAAGCTTCGCGCAGAAGCTGACGTCGGAGGCGGCGCTCGACTTGGAGCGCATGGGCATTGGCGTGGACGTGCTGACGATCCAGGACATTAGCGATGAGGAAGGCTATCTTGACGCGTTGGGAAAGAAGCGCACGGCGGAAGTGAAGCGCGATGGAACCATCGGCGAGGCCGAAGCCACGCGCGACTCGAAGATCAAATCCGCCTTGGCGATGCAGGAAGGCGAGAAGGCGAAGTTCGACGCCGACGCCAACATCTCCGCCGCGCAGCGCGACTTTCAAGTGAAGCAGGCGCAGTACCAGGCTGAAATCGAAACGGAGAAGGCCCGGGCCGCACAGGCCGGGCCGCTGGCGGAAGCCAAGGCGAAGCAGGCCGTGGTGGCGGAAGAAGTGCGCGTGGAGAGAGCGCGCACGCAGGAAGAGATCGCCGTGCAGGAACAGGAAGTGCTGCGCAGGCAGAAAGAGCTCGAGGCCACCGTGATTAAGCCAGCAGAGGCCGAGCGGCAAGCGGCCATCGTGCGCGCGGAAGCGAAGAAGCAGGCGGCGATCCTGGAAGCAGACGGGCAGAAGACCGCGCAGATCGCCATGGCCGAAGCCCAGCAGCAAAAGCTGCGACAGGAAGGCATGGGCCGCGCGGCGGCGGTGGAAGCGGAAGGCCGCGCGGAAGCCGCGAAGATCGAAGCCATGGGCCTGGCGCAGGCCCGCGCCATCGAAGCTCAAGGTGTGGCGGAAGCGCAGGCCATCTTGAAGAAAGCCGAAGCGTGGCGGCAGTTCAACGATGCGGCCAAGCTGCAAACACTGCTGGAGAAGCTGCCTAGCGTGCTGCAAGCCTCGGCAGCGGTTTTCGGCGCCGTGGCTGCGCCACTCGGGAATATTGACAAAGTCGTAGTCATCGAGCAGGGCAACGGCGCGGGGGGCGACAGCACGGGCGGCATCGGCCGCATTGCACGCACCGGTCCGGCGCTGGTGTTCAGCTTGCTGCAGCAACTGCAGGCACTCGGCCTGGACGTTCCCAGCGTGCTTGCGCAACTCGGCGTGGAGGGCGAAAAACCGGCTCCGGTGGCAACGCCCGCGCCGCCACGCGCGGAGGAACGCGGAGGGAAGAAGTAGCAAGGGACACTCCGAAGTCCGGGGTCCGGAGTCGTGGGTGGAAAGGACCAGCGCGGCGCCGCCGTTTCGAGAGCGCCCTCAGTTGCAGCGCCCCGGTCGGCTTCCACCACGCGCAAGGGGATAACGCATGGCGAGCATTCAACTCTCCTCGTCGCTGAAGCACACGGACGCCGAAGTGCTGGCCATTCACTGCAGCGACCATCGGTTTCAAGCAGGGTTTTACGAGTTCTTGAATCTCACGCTGGATCTCGATGAGAACTACGATTTGCTGGTGTTGCCCGGCGGAGCGCAATGCCTGACGCTGGTCGAATACTTGCCGAAGTTTTCATGGGCGGGTTGGAAGTGGTTTCGGTTCTTGGTGGAGGCACATGACCTGAGGCGGCTGATCCTGATCCAGCACCAGGATTGCGGCTGGTACAAGGAGCTGCCATTCCACCTGCACTCTTCTTCCGAGCCGCGCCAGCGTCAGGAAGAAGACCTGCGGCGCGCGCGGGTGGCGCTGGCGCGAGAGCGTCCTGACCTGAGCGTGGAGCTCTACTACGCGGGATGGGATGCGAACGAGCACATCACCATCGACGCGGTCTCCGCCTGATGCCCACTTACACACAGATCGCGTGGCACGGCGCCATGGCCCTGCTGCTGGGCCTGCTGATCGGTCTTGAGCGGCAACACTCGCAACGGGGCGACGAGCCGCTGTTCGCGGGTGTCCGCACTTTCCCCATCATTGTGCTGAGCGGGTATCTCGCGGGCCTGCTGACCCAAGCGGGATTCATCTGGGTGCTGCCGGTGGCGCTGGCGGGAACGTGCGCGATCGTGGTCACGGCGTATGCATCGAAGGTCGGCGGGCCACACAAGGGTGCGACCACGGAGTTCGTCGCGGTTCTCGCTTTCATCCTTGGCGCGCTCACAGCGCTGGGCTTCCTGATTCCTGCCGCGACATTTGCGGTCGTCACCACGCTGCTCCTCTCTACCAAAGCGCCCCTGCATCAGCTCGCGGAGAGAATCCGCGAAGAAGAGCTTTACGCCATCCTCAAGTTTGGGATTGTCAGCGTGATTGTACTGCCGCTGCTTCCCAACCGTCCTTACGGGCCGTTCCAGGTTTTGAACCCGCGCCTGATTTGGTGGATGGTAGTATTGATTTCCGGCGTAAGCATGATCGGTTACGTGCTGATGCGTTTGCTCGGAGCGCGGCGGGGCGTGGCCGTGACGGGCGTGCTGGGGGGAATCGCTTCCAGCACCGCTGTCACCTTCGGCCTCTCGCAGAAGGCGCACGACGCGGAGGATCTGCTGGCAAAGTACTTCGCACTGGGCATCGTGATCGCTTCGACGATCATGTTCCTCCGCATGCTTCTGCTAACTTTTGTGATCGACCCCCACCTGGCACCTATCCTGATTCTCCCCATGGCGCTGCCGGTGGTGATCGGCGTGGGCGTAGGAATTCTCCTTTGGAGGCAGAAAGGCGCCCAGCAAGAAACTGCGCTCGAGGTGAAGAACCCCATGGAGTTGGGCAGCGCCATCAAGTTTGGATTGATCTTCGCGGGGGTCCTGTTCATCTCGCGTGCGGCGTATTACTACTTCGGCTCGTCCGGCATTTATGCGGCGGGAGCGCTGGCGGGCCTGGCGGATGTCGACGCGTTCACCATCTCGGCGGCGGGATTGGCGCGGCAGGGCGTGCTGGCACGGAGCACCGCAGGCGGCTCGATTCTGCTCGCGGGGGCGATGAATACGCTGGTGAAAGGCGGGATTGCGGCCTTCCTCGGGGGCCGCGCCCTGCGCCGCGTCATCCTGCCGATTTTCGTGGCGATGGTTTTAGCCGCGATCGTGGCTTGCATTGCCGCGGCCCATTCCTGACGTGCCCACCCGCGTCGCAGGGCGAGGCCGTTTCTCGCTGAGAGCGCGGCTCGTACGTTGGCTGTGAACTGCGATCCTCAAGATGCCCTAGTCGATGCGGCGAATGCCCTTTGTGAGGGTTCACCCCATGCGCACATTCCTTGTGACAGCTCTCTTCGTTCTGCTCAGCGTGCCGGCGCAGGCCGCCGACGTTTTGGATGTTTATTTCATCGACGTGGAAGGCGGGCAAGCCACGCTCTTCGTCACACCTTCCGGGAAATCGATGCTGGTGGATACAGGCTGGCCGGGCTTCAACGGCCGCGACGCGGAGCGCAT
The DNA here is from genome assembly GCA_020073545.1 of Terriglobia bacterium. Lineage (GTDB taxonomy): Bacteria > Acidobacteriota > Terriglobia > UBA7540 > UBA7540 > Bog-366. Next base: position 8,552 of record JAIQEZ010000028.1, on the reverse strand, counting down.
CGCCACGGTCGCCAAGGCCGCGGGCGTCACACGCATCGACTATCTGGTGGTCACCCACTACCACCGGGACCATGTGGGAGGCGTGCCGGAGCTCGCCGAACGCATACCGGTGGGTACCTATGTGGATCACGGACGAAGCGTCGAGACGGGGAAAGAAGCTGACGAGCTCTTCAACGCCTATGTGCGGGTGCGGGATCGGGCATCTCACCTGATTGTCAGGGCGGGGAGTCGAGTTCCCATCGAGGGAATCGACGTGCGAGTCGTGGCCTCCACCGGCCAGGGAATTTTGCGGCCGCTGCCGGGAGCGGGTGAACCGAATCCCCTCTGTACTAGCGTGAAACCTCGCGAGGTTGATGCCTCTGAAAATGCTCAGTCGATAGGCATGCTGGTTACGTACGGGAAATTTCGCCTGATCGATCTGAGCGACCTGACCTGGAACAAAGAACTGGAACTCGCCTGCCCCGACAACAAAATCGGAACGGTGGACGTCTACCTCAGCACACACCATGGATTGGACCAGTCGAACGCGCCGACCATCGTGCAGGCGCTCAGGCCGCGCGCGGCCATTATCAACAACGGCGCTACCAAAGGTGGCTCGCCCGAGGCTCTGCAGACGATTCGCACTTCGCCGGGCATCGAGGACGTCTGGCAGTTGCATTACGCCCAGAATGCGGGCAAAGAGAACAACGCGCCTGAGCCTTTCATTGTGAATGTGGATCAGGAAAGCAGCGTGAGCTGGATCAAGCTCGAGGCCCAGGCCGATGGGCAGTTTACGGTGACCAATAGCCGCAACGGGAAGACGAAGGTTTACCCACCGCGGCAGTGATCTGTGGCGGCAGTGGAACCACAGGTCTTCAGCCTCGGACCTGTGCCACCTGTGTTCGAAGTGCTCGCGCCGCGCGGGAGTTGGCGCAGGTCATCACGGAAGAGCGAACGCCACATAGGCGTCTCCCGAGCGGGTAGGAGGTTTGCCACCGCCGCCCGCGGCGATAACCACGTACTGCATGCCGTTCACTTCGTAAGTGCAGGGACTCGCGTATCCACCGGCGGGGAGCTGCGCTTCCCACAGGAGTTGGCCATAGGTCTTATCGAAGGCGCGAAACTTCTCATCCTGAGTTGCGCCGATAAAGACCAACCCACCGGCAGTGACGACGGAGCCTCCGATGTTCTGCGTGCCGGTGGGCAGGATGCCCCGCGCGGTCAATTCCTTGTGCTCGCCGAGCACGACCTGCCACACGATCTCGCCCTTGTTCAAATCGCAGGCGGTAAGCTGTCCCCAGGGCGGCTTGATGGCCGCGTAGCCTTCCTGGTCAACGAAGCGCTTGTAGCCGGCGTGCGTGTAAGGATAGCCGGCCCCGGCGGGCGCGGCCACGAGTGTAAGGATCCACGGTTCGTCTTGAGAGTTGATGTAGTACCGGCCCGTGACGGGATCGAACGAACCGCCGCCCCAGTTCGAGCCCCCGTCGAACCCCGGAAAGATGATTGTCCCCTGCAAGCTGGGCGGTTGCCACGCGCCGCTGCGCGATTTCTTGAAGATTTCCATCACGGCGGCGTGTGCTTCCGGCGAGATATTTGTGATGTCGTCTTCCGTGAAGACTTGCCGCGCGTACGGCGGCGGCTTCAGCACCTGCGGCTGGGTGGGCCAAGCCTTTTCGCCGGGAACGTCCGACTCCGGCACAGGCCGCTCTTCAATTGGAAAAAGCGGCTTGCCGGTTTCGCGCTCGAGCACGAAGAGCTGGCCGAACTTGGTGGGCTGCACAACAGCGTCAACGCGTTTGCCGTTGAGGTTCAGCGTCACGAGTGCGGGCGGGCAGGGAAGATCGCGATCCCACAAATCGTGATGCACGACCTGGTAGTGCCAAAGGCGCTTGCCGGTGGCAGCGTCGAGTGCGAGCACGCAATTCGCGAAAAGGTTCTGTCCCAGGCGCTGCCCGCCGTAGAAATCAAACGTGGCGGAGCCCGTAGAGAGGAAAACCCAGCCGCGCTTTTCATCCAGGGTCATGCCGCCCCAATCGTTGGCGCCCCCCGCCGTGCGCCAGGAATTCCCCTCCCAGGTCTCGTTGCCGAACTCACCGGAGCGAGGAATGGTGTGAAAAAGCCAGGCCATTACCCCGGTGCGCACGTCAAAGGCGCGCACGTGGCCGGGGGCGGCGGGTTCCGGGCCTTGGTCGCACGTCGATCCCACGATGATCAGATTTCTGTAAATGATGCCGGGCGTCGCGACGTCATACGTCAGGCCGCGAAGTTCGCGGCCCAGGCCCTGGGTCAGATCCACACTGCCGCCCTGACCGAAGTCGTGAATCAGCTTGCCGGTTTTGGCGTCAAGCGCCATCAAGCGAGCGCGCGCCACGAAGAAGATGCGTTGGTCGTTGCCGTCTTCCCAATACGCCACCCCGCGATTCACTCCGCGCGGTGTGTCGGCGTCCATGCCTTCGAAGGGATCGAACTGCCAGAGGAGTTTTCCCCTGGCCGCCTGCAGCGCGCAGAGTTTCAACTGCGCGGTGGTGAGATACATCACGCCATCCACCACGAGCGGCGTACACTCGATGGTCGTGAAAGGGTTGTCGCGGCTGTCGCCGGTGTGATACGTCCAGGCGACCCGTAGCTTGTGCACGTTCGAGCGATTGATCTGGGCAAGCGGCGAGTAGCGCAGTCCGGCGGGATTGCCGCCGTAGGTGCGCCACTCTCTTTCCACCCTCGTGGTGGGTCTGGTGGTCGTGGGAATCGCACCAGGCCACGCCGACGCGGCGAGCAACGTGGTGGTGCTTTGCTTGAGAAAGGTGCGGCGGTTCACCCTAAAGCGCATGAATCAGAATCCTCCCGCTGCAGTCACAGATCCAGAAATGTCGACAATACGATCGCTCGCTTCAGTTCCCGCGGCGACGCGGGGCGGCAGACCGTGTTGGCCCGCAACGTGTCCGTTGCTCCGTACGTTGCCGGCGCTGAGTATCTCTCCTCGTGTCATGAACGTCATTTCATGCCGAGCCCGAGACGGGTTCTCCGCCCGCTTGGGGCGCTTCGATGCAGCTATCTAACTTGTTTTCAAGTACATCGTGGCAGAGTGGACTTAACTTGCTTTTTTTCATCAACATCGTGGAAAACCCGCAAACGGGCATTTCTTCTCCATTTGTTTTCAATAGCATCGTGAGACTTACCTTCATTTTGGGGCCCCCTTTTTTTTCGTCAGCCTGGTTGCGGCAGAATCAACTAACTCCTTTGATTTAAATGACATAGATTTCTGCAGAGTTTTCGCTCTCGATCGGTAACCCCTTTTGTTTCTGCTATATCGTGGCAAACCGCAGCCTTGTGCAGGCCACGGAGAAACTCTTCCCTGCGGTCGTCTCCGATGGCTGGGGTCTCCGATCCCAGGAGTCCGAGGTTCGATGTGATCGAACCAGAAATGGGACCTGATCCCATTCGCTGTCATCCTGAGTCCCGATCTGATCGGGACGAAGGATCTTTTTCATTTCGCTCGGGGCAAAGTTCGCGAACAACCTCGCCCTGTACATTTTCATAGCCCGTGCCAGATGCTTCGTTGTCCCGCAGGGCGGGACCGCCGAAGAGGCCCCGAGGCGGAATCGTCACGCAGACTCGCGGCACGGCCCTCATAAGTCCAGTCTAGGCCAAGGTCCCAGTTTGAAGTCAAGAGGGGTGGAGCACTTTTAGCCTACCGGTAGGAGGAAAGTTGAATCGATCGGACACATTGCCCGCGGGCGGCGCCGACAAGCCCGGAATCCTGGCCCACCACCATCGATGTTGGGGAGAGTAAGGAACGCCATGCCACAACCGAAAGTCCCATCATCACGTCGGCCAGGGCACTTTCGCGGAAGGCCGCGAAAATGGTATGCTATCGGCATTTCCTAGGTGGTCGTTGTGTCAGCGTCAGATGCTTCCGCTAGAAATACCGCCAAGCTTCATTTTGTGCGGCGACACGTAGACCGCAAGATTCTCCGCTTCTCTCTATCGATCGGAGTGGTTGCAGCTCTCGTGACGGCGTTTGTGTACATCGTATCAGCCTATCCCTTTGTCCAACGCTGCGAACGGGACAGTTGGCGGGCTCTGTCTGAAATCGATTGCTCGGGCGGAACGTGCGACACAAGCCAGTTCACAACAGACTGGCAGCTGGAGGAACCCGATTATGTGATCTATGTGAATGACACGCAGACGCTGTACCTTATCGCTTTTCCAGCTTCGACAGAAGAAGTCCCAGCGCATTTCCCGCCCCTGGACTATTTGGATACAGCGTTCATCAGAGGATTCCGCGAGCCCACTTCGTATAACACGCCGGACGGAGAAGTCTGGCGTTTGTACTCGCGGGAAGCAAGCGTGGCCGAAAAGAAGGTTGAAATCCTTATAGGCTACGCCGTCAAGGCCCCTTGGAAAATGCTAGAGACGCTGCAGTCGCAAATTGGCACGGTGGACGCTAGGCTCAAGCGCGAGGCCGATGAGATCGCTGCGAACCCTCCAACCCAGAAAGCATCAGCCCGAGGGTCAAGGCTCAGGCTTTCGGCTGACGGATTCGTAGTTGTGGATGCGCATACCAACCGCGTTGAGGTGTGGGGGCCGTCGCTCCCCACGTTCCTGCGCAAGGGTGCGAGGCTACCGGCCCCCGGTTATCAGCTTTACATCCGCGACGACGAAGTCTACCTTGTCGAGACGGCCGTCAAGGACCCGCTTCTGGCGATCTCGTTTGTCGACATTGGAAGCCTCTGGTGGCTGGCGGCTCTTTGCGGCATCGCATTCCTAGGCATCAGTGTCTTAGCTCGCTCCCTCAGCCGGCGATACTTGCGGAGATATTTCGCTTTGGCAGGAATCCGAGTGCCAACTCTTGAGGAAGCCCAGCGAACCGGCGAGGGGCGGAACGTCGAGTTCAAACGAGGCATTTCTGACGACGAAGCAAAGAGTGGCAGCGTCGACGATGAGCTGCTGAGGTCAATAGCGGCATTCGCGAACACGGACGATGGGGTGGTCTTCATAGGGGTCGACGATACCGGTCACGTAAAGGGGCTGGAGCTCGACTTCAAACAGAGAGACCGCCTGGAAAGGAAAATCCACCAGCTTGTCCGGAGCCGCATAAAGCCGACGCCACCTATTCAGTTCACCTTTGAGGACGTGCGGGGTCTGACAATCGCTAAGATTTCCGTTGCGCGCGGTGAGGCACCAATCTACATGATGAATGGCGTCATCTACTTGCGCCACGGGTCTGCGGACGTCCAGGCACAACCAGAAGACCTGAGGAGACTCGTCGCCGAGTTCGCGTCTTGACCCGCCGCACACCAGCTTAGTGTTTCTCGCGCGTGGCGCTGATCCCGCGCCTGCGGGATCGGCGACCTTTGGAAACCCGGTCCAAGCCTCCCCAATTTCCAAGCCGCTGCATTGTCCACCGGCGTGTACATCCGGGGGAATGTTTGCGCCACCCGCGAGAGCAACGTAACGCAAGGCTCGCTCTCCAGCCTTGCGGCTTTTCCACCGCGACGCGCTACTGGCGGCGCGGCTAGGAGGATGGAGAGCTTTTGTTTAAGGCGCGGCCGAAGAAACCCAAGATTATCGAGTTTGCAACGCGGCAAAGCCCCGTGCTGCTGGAAGAGCCGCAGGGCCAGACCACGGGCCCTGTGCTACCATTCCCGATTTGCCGCGATTTCGCGGGTGGCGCTGATCCCGCGCCTGCGGGACCGGCGAGACTTGGGAACCCGCTCCAAGCCTCCGTAGTTTCCAGGCCAGTGTCTCGCGTACGCGGGATCGGCCGGCGCGCACATCTACTGAAGATTACCGAATATAGTGACGCGCTTTCGTAGCGCCGGCATCAAGCATTGCCGCCGGGACGGCGGCGCTACGGGGAAAACCTGTCACCCTATTGTGTAATCTTCAACAGGGCAGCCCACTTGTCCCGGTGCGTTGCATTGGGCTGCGCCACCCACGCAACTGTTGCGATCCTCGTCGATTCGTGCCAACCTGTTGAGCCCTTGGGCCGCACCGGCCTGAGCGGCCCAGACCGTTCGATGGACTCCGACAAACCAACGCGTGTTCGCTGGATGCTGGTGGCCTGGATGACCCTGATGGGCGCGATCAGCTACCTCGACCGGGTCAATATCTCCATCGCCGGACAATCCATCTCTCAGGGATTTCACCTCACGGACGCGCAGCTTGGCTGGGTCTTTAGCGCCTTCTCGCTGGGCTATGGGCTCTTTCAGATTGGTGGCGGCTGGGCGGCGGATCGTCTTGGCCCGCGTCGCGTGCTGGCGCTCGGCGCCACGTGGTGGGCCGTTTTCACCACGCTCACGGCAAGTATCCCCGCGGGCTTGGCGAAGGCGTTTCTGGTCTTATTGGCCGTACGCTTCCTGCTGGGCGTGGGCGAGTCCGTCATGTACCCGAGCTCGAACCGCTGGGTAGCCAACTGGGTGCCCACGGCGGAGCGCGGCTTGGCCAACGGCCTGATCTTTGCCGGGGTGGGCGCCGGCGCCGCCCTGACGCCGCCCCTCATCGCTTCTCTCATGATTCACTTCGGCTGGCGTGCCGCCTTCTGGTTCTGCGCCTTGCTGGGACTGCTGGTGGCAGTGGGGTGGTACGGCATAGCGCGCGATCATCCCGACCAGCATGCCTGGGTGAACGACGCCGAAAGAAAATGGATTCGCGAGGGCATCCCGCAAGGTGAGCGCGTCGAGGGACCCAAACTCTCGTGGGGCACAATGCTCGCGAGTCAGGACGTTTGGGCCATCACCCTCAGCTATTTCTGCTTCGGGTATGTCGCCTACATTTTCTTCACTTGGTTTTACATTTATCTGACCAGGGTTCGCGGTCTGGACCTCAAGACCGGCAGCTATTACGGCATGTTGCCTTTCGTGGCGATGTCCCTGGGATCGGCAGCGGGCGGCTGGATCGCCGACGCCGTGAGCCGGCGTTTTGGGCGCTGGTGGGGACGCTGTGGAGTGGCAGCCTTGGGTCTGACGGGAGCCGCGGTGTTCGTGGCCTTCGGCGCTCGGGCGCACAGTGCTGCCGCGGCCAGTATCATGCTCGCCGGTGGCGCGGGCGCGCTCTACATCTCGCAAAGCGCCTATTGGGCGCTCTCCGCGGACTTGGGCGGACGCTCCTCCGGCTCACTTTCCGGTTTCATGAATATGGGAGGCCAAATAGGGGGCGCAGTGACTGCGGCTCTGACGCCTGCGCTCGCCAGGCACTTCGGCTGGACCGCACCGTTCCTGACCGCCGCCGGGTTGTGTGCCCTGGGCGCCGCAGCCTGGCTGGTGGTTGATCCCAACAAGTCCCTCGGTCCGCGGGAAGCTCGGACGCAGGCGCGGGGTTGAGACTCCACTATGCCGGTGTCACGTAAGAGCCCTTCGATCTTTTCGATTCGTGTTGTTCCGACGAAGAGACTCGATTGGTCTACGGGCTTCACCCAGGCAACGGAGAAATACTCGCCACAGGTCAGCCTGTACAGTGAAGACAACATCACCAACTACATAGCCGGTGCTCCGTTCCCTACGGTTACCCTTTCGGATCCGAAAGCTGCGGTGAAAATCGCATACAACTGGCATATGGGACCGTTCATGCCCGACGACTTTTCGCTGACGCCGTGGGGCAGCTTTGCTTATTCCGATGTGGCGCCGAACACTATCCAGGCGGAAGAGGACTACAACTACATCTGCGAGCAGTTTACCTTCATGCGTTTCGCACATCGCACCGAAGTCGATCCACGCCCGACCATCGGTTCGAATTCCCTGGGATTCGAATGGAAGGCCCGCTGCAATCTATGGACCGCAACCCCAGAGGGCGATGGGGGCGAAGGCTCGGGGATCTGGATTCGTTTTCTCGATCCGCATCGCGGCGACGAATTCTATGGTTTTGATTCCCAAACTCGGAGAGTCAGACGGATGGGCTCGGGCTTCGTGCCCGTCAACGAAGCGTGCCGCTCGTGTCATCAACCATATTGGGCATATGCACTTCCCAAGACTGAGGAATATTCATATCGGGTCCTCGGAACCGCGTCGCTGCTGGCTTGCCTGACGGCGAATGACGAACCAGCGGGACTCGTGCCCGGCGATATAGCTATGAAGATGGGCGAGGAGCCTTTCGAGCTACGCAATGCGTATATTCTGGAGATGACTCCAAAGACTCAGACGTATGGAGATCTGCGCACGCTGGTTTACGTCGATACTGAGGCCTATCTCTGGATAGGCGCGGAATTCTTTGCGGGCAACGAGAGGACCGGAAGCGCAATTCCGCTCTGGCGATCGCATCCTTCGACAGAGGGTGGAAATCTCTTTGACCTGGCCGGTGAATTCTATGTCCCGGACCGCCAGCCTCCAATATCTCCAAAGGCGGAGAGGGCCAGCATAGCATCGGCGAAAGATCACCAGGCGAGGCCGGAGTACCCGCGATGGTTCTTTCGTGCGCTGATACCGGCGCATGGAACATTTGAGCAGAAGATCGACACCGGAGATGTATCGGAGGGCAGCTTCAATCCACAGACCTTGTCGCGATAACTACAACGTTCGATGAGCACATGATCAGACGGTTCATTGCCGCAGTAGCGATTGTTTTGGTGATCGGTGCAT
>JAIQEZ010000027.1 GCA_020073545.1 Terriglobia bacterium | reverse complement strand
CCCATCGGGGATTTCGATGGGTCTGCCTTGGCGACAGCACTCGACGAACTGGGACGATCGAGGAGATTGCGAGAGCAGATGGCGAACATCGGCCGCCAGGTGGTGGATGGCGAGGGGGCAACGCGCGTGCTGCAAGCGCTGCTAGAACGGGGAAATCGCAAGTCCAGGTGTCGCGCGAACTTACCTATCTCGCCCTCTATCTGGAAGTTCATCATCCCCTTTTGTGCCTCCGGCGCGCCGAAGACGGCTGGATGCAATTCTGGGGAGAGGCCAGCCCGGCGGAGGTCAATTGGCCGCAGGACACCCGCTTGGGACTAACGGGATTCGCTGGGCCGTTGGTAGAGTTTCTGATTCACAAAGTTACGGCTGTCTTTCTCGTTCTGGCCTTGTTTTCTTTCCCGTGTGCTCTCTTTCGCTTGAGGGTATTCACGAAATTTGAATATCTGATCTTCGCCATCACCTTATGGGTTTCCGTGTTCGCGGCGTTCACGGAGTTTGGAGATAATCATCGCTTCTCTGTGCCCTTTCTGCCGCTAATCGTCTACATCGTTCTGACGTGGGGCTGGAAGTGCATCACCTCAATCTCAACGAAGATTCACCAGCCTACCCCTACCGAGGTCTGAAACTGGTTGTGAGTCTTGATTGGGAACTGGGCCAGAGCCCCGCGCGGGACGCCTGCCTATTCGGCAAGCCTGCAGCATTTCGAGCTGGGCATTTTGGTAGCTTCGCCGGTTTTCCGTTCTTGAAATGAGCACTGTCTGTCAGACCTTGAGGCATCGCAGGAGCAAACGGTCGCGCCCGAGTGCAGTGGCCTTAGCGCTCTGAACTTTTCGCTCCTGCCCTGCATCAAAATCCAGTAAACTTCCACTGCAGCGCCACAGAGAATCAATCAGTTAGGTGGGGCCAATTCAGGTGATCAAGAAGGGACCAAACCAAGTTGACAAAACCACACGCTCGCGCGGGGGCTCGATCCCGAACGGTACTGTGTCCACGCCCGGTTTCTGGCTGGGGCGGGACCTCTGGTGGGTGTGCTGGAGCAGGCTGGCGTGCGGGCGAGCGCCCTCGGCTGGTGCGTAGGGGCCACGTCGAAAGGTTGTCGAATTGGATGGTGCGTACCTTTCCGACTTTCCCTGGTCGTCGATAAAGACGTTTTGAAACGGCGTCCTTTTCTTATCACACGTCCAAGGATTCTTGTTGGAATTGAGTGACAGAAGGCTATTCACAAGTTGAGAAGCGGGAATCTCGCGGTCTAGAGGAAAATTCCCACAATCTTCGCTGACATGAGATCAAAAGGTCGGTCGGATTCGGAGACACAAGGAATGCCGCGAGCAGACGAAGCAGTTATCCCACCCCCGTGCCGGACGTTTGATATCCAAACCCTACTATTCCTACTGGCCGCGGCGATATTCCTTTATGCCTTCCTCTTCGTTCCGCCCTTCATCCCCATCGATTACAACATTGACGGCCTGACCTTGGTAACTGACGGCAAGCGGATGTACGAAGGCCAAATGATGTATCGCGACTTTTTTCAATTCATGACCCCAGGGACCGTGCTCGTCTATTTCTTCCTGTTCAAGCTCTTCGGGCATCGGATATGGATCCCACATCTGGCGCTCCTGTTCCTGGGGCTTGGTCTGGCTTGGCTGGGCGTAGTGATCGCCAGGAAGCTGGTGCGTCCCGGCCTCGCTCTGTTGCCGAGCGCCATCTTCCTCGCAGGAGTGTACAAGAACCGGCTCGACCCCACGCACCATTGGTACAGTCTGCTTACGGCACTTGCCGCGATAGCGGCACTGGTCGAACGCCGGACTCCGGCGCGGATTGCGGCGGCCGGGTTTTTCTGCGGCCTCACCGCCTGGTTCACGCAGACGCGCGGGTTGGCTGCTGTCATGGGTTTCTGCGTCTTCCTGTGGTGGGAATCCCGGCAGAGGCGGGAGGGCCGGCGCGAATGGCTCAAGCAAGAGGCCTGGCTGGTCGGTGGCTTCCTCGCCACCCTCATCGCCTTGAACGCTTATTTCGTCTGGAAGGCTGGCCTCGCCCGCTTTCTCTGGTGCACGGTGATCTTCGGCATCAAGTATTATCCCAAGACGCCAGACAACACTTTCGGGGTCGTGACGAGCACTGTCCCTCCCTTCACATCCCTGCGCGTTTTCCTCTTCAACTTCATACCGTGGCTTTTTCTCTACGGAGTCATTCCCTTTACTCACCTCCTGTTCTTCGTTCGATACCGGCGGGAGTCCGGAAAGAAGCCCACGGATTTCTGGGTGCGCCCGATGTTGCTGGCCATCGTGGGCTCCTTCATGTTCGTGAGCGTCGCTCCCTCTCCGAGCCTTAACCGGATGTTTTCGAACGCCTTGCCGGGTGTCATACTCCTGATTTGGTTCATTGATTCTCCCAGCAAGGTCCCTCGGGCGCTTGCGGCGGGGCTGGTGGCAGGAGTTCTGCTCTTAGTGCCTCACGCCGTGTTGTCAGCGCAATCCAAGGTGAGGCAGATCGTCACGACGCGCCCTGGCATACTTCTCGCGACGGATCCATGGGAGGGCGAGGTACTGGTTTGGATGCGAGAGCACACCCGGCCAGCGGAGTATCTCTATGCGCCGTCGAGTTCGGGTGCACAAGGGGTATACTTCTACATGGACCTCCGTAACCCCACCCCCTTGCCTTTCATACAAAACAATGGCTACACGCCTCCCCAGCAAGTGGCGGAGGTGATTCATGCCCTTGAACAAAACCCAGTCCGCTACATCCTCTGGTCAACTCTCGACCTGGACTCAATTCCCGATTGGGAGGATCCCTCTGACGACCATCTCGGCCCGCTCCAGGACTATCTTCATGCCCACTACAAGGTGGCCAAAGTCTTTCGGAACTCCGATGCAATCTGGGAGAAAAAGAACTGAGGCAGACCGCGGATTCTTTCGATGAAACCCGATGGTCCTCTCCTAGTGCTTGGTGGTCAAGGGGCACGCATGCCACAGAACGGCGTGCGCGCCGCAATCACCGTCGACCGTCTAAAGCCCGCCTCCTTGCGTTAAACGCTGGGGGAGGCCCGAGCCTTGAAGCCCATCCGCCGACTGTTTAGCCGGGGGCGTTTTCGCGCTTGAGGAGAAACCAATTGTTGGCGAGGCTGTTCGTCGTCTTAAGATTATGAAGGCTTAAACCTCGGCAATTCGCCTTGACGAATCGGAAGACCTGTTCGACAGTTGCGCACTCGTAGGGAAGCCCACCGAGCCAATCAGTGAGGTCCGTTCTCCAGTACATCCCTCTGGAAGATTCGTAGTTTTGGACATCCGGAACCAAGCTCTTGGCATGCAGGGACCGGGCGGCAAAATAAATAGGAATAGCGGCCATGTCGACCAAGAGTTGCCCAGGTCGCGGCAGCGCGTTGTAGGCCCGCTTGAATTTCAGCCAGAACTTTGAGCCCAACCAACCGTCAACCTGGTTGTAGACTGCAATGTAAAGGTATCCTCCCGGCTTGACCAGCGCAGCAGACCTTTTCAGAGCCTCCCACATCTTTCCAGTATGCTGGAGCGTTCCCCAGGCGTAAACGATATCAAAGCTTCCCAGGCCCGAAGTGAAATCAGGATCGAGGATTGAGCCTTGGTGGATTTCCCAGTTGGGTGGATCGTTCACTCTCCGCCGAAGTCGTCGACAACATTCAATAGAAAGCGGGTCGCGGTCGAAACTTATAACCCGCTTCGCGCCGAGGCTGGACGCGGCAAGCGAAAACAAGCCGCTTCCGCACCCGACATCCAAAAAACTCCGACCTTCGAAGTTCTCTAATTCAAGGAAGTCTGTCAAGGATCGTGCGGCGTTCTTCACCCTCTCCTCGGTGATCCTGCTCTGGAATCTTCGCCAGTTGGCGCCGAAAGAGAAAGTCTGACTTTGTGGCATGAGATCTGCTACCAGTTACGACGTGCAGATAGCGGCGCGCCGACCCTTTCCTTTACATTCCCTTAGTAGCATAAGGCCGGCAGTGCGTACCTTGACGCCAATTCTCTCGGAAAATTGCAGGCTTGCGCCAGTTGCCTATCTGCGGCAACCCCGTATGGGGGAACTCACATCTGGACCCCAGTATACACCTCGTGCCCTAACAAGAAACACGGAAGACGGACAGGTCAGCACCATCCCGCTGGCGATTATTCTCCGAGTCTCATCGGGAAATATCTTGAATTCGAGCTAGAGGTGACCACTCCGCTCAAGCTGCAAAGACGCAGCACACATGCTGCCGTGCCCCAGCGGTCGGACCACGCTGGGGCGCCGGCGGGAGGAGCCAAATCGCCTTCCTCCCTTTGCTCACCTGCAACTCCTGCATGCCGCTACGCGAGCACTGTCCTAGCTCTCGAAGCCGCCTTTGCGCACAGGGGAACGCCGCTCCCGTGGCGAGGGTCGCTTGCGGCGAATATTGTATCGCCGAGACACGCGAAAGCCGAGCCGTTCCTGCCCGGCCCGCGCCTCAACCAAAGAACTCTGGGGCAACGCATATCCGACACCTTCTGAATTCTGGAAAGCTACGGCCCTTCTGAAACCAGTCTCGCCAGCGCTTCCACAAGCTTATTTGCCTCGGCCTCCCCGACAGAGTCTGCCGTCTCCAATGGCCCTCCCAGCGATTTAGTGATACAGGCTCGAAGGAGTTCTCTCGGCAGGACACGCGTCTTGGTTTGGAAGGAGCTGCTCCGCTTGTCCCAAGCGAATAGATGGATTTCAATTTGCTCGTCCGGGGCTCCTGCCAACTCGGCGCCGAGCATCGGCTTGGTCTTTTCCCACCATTGAGGCAGAGGACAGCAATAAATGTCGGGAAGCTCAATGATGTGGGCTCTGGAATAGAGATCCGTGGGGCTGAATGGCTCCTGCAACGAATAGGGCAAATTCTCATCCCAGAATTCGGTAGCTGAAGACTCCCGCGGAAACCAAACTACGACCAGGGTTTGTTTCGGCATATCCCCGAGGGCTGCTGCCAACTGCGCGGTTCCTCTCGCTGACACTTCCGCCTTGCGCGCCCACTGAGTATCCTCCTTCCACAACTGGCAGGCGGAAAAGCCTACCAGAAGCGCAGCGCCCAGCAGCCGCAGATATCCGGCGTGCTTGCGGAGTTCTGCGCAAGCCGGCGCGACCAAGAAAGCGGTGGCAATGCAAGGCCCGACCGCCGGGAGATATAGATGGTGGGGGTCTTGGTAGACCACTAAAAGGGGAAGGTTGGTAATCAAATACCACACCAAGCCGAAGTATAGGATGACCTCCATGGACCTGCGGTATTCGGATCGCCGCCGCAGAAGGGAGAGAACCCAAACCAGGTATAGACCTAGGACGAGGCCCAGGACGGCAGCCGGAAAGGGGAGCAATAAGTGGCGAAGGTTGAAGACCTGGAGGTCTCCAAAGCGTATCCCTAGGTGCGTAAGATGCAGCCAAAAGCCCGCCGAGCTTGACGTCGCCTCCTGTATATTCGACCCCCATTGATCCTCTCGAAGATAACTCACGAAAGCTAGCCGGCGTAATCCCAAATAAACCAGGAGCAACACGGCAAAGGGGAAATAGGTCAGAATGAAACGCAACCATTGCCTGCTTCCAGCTTGTCCGGCACCAGTCGAGGCCTTGTTCTCTCCCACAACTTTTCGGAAAAGATCAAAGGAGACCAGCATAATAGGTAGAGTGACGGCGGTCTCCTTGCTTAGTAAACAAGCTGCAAAGGCAACGATGGACATAACGAGATATCGGGTCAGGCCCGTGCGTCGAAAGCATGCAAAGCACAGAAACGCAGAGATATAGAACAGGGATGGTATGGCTTCCGTCAGCGAACCGTTGGCCCAGGAAATAGTCCACGAATGAACCGGCTGCACAGCAAAAAGCAACCCGGCAAAACCCGCTCTCCAGGATTCGCCAGGAGCTAACTTCTTGGCAATAAGAAAGACCATCGTGGAGTTGATGACGTGCACCAAAACACCGCTCAGGTGATAGCCCAACGGGTGCAGGCCCCAAAGGGAATAACTGAGCTTGTAGGAAAGACCGTATAAGGGGCGTAGCTCCCGCGGATTCCATCCCAAGACGCCCTGCGATAGATCCGTATGGAACAGTCGCAGAAACTGACTCAGCGATAGAGTACGAAACAGGGGGATATAGGCAAACTCGTCCCCGCTAAAGTAGCTGTTGAGGGTGGGAAGACAAACTGCAAGTGTGGCCAGCGAAATAACTATCACTGGCGCGAGGTAACCCGGCAACAGGTTCCACGCTCTCGCGGACCCACCGAGGTATCTGGTTTCCAGGTGCTCCAGAGCCCACAGCAATGCACCGGCAGCAAGGGCAATGAGGAGGACCCACCCCTTGCCATCCCGGAACAGGAAAAAGGCAGCCGCGACCGATAAGCCGGAAAGAAATAGCAGGAAAGCGCCCGTGACCCAGCGGTCGGACCACAGCGGGCCACTGGCAGGGGGACTCAGAACACTGTCTTTTCCGCTGCTCATTGCTACACCCCTAGCACCGCGATGCTAGTCGTATCCAAGTGTCCGTGCCACCTCTTGCGCAGGGTAAGCCCCAAACAGAGGATTCGGCCCTGGTCCGGCGTATAGCGCATGCGCCACCGTCAGGTTGGGATCAATCATTCTTGTGCCGGAAAGTAGCTGGGTCAATCACGGCCGTCTTCTGGTCTGAAGCCAGATCTTAAACAGAGCCACGAAGTGCTGGTAGCCAATAACGGGCAGCCGGTTCAGCCGGTAAACTTGAGTCCTTCCTGCCGAGCGGCCACGATGGTTTGCAGGTATCTCCCGAAGAGAAAAACCGCGTCGGTGAACACGCGCAGTGAATTCCCACCAGAAGCCTTGGTTCATCTCGCCCAATTCGGATACCACGCTCTCAATCACACGCCGATGCGCAAGAACGAAAGGACAGCTCGGATCATGCACCGGTACCCGATAAAAAAGTTGATAGACGAGATAGAATGCCCGCGACAACACCCTTCGCAGCAGGCTGTCGGCACGCTTGACGCGCCAGCCGATGGCCACATCCTGGTGGTCGCGAGCGTCCCAGAATTTCCCAAAGTCCTTCGGGTCACACTGGCCATCCGAGTCCAGACACAATAGGTACTCTGCCTCGAGAGACTTCATTCCATCAATCACCGCTCGCGAGTAACCCTTGCGCTCCTCACTCATGACGAGCTGCATAGGAAACGATTGGCTGAGATTTATCAGCACCTTTTTCGTGTCGTCCACACTTCCGTCCTCACAGATGATGAATCGCGGCGCTACTCGTGGCGACAATGCTTCGTAGATTTCCCGGATTGTACCCTCGATACTTTCCGCCTCATTATGAACGGGCAACAAGACTTCGAGGGATGGGCTAGCACCCGACATCGCTCTCAGCACTCCCTCAAAAACATATCAAGGTGATTTAGTAGAGCAACGTTTTCAGGGTTGACCGGGCTTGGGCCGTGGCCTGTAGACGACGTAAGAGCCCGCCTCGATGCTCACGTCGCCGAGCCGTTCGGTGAGCACGTAATACTTCTCGATAGCTCCAACAATAGCGTCTGTCCAGAAGCAGTTATCCAAGGTCCTCACGATGATTACCCCAAACTTCTGCGAGGAAATCATCTTCACAAAATTGGTTTGGTCCCATACGCCGAGTTTACCCAAGAAACACTGAATCCCGGGTTCAATCGGAATCTCCTTATGAGCTTTCATCACAAGGACCATATTCTCGCAGAGTACCGGGCCGGGCGTTTCTTCGACGATCCTCAGGGCCTCCGCAGCACTAGAAAACCTTACATCTTGGATCCGCCTTTCACCGGGCGTGATACGGAATACGCTGTTGATGCGGCGGAGTGAATCCGGAAAACCTGTGAGGGCCGCCAGGAAAACCAAGAGAAACAGCGCCGCGCCTCCAAGTGTGTATCGAGAGGAAGGTCGCCAGCTTTCGAACGCTCGCACAAAGAACAAGCCAACCAAAGGGCAGCAGGCAAGGTTCCACTCCAGAAAATAATGGTAGCCCGAGCCCAACTTCCCATAAGTGACCGAGACCAGAAGTGCAAAGAAGAGTTGCACACCGAGAACAAAAAGTGCTCGGCGGTAAGGACTTGATTGTACGCCCCCGCGCAGCCAGCGGAGGAAGGAACCGCGCCTTACTGACATCCCGTGGTTAAGAAAAGGAAGGAATGCCAGGCAGGCAATCGCAGCAATCGGAAGCATACTGATGAGGTTCTGTTGCATGCCCACAATCCAGTGCGTGATTGAAAATGGTTGTCGCGTGTTGTAGAGAAGAAGATGCCGCAGAACTTCTCCGTCAGTTGCCCAAGACAGGTAGCCTAAAATCCCCAAGCCCGGCGTTGCCGAAAACACCAGGAGCCGTATGGCTTTTTTCGGACTGATGAGGGCGGACGCGAGGAAACAGGCCAACGGCGCTGCTACCATTATCTGTTTCGTCAACACTCCCAATGCAAAGAGTGCAAAGGCCGCATATGCCCACGCGGACTTCGATGTGAAGCGGATGAACAGGAACGCGCCAAGAAAAGTCAGAAAGACGGCCAGCAGGTCGACACCCATTTCCGGGATATAGTGGCTCAGCGAGTCCAACCGGAAGCAAAGCAAGGCCGAGAGCAAGGCGCCGCTGCCCCTGACCCGGGCGGAGATTCGTTGCGGGGAGGCCTGGAAGACCAGAAGCCCTAGGATCAGGCTGATCCCAAGGGCGGAAAGCACGCAAACGAGCCGGCCCCCTATCAGAAAGTCCCCGGTGATTTTTCCCGCTCCCCAAGCGACGAGATGGTAAACGGGCGGATAGGGGACCACGAAGTAGGGATACTCCTGAAGGGGGTGATAGAGAACACGCAGGTTGGTCACATGGGAAATCTCCCACCACACAGCGCCCTCATCGTCATCCCATCCGAACGGGTAATGAACGTCATGGAACGACTTGAGCACGAATGTGACGCCGCCTAACAATAGCAGCGCGAAAAGCGCCACGAGATAAACCTTGCGCAGACACTCGCCGAGGGTCAATCGCCGCGAACTCTTCGCTGGTGTGGGTCCACCTAGATCAGCACCAGCTTTCCCGATGTCTTGCCCGGAGAATGAATGTGGAGCCATATCGGCACCGGTGATACGAGCACTCCCGACGAAATGGCCAGGAGCATGAAAACCAGAACGCGGCTCAGGATTTCATCTTCTTAGGTAGGCCATTCTATATGAGGTGAAGATAGTCGGCAACTTCGGGGTGTGTCTCGCTGCCCAACTGACGCCAAGACAAGGAGAGCGCGTCTCGAAACGCAGCCCCAGCGTGCGGGAGGGAGATTGGGGTTCTCGATGCCCGGGGCCACGGCTCGCACATAGCGCAATAGATGCTCCGCGGGCGGTCTGCGTCGCAGGTGGATCGCTCGCGGTCCAGGTTCAGGGGCCTGCTTGCCCCGGAAGGCCGCAGCAGCGATAATCGTCGTGACCGCGCGCAGGTTCGAACTGAAACGGTCTTTAGTGTGTGGCCCTTCGGATGGGTGCTGTCGCTAAGCATCCAGTACTGAGCCCGCGAGGGCTGGGTCAGAGCGGGGGGTGTCTGGGCAGTTTGAAGTTCTTGCTTATCCACTGTGCAGGCATTCTGTAGACTTCCGATGGAGTGGCTTAATGAAGGGGCCCCGCGATCGAGAAATGTAATGGCACACGAGGTCCTGCATATCCTTGGCACGGCGCAGCCCGAGGGCACAGGGATGGCCCGGATTGTGGGAACGCTGGCGTGCGGGCTCGACCCGGAACGGTTCCGCTTTCACGCCTGGTTTCTGGCTGGAGAGGGGCCTCTGGTGGGCATGCTGGAGCAAGCTGGCGTGCGGGCGAGCGCCCTCGACTGGTCTCGAGGCGCGCGCGATCCCGCCGGAGCCTGGAGATTTTGGCGTCGCCTGCGAACCCAGAAGTTCCAGATCGTCCACATCCATTTTGGGGGAAGGTCCGTGCGGTGGCTCGTTCGGGCCGGCACGCGGGCGAAAATCGTCGTGCACCTCCACGGCCGCGTTCTTGAACCACGTGGATTGGGCCTGGTGACTCATTCAGGTCGGGGAGCGGACAGGGTCATTGCAGTCTCCCGTAGCGTCGCCGAGCGCGTAGTGGACACAAGGCCCATAGTGGTGTATCCGGGCGTTGCAGTGCCGGAGATGCCGGGTCCGCGACTTCCGCGCACCGGGGAGAGAGTCGTCGGCTCCGCGGTGCGGCTCCTTCCTTTGAAAGGACTCGTGTATCTTCTCCGGGCCATTGCCTCGCTTCGCGCTGAGTTTCCGAATTTGGTTCTGGAGATCGCCGGTTCGGGGCCCCAGCTCGCCAGGCTGGAACGTGAAGCTCAGGCCCTCCGCCTCTCGGAGGCGGTGAGGTTTTTGGGCTGGGTGGAGGAACTCGCCCCGGTGCTGGCCCGCTGGGAAGTGTTCGCGCTTCCCTCGCTCGAGGAGGGTTTTCCGGTAGCGGGACTTGAGGCCATGGCTGCGGGGCTCCCCGTGGTCGCGAGCGCGGTAGGGGGAATTCCCGAGCTTGTCGAAAACGGCCGGACCGGCTGGCTCGTCCCTCCAGGAGATCCCGAAGCGCTGGCGGGTCGGTTGCGCCAACTCCTGCGAGATCCTGAAGCGCAAGAGGTCATGGGGATTGCCGGCCACGCGAGGGTTCGGAAATGCTTCACCGCCGAACAGATGATCGCGGGCGTCGCGAAGATCTACGACGATCTCCTTTCTGCCTTGCCATGACAACCCCGGTTCTCGTGTCAACAACGATTAGGAATCCAGAACCCTGCCAACGGGCACAGCAGCGTGGCGATTTCACTGTCTGAGGTCAGCATTATCGTTTGCACCATCGGCCGACCTGAAGCCCTGGAAGCGTGTGTCAGTTCTCTCGAACCCTTCCAGGCCCAAGGCGCGGAAGTGGTGGTTGTCTACAATCGCCCCGCGAACCACGCCCTCGAGGAAATACGTGTTCGACATCAAGTGCGAGTGGTGGACGAGCCTCGCCGAGGCTTGGGCAGCGCGCGTAACGCGGGCATCCGCGCTTCGACAGGGACCGTCCTCGCGTTTCTTGACGATGATGCACGGGCCGATCCCAACTGGATCCCTCGCTTGCTGGCCCCTCTTGCCGACCCGGAGGTTCTCGCCGTCGTGGGGAGCGTCTGGGCCCAGACAGTTGCGGACCCGGTCAGCCAAGCCTTCGACTGCCTCTATCGCGCCCACCTGCCGGAATCGCAACTCCTGCTCGACGCCCCGCGCGAGAAGCATCCTTTCCCCATCCGCCTGGCAATGCGCGGCACCGGATCGAACATGGCGATCCGCCGCGAGGCCTTCGAGCGCTTCGGCTACTTCGACGGTCGCTTCGGCCGGGGAACGCGAATCGGTTCCGGCGAAGAGACGGACCTTCTCCTAAGGTTGCTGCGCGGCGGAGCCAAACTCGTCGTCGAGCCGGCAGCCGGCATCTTCCATTGTCATCCCACCGAATGGCGCGCCCTTCGACGGTGGGCTTTTCAATCCGGCTGCGCGCACACCGCCATCCTCATGAAGTATTTCCTGCAGGAACCTTCCCTGCGCGGTTCCATCCTTCGCTACGCCGCTCTGCGAATCCTGGGCCGCAAAGAGCTGGCATCGCCCATATCCAGCCAGACCCGGATTCCGCGCCTTCCTTTCCTCCTCGGCAGCCTCTACGGTCCACTCGCGTTTCTCCTCTCAAGGAAAAAGTAGCGGCCTTTCGTGAGCGCCGAGCCGCTGGTCCGCGCGGGAAATTCGCACCCGCCCTCTCGTCGCGCCCGCAATCTGGTTCGGCGGTTTCCGCTCGTGGTACACTGCCTGCTGCATCAACCCGGAGGACCATCTTGGGTCTCTATCTCGTCACCGGTGGCGCAGGTTTCATCGGTTCGCACATTGTGGAAGAACTCGTTCAGCGCGGAGAATCCGTGCGCGTGCTCGACAACCTTTCGAGTGGACGAAGAGAGAATCTCGCCTCGGTCCAGGACAAGGTCGACCTCCGCGAATGCGATATTCGCGATCTGGAAGCGATCCGGCCCGTTCTTGAAGGTGTTGATTATGTGATTCACCTCGCCGCGTTGTCCTCGGTGGCGCGATCGATTGAGGATCCGGTCTCGACGACCCTCGTCAATCTGAACGGCACGCTCCACGTTCTACTTGCCGCCCGCGATGTCCAGGCGAAGCGCGTGGTCATGGCCGCCACCGCCGCCGCTTACGGCGATAATCCCAGCTTGCCGCGAGTGGAGACGCAAATGCCGCAACCCCTCTCGCCTTATGCGCTCACCAAACTGGCGGGTGAATACTACGGCCAGATTTTTCACCGGATTTTCGGCCTGGAAGTTGTCGCCCTCCGCTATTTCAATATTTTCGGTCCCCGGCAAAATCCCCAGTCTCCTTACACCGGCGTGCTGTCCAAGTTCATCGTCGCCTACCTGCGCGGGCAGACACCCACCATCTTTGGGGACGGTGAGCAGTCCCGCGATTTTACTTTCGTCACGAACGTCGTCGATGCCACGCTGCGCGCCTGCCTTGCGCCCGCCGCGCCCGGCAAGGTCATCAACGTGGGCACCGGCAGAGGTTCCACCTTGAATCAGACCATCGCCTTCCTCAATCAGATCCTCGGCGTCCAGGTAACACCTCAATACGCTCCGCCCCGCGTGGGAGACGTCCGGCACTCGACCGCCGACATCTCCCTGGCCCGCACGACTCTCAGCTATGAACCTCGCGTCTCTCTTGAAGACGGCCTGCGCCGCACGGTCGCGTGGCTGCGTACGGCTTTGAGCTGATTCGAACGCCACGCGGCAACCTGGGGCGCGGCGCAGACGTGGCCGTGCCAAAACCTCCCGCCGGTCCCGACTCTGCCGAGCGCGTCCCGGAGCAAGGTTCATCGCAAGGCCCCAAAGATCTGTGAAATCCATTAGAATGGTAGCTACTTGCTGGGAAGTGGGAGGACCTTCGTGATTCGCCAACGGTTTCTCGATTACTGCCACGGTCTCAAGCAGGCGCTCGACGCCGTCTCCGCCGACGCCGTGGAAGAGTTCGTGCAACTCCTGGAGCGAGCTTGCCGGGAGGGCCGCCAGGTGTTCCTGATGGGCAATGGGGGAAGCGGCAGCACCGCCTCCCACGTGGCTTGCGATTTGAACAAAGGGGTGTCTTTCGGCCGGCAGCAGCGTTTTCGCGCGATTTGCCTGAATGATAGCCTTCCGACTGTGATGGCTTACGCGAATGATGTTTCCTACGAAGACATCTTCGTCGAACCGCTGAAGAACTTCCTTCACCCAGGCGATGTGGTGATTGGCCTTTCCGGCAGCGGGAATTCTGCCAACGTCCTAAAGGCCATTGATTATGCCAACCGGCAGGGGGCGTTCACGGTTGGGCTTTCCGGCTACGATGGTGGGAAGCTCGCGCGCCTGGTGCGCCTGCCGCTGGTGGTGCCGGTGCACGACATGCAAAAAGCCGAGGAAGTTCACCTGACGATCTTCCATGTGGCCATGCAAACCCTCTGCGCGCGAATCGAAGCTCCTGGCGCCGCGCCCTCCGATCCTGTGCAGTAACGCGGTACCGCACGCTCGAGCGGGAGCAACCTGAGGCCGACCCGACATGCCCAACGAACTACAACCGAGCGCTTCGCTTTCGGCTTCTCACGGCGGGTCAGGCATGACTCTGCCCGAACCCTCGACCGCCCCCATCCCGAAGGGCGCCGCATGAGAATCGCCATTCTCGGGTTCACCGCCACGTCTTACGGCAGTCTCACGTACCTGAAGAATTTCCTCCCCCAATTGGCGCAACTTGATGCCTCCAATCTGTACGAGGTCTTTCTTCCGGCTGAGCGCGCCAGTGACCTGGCGGTGCGGCAGCCGAATTTCCGTGTCCACCTCAGTCGGGTCGTGCCGCGCTCCGGAGCGTTGCGGGTTCTGTGGGAGCAGTTGGTTCTACCCTGGATTCTATGGTCGAACCGGGCGGATGCTGTTTACACCGCTCATAACATGGCCATTCTCCTGTCGCCGATTCCCAGCATCATCGCCATTCAGAATGTTGAGCCCTTCTTCGCGGACAAATTCCCCAACGCGCTTCGGCTGCGGCCGCGGCTCTGGCTCCTCCGTTTTCTGACGTGCCTCTCGCTTCGCAGGAGCCGGAAAATCATTGCTGTCTCCGAGTGGGAAAGAGATTTCCTGGTCGAGCGCTTTCACCTTCCGCACAGCAAAATCCTGGTCGCCTACCATGGCGTGACGGAGGGCTTTCACCCCCCCACGCAAGACTCCGCCGCGGTGTTGCGCGAGCGCCTGGGCCTGGAGCAACCTTACATTCTCTGCGTGACGCGCTTGGCGGGTTACGGCAACTTGCTGAATCTGGCGAAGGCCTACGCTTCCCTGGTCAAGCAGGGCAAGGTAGGGATGCCGCTGGTCGTTCCCGGCGGCGTGTGGGACTCCCGATATGTCGGCCGGGTCAGAGAGCTCCTCGCGCACGAGGGCTGCGCGGGTCAGGTGAGATTCCTCGGCTACGTCCCGCACGAGCATATGCCCTTGCTCTTCGGAAACGCGGAGTGCTTCGTTTTCCCCTCCCTGCTCGAAGCGTGCGGCAACGTGCTGATTGAAGCCCTCGCCTGCGGAACACCCACTCTCTGTTGCCAGCGCCGTCCCATGACCGATATCTGTGGCGACGCCGCGCTTTTCTTTGACGGGGAAGATCCTGGCGATATTGCCGATAGGATTTCGCAGATGCTTTCGGATCGGTCCCTGCGGGACGTGCTCTCGCGTCGTGGCGTGGCGCGCGCCGCGCAATTCTCCTGGCGCCAAGGCGCGGAAAAAGTGCACGAGGTCTTCGAGCAATTCAACCCCTTGCCCAAAACCGCGAACAAGGGTGCCGCGACCATTCACCCGGAAAGGAGGACCTGACCGCGGCCGGTCGTTCCAGGGTCGGGCCAGCAGAATCCCCTTTGCGCCTCTTGATCCTCAGCATTCAGTTCGCCCCCGAGATCACGAGCAACGCCGCCGTGATTACGGGCCTCGCCCAAGCGCTCGCCGTGCGCGGCCACCAGGTGACGGTACTCGCGGGCACGCCCCACTACCGGCTTCTTCACGTCCCTGCCGGCTATCTGTTCCGGCCTTTCCGGCGCGAATTCCGGGGGGGCGTGAAGATCGTGCGGTGCTGGGCTTTTCCGAAATCCGACGGTAAAGTCTCGAAGCTCCTGAACTATGTCAGCTTCACGCTGACCAGTTTTCTCGCCAGCCTGTTCACTGGTCGCCCCGGCGCGGTGCTTGTGGTGTCGCCGCCCTTCTGGCTGGGATTCAATGCCCTTCTCCTAAAAGCCCTCCGCCGCTGCCCCGTGATTTACAGCGCCCAGGATCTTTTTCCGGAGGCTTACCTCGCCAGCGGCGAAGTCCGCGCGGGCAGGCTCACGCACGCCATGAGCTGCCTGATGACTCGCATCTTCCGGCGCTGTGACCGAATCACCGTGATCACGGGTTCTTTTGCCGAGGCCATCGCCGCCAAGGGCATCGACCCTCGGAAGATCGTGAGCATTCCCAATTTCGTTGACACCTCGGCCATCGCGCCCCTGCCCCGCAGCAATTCCTTTAGCCACCGCTGGGGGCTCGATGACAAGTTTGTGGTCATGTACGCAGGCAACATCGGTTACACTCATGGGACGGAGCTACTGGTGAAAGCCGCGGAGAAGCTGGGGCCTATTGCAGACCTCCGGTTTCTGGTCGTTGGCGGGGGATCGAAGCAGGCGGACTTGGAGCGTCTGACACGCGAGCGTCGCCTAGCCAACATGCAGTTTCTGCCGACGCAACCCAGTGAGTTGCTTCCCGAGATGCTGGCCAGTGCCGATGTATTCGTCCTGACCACCAGGCCGGGCGTCGGCAAGACCTCGTTTCCCAGCCGCATTTATAGCTTTCTGCTTGCCGCGCGCCCCGTCATCGCCAGTGTTGACCGCGACTCCGACATGGCACGGCTGCTGGACGAGGCGGACGCTGGCATCATCACCGAACCGGGCAACGTCAAAGCATTCTGCCGGGCTCTTGAAACTCTGTACCACGACCGTTCGACCCGCGAGCGGCTCGCACGGAAAGGAAGAGAATTTCTGGAACACCACTACTCCCCGAATGCCGTGGTCGAGCAATACGACGAGCTGCTGAAACGATTGGTCGCCTGCTAAAGGAGAGCCACGCAACCTCATGAAGGCTTCGTTGCAGACCAAGACCAAGCTGGCGCTCCTGACGGGAGACCTGGTTCTTCTGACCATCTCTTTGGCGCTCGGCACCTACGTGCGCATCGGCCAGCTGTGGTTTTCTTTTGAGGAGAACAGCCTCGCAACTGCTCTCTGCCTTATGGGTTACCCGCTCAGCCTCTATCTCACCCGCGCCTACGAGGTGCAGCCCGAAGCGAGTTCAGCGGAGAACTTGCGCCGGCCTCTCCTCGGTTTATTGTTTGCGGCGATCGCGACTTCTTTCTTCTTTTACTTCGCGCCTGCTTATCGGTTCGCCCGCGGCATTTTTGCGGTCGCCAACGTGCTCTTTGCCCTGTTCATGGTCGTATGGCGCCTCTGGTTTTTCCTGCGCCTCCGCCGCCGAAGCTTGACCGTCCTCATCATGGGGAACCCTGCCGAAGCAGACACGGCCCGCCAGTTGATCCGTCAGTTCTCGCCCTCCTCAAGAATCCACACTTGGCGCCCAGAAGCTGATTCGCAAGGTTCCCCGACCAGCCTCGCACCCAACGGAGTTCCCGGCGCCACAGAAGACCTCGATCTTCTCATCCTGGCCGGTGCATCTCTGGATCAGGCCACGATGCGCAAGGCCGCCGCCTATCGTGTGGAGGGCGTGATCGTATGGAACCTGCTGCGCCTTTTCTCGGAATTCGCGGAGCGCCTCCCCGCGCAGTATCTCGACGAGCGCTGGCTGGCCACCGCCGAAGGTTTCCACTCCCTCAACGAACAGAGCTTTCAGATCATTAAGCGGCTCGTGGATATCACCCTCGCTTTGGGGGGATTAATCCTGACTTCGCCTCTCCTCCTCATGGTGGCAGTCCTCATCAAACTCCAGGACGGCGGCGCGGTGATCTACTCCCAGGAAAGAGTCGGCCAGCGGGGAGAAACCTTCCGCGTTCACAAGCTGCGAACTATGGTGGGCGATGCTGAGGAGGATACCGGCCCCGTATGGGCTTCGCCTGGCGACCCGCGCGCCACCCGCGTTGGACGCTGGCTACGCAAGCTCCGCATTGATGAGATTCCACAGATGTGGAACGTCCTCAAGGGCGAAATGAGCTTCGTCGGTCCTCGCCCCGAGCGGCCGCCTTTCGTCGCCGCCCTCCAGCGCAAGTACGCCGTCTACGCGCTGCGCCACCTGCTTCGACCCGGCATCACCGGCTGGGCGCAGATCTGCTGCCCCTACGCCGCCAGCGAAGAAGACACCCTTCTCAAGCTCGAATATGACCTTTACTACCTACAAAATGCTTCCCTGCTGTTCGATCTGCGGATTATGTTGAAGACCATTTCCACCGTCATCTCCGCCTCAGGCTCGCGCTAGCGCTCGCCTGCGAGAAAGGGGGTCCTTTCGGGGGCCGGAAGGGCGGGGCTAAAACCCGGCGCCTTCGGCCCGTCCTGCGGGATCGTCCGTCTGAGGAGAAGCCTCGCTCGGTTTTAGGTAGGCAGGTCAGAGTGGAATCAGGGGAGAACACAAGGCTTCAATCTGATTTCCCTTGCGCCGCATCCCCCGCAAGCGCCCCACTTGCTTCCAGACTTACTTCTCGAGATCGTAGTCACGCGTCTTCCGACGGGCTTTCCAGACGCCAGAAGGCTTATGGCGCCTGGCGATCTGCTGGCTACTCAAGTCGTGCACCATCTCGACGAGCGCCGCCACGTTCTCGTAAGGCGTATCGGGCAGCAAGCCATGACCAAGATTGAAGATGTGGCCCGTGCGGCACGCAGCCTGATCCAGGATGCGCTGCGCGCGCCTACGGATGAAATCCTGGTCTGCGCAAAGCACGACGGGATCGAGGTTCCCCTGCACGCCCACACGGTCTCCCAGCCGCTGCCAAGCCTCGTCGAGCTCCACATGCGAGTCGATGCCGATGATGTCGCCGCCCGCGTCGCGCATGGCTTCGAGGAGCATTGCGGTTCCCGTTCCAAAGTGGATAATCGGCGTTCCGGGCTTAACCGCCTGCAGCATCATCCGCGTGTAGGGAAGGACGTAGTCACGGTAGTCTGCGGGTCCGAGGCAGCCGACCCAGGTGTCGAAGACCTGGACGGCTTGCACACCGGCGTCGATCTGGCCGTTAAGGTACTTGGCCAGGCTACGCGCCAAATGCTCCATCAGCGCGCGCCACGCGCCCGCGTCACGGTACATCAGGGCTTTCGTGTGCCGGTAGTTCTTGGACCCACCCCCCTCAATAAGGTAAGAAGCCAGCGTGAAGGGGCAGGCGGCAAATCCGATGAGCGGAGTCTTCCGATCCAGATCCGCGCGTGTTTGCCGGATAGCATCATAGAGATAGCCCAGCGATTGTTCCGGGTCCACCTCGTGCAGGCGGCCGACGTCCACGGGCTCACGCAGCCTGGGGCTGACAACCGGCCCTTCCCCCTTGTCGTATTCCAGATGCAATCCCAACGGCTCAACAATCAGCAGGAGGTCGGCAAAGATAATCGCAGCATCCACGCCGAGTTTGTCCGCTGCGGTGACGGTGACTTGCGAAACCAAGCCAGGATTCCTGCAAAGTTCCAGGAAGGGTACCCGGGCGCGCAGATCTCGATACTCTTTCATGTAGCGCCCCGCTTGGCGCATCAGCCAGATGGGTGTGGCATCGACCGGGTCAAAACGGCACGCCTTCATGAAGCGCGAGTCTTCCCATGCCGCGCGCTCAACTCCTCGGCCGACTTTCGCGGGTTGACCTGCCCCTGCCACCACGGTGATCGGGCGGGAACGCAGCTCTTCTGACTTCTGACTCCCGACTGTTGACTTCTCTTGCAGGATTTCCTTCCCGGCGTCGGAGGCTGTTGGCTCAGTCATGTTGATCACTTTCCCAGCAAAGGGGTAAGAAACCGCCCGGTCCGGCCAGCGGATGGCAGGATCGACTCCCCACTCGCATACCGGTTCTCGGGCTATTTACTCAAGCAAAAACACTACACGGAAACACAGAGTCAAAATATGCCTGAAGGGGTGGCCGCCGTCAACGCAAACTCGGTTACCAGGTGAAATTACGGCGGAAGCCCGCGTCGAACCTTTTTTTCTTTTTTCAATATCTTGACCAAGAAAACATGCTAGGATGCCCTGGCAATTCGGTAGTTCTGCTGTGTCTCGCATCAGCCATCCGAGCAAGATGGATGTTCGCTTTCGCGACCCGCGGCATGACGGTGGATTGTGGGGCCTACCCGCCGTCTCTGTATCGCAAATTGCTCGTTTAGGAAGGAATATGGTCAGGAAGCGACAAGGAACACTGAAGGGGTCTCTCGCTTCCAAGGACACCGCTTTTCGCCCTTTTCAGCAGTGTGCGGACGCAAGGTACGAGGTCCGCGAGGGTCCCAAGGGTCTGCAAGCAGAAGAAGTCGAGCGCATCTAAAAGGCGAAGGCGCCCCCTCGAGGACGCCTCGCGATCTGGAGAATCTCATGCCGCAAAAGTTGTTCGTGGGCAATCTTCCCCACGAGGTGACAGATACCGAACTCAACGAGTTCGTCAGTAGTGCGGGCTTTCAGGCAACTTCAGCCGTAGTCGTTCGCGATAAGATGACAGGCCAATCGCGCGGCTTCGGGTTCGTCGAATTGGCTGATGGCGAGGATCTGCAGCGGGCCATCGCTGGCCTCAACGGGCAAACGTTGCAGGGCCGCCGGTTGACCGTTAACGAAGCGCGTCCGCAGCGCACCGACTTCGGTGGGCGCCCCCACGGTGGGGGCGGTGGCGGCGGCGCTGGCCGTCACCGCGGACGTCCGGGCGGCGGTCGTCGCCGAGACTACTAATTCTAAATCTGTACAAATCGACAGGCGCGTGAAACGCCCCTCGCGCTTCAGGGCTGTCGTGTCGCTGGCGGAGTGACTTCTGTGTCAGTGCATAGACCTTCGCTGCAACGGGCGCGACCCTGGCGTGAATAACCTTCGATCTTCTCCCTCTTGGCCTATTCGGATCCCACCAGCCGCCGGTAAACGTACCGAACCTGTTGCTGTGTCTCGGAAAGTTTCAAGGCGAGTGTCTGGTCGTCAGAAATCAACTTCCAGCGGCGCGCCACACTTTCTGCGGCCTCAGCCTGCCCCACGTGTTCGGGCAACCCGTTGGGGGCCTTCCCGGTCATCAACCGAATGATGTGGTCCACCGAGCGCAGGAATCCGACGCCTGTCGTCAAGATCTCGGCATCCTCGGGAGAAATACCGCTCGCAGTGCGCAAGGCCACGATTTGCTCCGCCATGTTGGCCCCGGGCAAGGTCGCCACGCGGTTTCGCAGCCGCAAGTAGGAAACGGCAAAATCCACATCGTAATAACCACCGGGCGCCGTTTTGGTGTTGCTGCTCGGAACTTGCACTTCCCGTTCCAGCCGCCGCCGCATCTGGTGAAGCTCGCCTTCAAAATCACCGTACCCAGCCAAGCGGTCGAAGATCGTCGCCTGGAGCCGATTCGCTGTCTCCTGCCCCAGTTGCAGGTTTCCCGCCAAGGGATAGGCCTTCAGGTAAGTGAGCAATTCCCAGGCTTGTGCGTTTTCTGCGACGTAGTTGAGAAGCGCGTCCGCCGTAACTACCAATTCACCTTCTTGACCGCGCGGCCGCAGGCGTGTATCTACCGCGAACAGGGTGCCATCGCGAGTGTAACTCGAAAGAACCTCAATGGTTCTTTCCGCTACGCGCGTCCAGTGTTCCAGCTCGTCTCTTCGTGCCTCAGACCCAGCCACAAATACCAGGTCGGCGTCTGACGCCAGATCAAACTCATTCAGCCCCAGCCGGCCCATCCCCAGCACGACGAATGGCCAACGGGCAGCCTCGTTCGCAACCGTGTCGCGACTCAAGCCAATCCGCGCAATCACCAGGGCACTCGCAATGGAGCGTGCGGCGTTGTCCGACCAACGCATCAACATCGGGAATGCAGAGCCGCCCGCAGCCAGGTCCGTCGTGCCCAGCTCCAGAACTCGGGCACGGTAGTGGCGTCGCAGTATGGCCATCTTCTCGCGCAACTCCAGCCCTGATTCCGCGACCCAGGGATAAGCTTCGGGGGCTGAGCGGCGCTCCAAACCCATCTCCAACTGCTCTGCTGCCCCAGCGTCGGATGGCGCCGGTCGAACGGAATCCAGCATCTCCAGATCCTCAGGATGATGAACGAGAAGTTCCGTCAGGTATTCGCTGGCGCCTGCCACTTCGATCGCGCGCCGCAAGCAGGCCGGCTTCGCGCGCACCGGGGCAAATCGCTCCGACGAGCTCACCATCGTCGCGAGCAAGCGAGTCGCATTCCTCCGCGCGCGATCCGGCAGTTCCGCTTCGCGCACCAAGCGCGCTACCTCCGGAGCCTGGACCTCCAGAAAACTCAACAGCGACTCGAAGGACTGGTGCCCAGGGTCAGGCAAGAGGGTAGGAGCCGGTTTTAGTTCGAAAGCCGTTCCAGGCGCGGCAGCATCGCTGGGATGAACCACGTGCTGGTAGATTTCGTCGACACGCGCGAAGGCTTGGCGAACCTTGCGTAGCAGCGCCTCACCCGAGCGGTCGCACGGCCCCAGCTCCACGCCGGTCCGACGTGCCAACCGATCAAGTGGCCGGGCGTCGGTCGGGAGCCGATGCGTTTGCTGGCCTACCTCCATCTGAACCCGGTGCTCCACCTTGCGGAGGAACTCGTAGGCAGTCGTCAGCGCGGCGTAATCCCGATCGGAAAGCCAGCCTTTGTCGTTCAGTTTGCGCAGGGCGAAGAGCGTTCCTCCCGACCGCACCCAGTGATCGTGCAGGCCGTGCAGGCGCTGCAGGCATTGAACCAGAAACTCGATGTCGCGGATGCCACCCCGATGGCGCTTCACGTCCATCGCGTGTCCGCGGCTTTCGCGCAATTGCTTCGAAATCCTCTCGCGCGCCCAAAGAATACTTTCCACGGCCACAAAATCCCCGGGCGAGCGGTAAACGTACTCCTCCACACCCCGCAGGAAATCGCGTGTCAACTTTGCTTCGCCCGCGGAATGGCGCGCCTTAATGAGCATCTGCAATTCCCAATCGCGCGCGCGGTGCTCGTAGTACTCCAGCGCCGACTTCAACGAAATCGCCAGGTCACCCTGGTCGCCCTCGGGCCGCAGCCGCAGGTCCACGCGGAACACCTCTCCTTGCGAGGTTGCCTGGGTGATCGTGCGCGTGATGGCCCGCGCCAAGTGAACGAAATACTCCTTGTTCGTAGTGACAGACTCTCGCTCGCTCCCCCCGGCTGTCTCACCGTCGTGGGAATAGAGAAAGAGCAGGTCAATATCGGAGTTGTAGTTCAGCTCATTTCCGCCCAGCTTGCCGAGCGAGACGATACTGAAACCGGCGCGCACGATGCGGCCCTGCGCATCGCGGTACTGCGGTCGGCCATAGCGCTTTTCAAGCTCGCGGTCGCAGTAAAGGTAGGCGTCGGAGAGAATCACATCGGCGAGCGTCGAAAGCTCCAGCGTCGTCTCCCCCAGCGTCGAGAGGCCGAGCACGTCCTTCAGCACGATGCGCAGGTAATTCCGCCGCTTGAAGCGCGCCAGCAACGCTGCCAGCCAGGGGTCCGGATTGGTGGTTGCGAATCGCGCAAAGTCCTGCATCAAGTCTTCCTTGGATTTCAACTTGGTGAAATTCCGATCGCGCGCGAACTGCACCACCAGTTCCGGCTCAGACAGCAAAGTCTCCGCCAGATACCCGCTGTAGCCAAAAATGGCGACGAGATAGGAAAGCGCAGCCGGATAACGCGCCAGTTCAGCCAGGACATGTGGCGGCGCACCCTGGGCATAGCGCTCCAAGAGGTTTAAAGCTCCGTCGGGGTCCGGCGACTGGGAAAGCAGCGAAGCCAGCGGTGCAAGCAGCGTCGGTGCCAATTGCCGCTCCAGACGCTCCAAGTTGCCGGCGGCTTTGCCCGGATCTTCAAAAACTATTGCCGCAAACTCCGGTTGCATTGGAGTGATTATACGCTGGCCTTAGGAATTGTGCGGGGGTGAGTGAAACTCCCTCCGAAAAGGAGAGAACCAGGGAAGCCGCCCGACCTCCCTGGTCCGCACGGTCTGCCACCCTCACCGCCTCCCCCATCCATCAGGCGTAGAGTCTCACCGTGGTAGTTCTTGCTCCGCCGCGTGGCCCTCGACACGCAACGGACCACAGACAACTGACCGCTTTACCTAAATGTCGTAATACAGCGCGAACTCGTACGGGTGCGGGCGCGTGTTCACGGCCTGCACTTCGTTCTTCATCTTGTAGTCAATCCAGGTTTCGACGAGTTCCTCACTGAAGACGTCGCCCTTGAGCAGGAAGTCGTGGTCTTTCTCCAGCGCGCGGAGCGATTCCTCGAGCGAGCCCGGCATGGAGGGAACGTTCTTCATCTCCTCGGGGCCGAGGTCGTAGATGTCCTTGTCCAGCGGCTCTCCGGGATCGATCTTGTTTTCGACTCCATCCAGTCCAGCCATCATCATCGCTGCAAAGGCCAAGTAGGGATTGCAGGAGGGATCCGGCGGACGGTATTCCACGCGCTTCGCCTTGGGATTCGCCGAGTACATGGGAATGCGGCAGGCCGCGCTGCGGTTGCGACGCGAGTAAGCCAGGTTCACCGGCGCCTCGAACCCCGGGACCAAGCGCTTGTAGGAATTCGTGGTCGGAGCAATCAGCGCAGCGAGCGCCGGCGAGTGCTTCAGAAGTCCGCCGATGTAATAGAGGGCCATCTGGCTCAGACCCGCGTACTTGTCACCGGCAAAGAGCGGTTTGCCCCCTTTCCACAGACTTTGGTGAGTGTGCATGCCGGAGCCGTTGTCCTGGTAGATCGGCTTGGGCATGAAGGTTACCGTTTTGCCATATTGGTGCGCCACGTTGCGGATGATGTATTTGTAAATCATCATCCCGTCCGCAGATTTCACCAACGAGTTGAAGCGCTGGTCGATTTCCGCTTGACCGCCCGTCGCCACCTCGTGGTGATGGCACTCGATGTCCAACCCCGCTTTTTCCATCACCATGACCATCTCACTGCGCAAATCCTGGTAATGATCGGTGGGCGGGACCGGGAAGTAACCTTCCTTGTAACGTGGCCGGTAGCCAAGGTTGTCCTTCTCGCGGCCCGAGTTCCAGCGTCCTTCCTCGGCGTCGATGAAGTAATAGCCGTGTTGCTGCGCCTGGTCGAAGCGCACGTTGTCGAAGATGAAGAACTCGGCTTCCGCACCGAAATATGCGGTGTCGGCAATGCCTGTGTAGACGAGGTAAGTTTCGGCTTTCTTCGCAATGTGGCGTGGGTCTTTCAGGTAGTGTTGCTTGGTTACAGGATCGACGATGTCACCGATCATGACCAGGGTGGGGGTGTCGGTGAAGGGATCGAGCACGTGCCAAGTCGGGTCGGGGACCAAGAGCATGTCGCTCTCATGGATCGCCGCCCAGCCTCGGATGCTGGATCCGTCCATCCCGAAGCCCTCTTCGAAGGATTTCTCTCCCAACTCATGGATTGGAAACGAAACATGGTGCCACAGGCCGG
The DNA here is from genome assembly GCA_020073545.1 of Terriglobia bacterium. GTDB lineage: Bacteria > Acidobacteriota > Terriglobia > UBA7540 > UBA7540 > Bog-366. The sequence goes on along the minus strand of JAIQEZ010000027.1, from coordinate 20,204 downwards.
GTAGGTCTGTGAAGCGAATGTCCACCATCTTAGCGTTATTGGTAGCGGCAAATTCGAGGACCGCCTTCGGGTTCATACTCCCTCCATAAAAAAGATTTTTCCCTCTGATTAAGGGACCTTATGCAGGCTGCATTGGATCAAGCTCGTCAACATATCCCGCACCCGGATTTTAGTCAAGCCCCATCAGACCCGCATTGTTAGCGGGTCCGGGGGACTTGCCCAGCGAACGGCCGACCCCTTACAAGGATTGTCGTCGTGCGAGCGGAGAAATCCCCTGCGGACTCTCCGGCCGGCACGGCTGAAGGCCCGCCGATTTTGATGGCGGGCTCAGGATGACAGAGCGAACTCTGTGGCCCAAATTGCGATCCTGCGCGTGTCCAAAATTCCGTTGACACTTTTCTGAGGTTTTTGTTACGGTACAACCCTCCCGTCAGAGAACGGAAAACAACTTCCGGAGACCGGATTTGATGGCTTTGGGATGCAGCAGCTAGACCCGGAACCTCCAGGAGAAGGCAGGAAGTGGAATGTTCGTAGCCAAACGGATGTTCCTGACTAAAGGTGTAGGAAAGCACCGCGAAAAGCTGACGAGCTTCGAGCTGGCGTTGCGCTCCGCGGGAATTGCCGCCTGCAACTTGGTAAGGGTCTCCAGCATTTTTCCTCCCCGCTGCAAATTGATTCCGCGCTCCGAGGGCGTAAAGGAATTGAGGCCCGGCCAGGTGACTTTCGTGGTGATGAGCGAGAACTCCACGCGCGAACCCCACCGCCTGGTGGCCGCTTCCGTCGGCATCGCCCTCCCCACCGACCGCAACACCTTCGGCTACCTTTCCGAGCACCATTCGTTCGGAGAAACGGAAGAGGTGGCGGGGGAATACGCCGAAGAGCTGGCCGCCGAAATGCTCGCCACCACACTCGGGGTCGAGTTCGATCCGGACCGGAGCTGGAATGAGAAGAAAGAGATTTACCAGATTTCCAACAAGATCGTCCGGACCATGCACATCACGCAATCTGCCATCGGCGACAAACGGGGCCTCTGGAGCACGGTGCTTTCAGCCGCCATCCTGCTGGGGATCGACGAGTGATCTGTCGGCGAGCCTGGCTCTCCCGTCCACCCTCCTGACCACTGCTCGAAGCTCTAACGGTAAGGGCGACGGCTCCGGATTCCCTGGCGCGGCCGTTGGCCACAACCAAAACGAAGCTCCCCGTGGACTCCGTGCTTCTCAAGCCTCAACCTCGAGGGCACGCAGCATCTCAGGGACCTCGGTGTTAAGGTTCTGCTGGGCACGGAGGTACTACTGACAGGAGGAGAAATCTTCGCGCGCAGCGAGGAACCTCAGCCTTAGCAGTATAGGGGGTGACATGCGCAAACACGAAATCCTCTCCACGCCCACCCGGCCCTTGAAAATCGATGCCGGCAAAAGCGTCGCAGCGTTGCTGGAAAAGATGCAGGGCATCTCTTTCCAAGGGCGCAACCTGGGCATCGCCTTTCAAGTCTGGAAGAAGATGCTGGGCGACCGCGTGATGATCATGATGGGCATGTCGGGCGCAATGGTGCCCGCCGGCATGCGGCGGCTGGTCGTCTATCTGATCAAGAATCGTCTGATCGATTGCCTGGTCTCCACTGGCGCCAACTTTTTCCACGATATTCATGAGACTCTCGGCCGGCTGCACTTCCAGTGCTCGCCCAACATTGACGATGTGCATTTGCAGAAACACTTGATCGACCGCATGTACGACACGCTGGCGGACGAAGAGGAATTCCGCAAAGCCGACGCCATGCTCGGGCGCTTCGCGGCGTCACTCGATCAGTCGCGGCCTTACACAACGCGTGAGTTCTTGAACCTCCTCGGGAAAGACCTCTCCCGGCGCGCCCAGGAAGATGGCATCGTGACTGCCGCCTACAAGGCGGGTATTCCCCTCTACTGCCCGGCCATTGGCGATTCGTCTATCGGCATTGGGATCGCGGAGAACCGCCACCTGGGCAAAAACCAGTTCACCTTTGATGTGATCGGTGACGTGCTCGAGACCGCGCATCTGGCCAGCGACTCTCCCGCGAGCGGCGTGGTCTATTTTGGAGGTGGCACGCCGAAGAACTTTGTCCAGCAAACCGAAGTCACCGCCACGTTCATCCGCAACACCACCGAAGGGCACCAGTACGCGCTGCAGGTCGTGACCGACGCGCCGCACTGGGGGGGGCTTTCCGGCTGCACGCTGGAAGAAGCTCAGAGCTGGGGGAAGATCGCGCCCGACGCCAGCATGGTGACCGTGCACTGCGATTCGACCATCGCCATGCCCATCCTGGTCTCCGCGCTCTCGGAGAATACTGCGCTCATCCGCCGCCGCAAGAAGCCGGTGTTCGAAATGGGGCAGGAGCTCAAGTTCTCGTTCCCGAAGTAGCTCTCCGCACCCAGTCATCCCGATACAGGACACCAGGACAGGTCCCGACACGAAAAAGCTGTGAAATAATCCCCAGAGAACCTTTTCACCGCGGAGACGCGGCGGCTCAGAGATTTGAGGACCAAAGGCGGTTTCTCTTTGTCTCGGCGTCTCTGCGGTAAAGGTGGCCGTTCTCTTGCAGTTTCAAAACGGCGGGAGCGGAAGTCGCCGTGCCGCGTAGGTGCGAGTGTGCACCGTCGCGCCTATCAACGTGTATAATCCTCCCTAGACCTGTGGAGGTTCAGGCAGCGGGGGGTGGGTATGCACCCGCGGCCGCAGGGTATGCCCAACCAGCAGCGACGCGACCAAGAAGGAGAAGTCTTTGGGCGAGAGGTGGACCGCTTGGTTCGAGATTTCGAGGAGCGCACTTTGGCGCCGCTGCAGGGCCATTTCGGCCGGCTGGTTTATCTTGCCTCTTTGCGCGACTACAACACGGGCCGCTATCGCCACTACGGACTGGAGTCGCGCTATGCGGCGGACGTCGTAGACGAGGGCCTGCGCCAATGCCACATTCGGGTTTTTGAAGGGCTTGTCGCGCTACGCTTGAAAGAACAGACTGAAGACTTGTTGGATTTCTTCGAGTCCTTGAAGGAAGAGAAAGCGCGGCTGGTGGAAGCGTGGCAGCGGCTGAGGTCTTATCAAGTTCTCCCGCCGGAGGACTGTCATCCCCTGGCGCGGGAGCTTTTCGACAAGAACATTGAAATTATGCTGAGAATCCTGCGCGAAACCGATCTCTGGCCCTTATTGCACGATCCGCATCGCAACGCCGACGACCTGTCCTAGTACTTCCCCATCGTCAGGAATCCGGATGGTCCTCGGCCCGCAGGGAGAGAGCGGATGCGGAAGCATGGTCACTTCCTTGCCGCGCTGGTAACACCAGCAGCACTCGTAACTGTAGCGAAGCTCCAGAAAGTAAATGGGTCGGTCGTACTCGGTTAGCCACCCGGAGTTCACAATCCTGTGCCGCGCGTCGTCCACCTGCACGATCGACCCCGGCCTCAAGAGCGGCACCATCATCCGGTCCTCCAGGCCGATGTAACCGTAACGATATTTCTTCAGGTCGAGCTGCGCCAGCAGTCCGGCGGGGACCTCACCCCAGAGGTTGATCAATCGGGAGAGGAAGATGGTCTTCTCCGGCTGGAAACCCGGGTCGAAGCGGACCGGAAAACGGATTGGCCGCGTGGGGTCGCCGACCTCTACAGTGAAAAGATGGGTCGAGGTCTGCAGCGTGGCATGCCGGTGTTGCTCCATCTTTCCCAGGCTGATCCCGTACAGGCCCATCATTTCTTCGATGCTCAGCCGGTAGATCACCGTCAGGCTGTAGAATTTGTAAATGCTGGGGAGTGAGCCGTCGTTCTCAATCTGGTTGAGGCGCGCCGTTGAAACCACATACTCCGAGTTCCGCTCGGCGTCGGCGATTTCCAGGCTGGCCTCCTCGACTAGGCGCAGGGTGAGCCCCAGTCGTTCGCGGATCTGCTTAAGCCTGAACCCGGCTTGCTCGCTGAGGGCAACGGTAGTTGTCTGTGGTGCAGTGGGAAACGGTTGAGGCATATCCCGCGTCGGTGTTTCGTGAAGGTAATGCTCCCGCGCTCCGACCCCCGGGATGCAACCTAATCGGAGCAAAGGGCTCGCGCGAAGTCTCCGGCCAAGTCGATAGCCCGCAGCTATTGTACTATAGTGTCAGGGGGGGCGTGACAATCCTGCCGGATGAATCGCGGCATAAACCCTCGGCCGAGACCTGTTGAGGATTGCACCTTTTCGCGCCGAGCGGGTCCGGCCGGGTTACTTGACAGGGTCGTTCAAGGCTGCCGATAATCCCAGAGTTGCACGCGATTTTCGAGCGTTTCAGTGCCGCGGTTTGGGGGCGGACAAAAATCTCCTGGGGCAGCACCAGGAACTCCGCAGGGGATGTGGCCGAATTTGCAGACAAGCACGATCTGCAATCCTAGATACGCGAGGCGTCTTCTGATGACGTGCTTCCTAAAGACCGCATGTTTGCTGGCTTTCGCCATCCTCCCTTCCTGTGCCTTCCTGGCGGGCGTCGACCAGCCGGTGAAGTTCCAACAGCATCCCGATTCCATCGAGGTGCTCATGGCGGGGAAGCCCTTCACGACTTATTACTATGGCGCCCATTCACCCAAGCCTTATCTGCACCCCTTGCGCTCGGCGGAAGGCACCATCGTAACGCGCGGATTCCCCATGCGCACCGACGTTCCCGGCGAGAGCCGCGACCACCCGCACCATCGCGCCCTATTCTTTGCGCACGGCGATATTAATGGCATCGATTTCTGGGGCGAAGGCCAGCCGACCAAGCAGGAACAATCGGCCAAGGGCGTGTATTACTCGAGTGAAGAGCTGCCGAAGGGCCGGACCGTCTTCCGCAAGCTCGATGTGGCGAAGGGCGGCATGCTGCGAGCGACGTTCGACCTGGTCGGCCCCGATGGCAAGGCAATCGGCAGCGAAACGCAGCAATATACCTTCCACGGCGACGCCTCCACGCGCGTCATCGACTGCGCCTTTACCCTCGACGCCAACCAAGGTGTGCCTCTGAAGCTGGGCGATACCAAGGAAGGCACCTTGGCCATTCGCTTGGTGAAAGCGCTCGAAGCCCCCAACGTCGAGATGTTGAACTCGGAAGGCAAGGTGGGTGAGAAAGAAATCTGGGGCAAGCGTGCCGACTGGGTAGATTACTCAGGCGTGGTGGCGGGAGAAACGCTTGGTATTGCTATATTGGATAACCCTGCGAATATCAAGCACCCGACCTACTGGCACGCCCGCGAATACGGGCTGTTCGCGGTTAACCCCTTCGGCGAGCACGACTTTTACAGGGACCCCAAGCGCGACGGCAGCGTCACGATTTCCGCAGGCCAGTCGCTTACGTTGCGTTACCGCGTGCTGATCCACCACGGCGACGCTGCGGAGGCCCAGGTCGCCGAAGCTTACCGCCGCTACGCCGAAAGCAAGTAAGAGCAAGCGGGGCCGCGTGGGAAGAGGCGGTACCCCCAAAATCCCTTCGAGGTGTTCATGGACCGGCTCATCAAAGCTCGCAAGGATGGAAAGTGCCAGCAGATCGTCGCCCCCGGCACGATGCGTTTCCTCGACTTCGCCACCCTGCGACTGGAAACAGGTGACCGCCACTCGCTGCGTAGCGGCGGGCGCGAGTACGTGCTCGACCTCTTCTCCGGCGCTGTAACCCTGACCATCAGTACGGCCGGGAGAAGTAAGGAGCTTTACAGGCAGATCGGAAAACGTGCGGACGTCTTCTCCGGGCCACCAGTGATGAGCTATATCCCGCCCAACTCGCAGGTGGAGATCAAGGCGGAGTCGCCAGTAGAAATGGGGCTCTTCTCCGCTCCGTCAAGCTCACCAGCCCCGGCGGCGCTGCTGGAAGGTTCGACCGTTGTCGCCAAGCAAGTCGGTCGCGCCAACTGGCAGCGTACGGTGTACTCGGCGCTGGGCGAAAATGTGCCGGCGGAGCGTCTGTTGGCGGGCGAAACCCTGAACCCCCCCGGCAATTGGTCGAGTTTTCCGCCTCACAAGCACGACCACTCCAACCCGCCGCAAGAAGCCGTGCTCGAAGAGATCTATTTCTTCCGCGTCAAGCCCGCGCAGGGTTTCGGCTTCATCTGGACTTACACCGCGCCGGATGACCCGGAAGGTTTCTCCAGCGTGTTCGTCGTCGAAGACGGTGACACGGTGCTGTTGCCAAAAGGCTACCATCCCGTGGTGGCCGCGCCCGGTTACGAACTCCACTACACCTGGGTGCTCGCGGGCGAAGAGCGGCGCTATGGCGCGTGGGCTGACGACCCGCGCCACGCCTGGGTGATGAATCCCTGACCGCAGCGTCCACCACGTCTGGGGAAGAAGGCTTCCCGTCACGCCCTGGACAGGCGCATGGCCTCATCATAGAATGCCCGGCGGAAGGACATTCGTGCGCACCCCATTCTCGGATTCCGAACCTGCTATGCCCCGGGCCACACCTCCAGCCCTGGCGAACCCGGCCCGAATCCCTCACCTGCGCTGGCTGATCTGCGGGTTGTTATTCTGCGGCACGCTCGTCAACTACATCGACCGCGGCACCATCGCCATTCTCGCCCATCATCTGCAGCAGCTCTTTGATTGGACGGAGAGTGACTACGGCTGGATCGTCTTTGCCTTCCAGTTGGCCTACGCGATCATGATGTTGGTCTTCGGCGGCGGCGTCGACCGGCTAGGAACGCGAATCGGCTACGCGCTGGCACTGACCTGGTGGTCGCTCGCGGCGATGGGACACGCCCTGGCGCGCGGCGTGATGTCATTTGCCGCGGCCCGCTTCCTGCTGGGGGCGGGAGAGGCCGGCAATTTTCCCGCCTCTATCAAGGCGGTGGCGGAATGGTTCCCCAAGCGCGAGCGTGCCTTGGCCACCGCGATCTTCAACTCTGGGACATCCGTAGGCACGGTGGTAGCCTACCCAGTCGTGGGGTGGTTGTTCCTCAAATGGGGTTGGAAGGCGGCCTTTATCGGCACGGGCGCCCTGGGCTTCGTCTGTCTTGCCGCCTGGCTGCTTCTCTACCGTCTTCCACGGCAGCACGGTTGGCTCACGCCGGCTGAGCTCCAGCAGATCGAGACCACGGATGGCGAGGGGTCCGACTCGCCCGGGAAAGGTCTGTCGTGGCTGGAGATTTTCCGCTACCGCCAGGCCTGGGGTTTCACGCTGGCCAAGTTCCTGACCGATCCCATCTGGTGGTTCTACATTTTCTGGCTGCCCAAGTACCTGATCGAGGTGCGCCATTTCTCGATCGCCGGGCTAGCGCTTTTCGGAACAATTCCCTGGGTGGCAGCGGTACCGGGCTCGATCGTCAGCGGGTGGCTTTCCGGCTTCCTGCTTCGCCGCGGACGTTCCGTTAACTTTGCGCGCAAGACCACCCTGCTGGCCTGCGCCTTACTGATGCCTGCGGGCATCCTGGCCGTGTTCTCCCGCAGCCCCTGGTGGGCGCTCGCCTTCATCTCCGTTGCGACCGCAGCACACCAAGGGTGGTCAGCCAACGTGTACACGTTGGCTTCAGATATGTTCCCGAAGAAGGACGTGGGCTCAGTGGTTGGACTGGGCGGCGCGGCCGGCGCCCTCGGGGGAATGATTATTGCGCCCGTGGCAGGCTACACCCTGCAATGGTTCCACTCGTATGTCCCGCTCTTCCTCATCGCCGGAGTCATGCACCCCCTGGCGATGGGGCTCGTTCACTGGCTCATTCCGCGCATCGAGAATGCCGTGCCGCCTGCTGCGGCCGGCGGGTAGAAAACGCGTCCGCCGCTTCAGGCAGCGCTTCCCTGCATGCTGAGCCTGTCGACCTGGATGTGCGCCTGCACGAACCGCAGCAGCTCCGCGGGTGGGACCGGTTTCTCCACGTAATCCGCCGCACCCATTTGCATGGCTTCCAGGTAGCAACCCATATCGATGCAGCGCGTCACCACCAGCACGGCCCGGCGACGGTCCAACTGTATCGCACGGTCCAGCACCCTCCGACCTTCGAAGGCCTGGCTGCCCTGGCTCACCAGCACAAAGTCGAAAGGCTCCGTCTCCAGGCATTGGACGCCGGCTTCGTATGAAGTGCAGGTGAAAAGCTCGAAACCCTGCCCCTCGAGAACCAAGCAATAAAGTTTCAAGTCGCCTGTGTCCTCATCCACCAGCAGGACTTTCCCTTTCCCCAATCGACGTCCAAACTCGATTCCTCGCTGAGTGAGAGTGTCGCTTGACATGGGAGTTCTCCATTTCGTCGTTGCTTGACCCCTTTTCCAAGTCGAGTTGGAGTGCCATCGCGCTTTGCGGAGAGAAACACCCATGCCCCCCACGACCGCGGCGACGGGAAATCAGTTGAAACTTATGTGGCTCCCTATGCTCTTTTTGGTACGAGGGGATTCTCAGCACCCCCTTGGGGGTTCGCCGGGGATACGGTCATTGTGAAGGGACGAATGTCCGCACTGTACTTCGGAAGTGGAAAGTTCAACATCCCCAGGAGAGGCATCCAAACACTCCTGCCGTTCACTCACGGGTCAACTCGCGAGGCGCCCATGGGGGCTCGTTGGGTTGGGTGGTCTCGGCCGTGACCCCACGCACGGTGCCCAAACCACCATGAGAATTCCGAACGGAAGTTTCCTCCGCAAAGCCCAAAACCCTCCGGGAATCTACTCTTCCGGCAAACTGATGTCAAGCACATTCTGAACTAACCGATGCCTGAATACTGGTTGACGGAGTGTTGACATCAGATGGTGAGTCGACAAGCCGAGCATGCTCTCAGATGAAAAAGAGTCTGGCGCAATCCAGCGCCTGCAGGCGACCAATTGTCGCTGTCTCGGTCAGAGGGTTCAAGGCCGCCGCCCTTCCATCTGAACTCTGCGCTCAGGTCCGAAACCTCCCCGGCAATACCCCGGCGCTGGGAAGGCAACAGCCAACGCCCAAAACCCGCGCTGTCCGCGAGCCTGCCACTTCGTTGCGGTTCCACCTGCCTCGCCTTCAGGCCCTGTGCCCGCGCATTTCGAGCAGGCCAGGCTGTGCGTGCGTAGTCACCAAGTGCTCCACGTCGGCAGGCGCCAGAGGCTTCTCGAGATAATCCACCGCTCCCAGTTGCATCGCCTCGAGGTAGCAGCTCATATCCAAGCAGTGGGTCAGCACCACGACCGGCGTGCGGCGGTTGCGTGCGAGGGCGCGCTCCACGAGCCCTCGCGCTTCAAACGCCGGGCTGCCCTGGTTCACCATGATGAAATCAATCGGCTCGCGTTGCAGGCAGCTCTCCGCCTCCTGGTAACTCGCAAACGGCCGCACGACGTAACCCAGACGCCACAACAGCGCCGTGTAATACCGAAGATCGTTTCCATCTTCATCAACGAGCAATACCCTGCCCCGAGGAAGAAAGGAACAGGGTCGATTGAATTGCAGATCAGCAGATCTTGCCACGGTCGCCTCCCTTCTTGCTTGTCGGCTTGGTCCTCGCGCGGCAGGGTGTTCACACCCCCTGGGTCGCGCGAGAAAAGAAGAACCCTCGACCGGCGCAAACAAGACGCCGGCCGTTCCACGCAAGCGCGCATCGTGGTTCTATTCGCGTCGCCGCTGCGTCAAGCTGAGGAGGTCCTTCTCTGCCCTCATCAGGGTCGCGAGGGTGAGAGTTAGAGGGGAGGTAGAAAGGAGAAGGAAATCGACTGTCTGCAGCCTCGGGGGAAGATAAGGGTGGCCGTCGTCAGCGGTGGCGCGTGACGAACGAGCGGCAAGGCGCGACTTTCCTAGACGCGCCACCTGCCCGGGCTGGTCCGGCACGAATTCTCCCGGACCTGCCCAGTTCGCCACGATCCATCCCGCCACGCCCGAAGCCGCGAGAAGAATCAGTACGTAAAATCCTCGCCGTGCATATTCCCGCATGGCGCCGACACTCCGCCCGAAATCATGAAATGCGAATTTCTTGCCCGGCGTTTGTGATGCCGCAACTCTCTCACTTCGTTGCCTGGGGCGCGCGGCGTCAACAAAAAAGCTCGCATAAAGCAACGCGTACTCGTGGGGCCACGTTCCATGCGCCTGCGTGCGGGCTGCTCAGACCGGTCTGTGTAGCTGCGCGGGAGATCATTCACGTGCGTACTCGCTTTCTCCCCTTGACCGCCCCGCAGATTGCGATATGCTGCCGCCACCTCGTGCATGGAGATGGCGGAGTGAGCAAAACAAACATTTCTGTCCAGGACGCGGGCGCCTCCGGCGCCGGCCTCCTGCCCATTTCCAACCCTCGCCGCTGGGCGCTGATAGGCTTACTGTTCGCGGCCTCCTTTATCAACTATCTCGATCGCGCCACGCTCTCCGTGGCCCTGCCGCTCATCTCGCTCGATCTCCATCTCGGCCCCGAGACCAAAGGGCTGCTGCTTTCCTCCTTCTTCTGGTCTTACGCCCTGATGCAGATCCCCGTCGGCTGGGGCGCGGACCGCCTTAACCTCCGCTGGCTCTACGCGGGTCTTTTTGCGCTTTGGTCACTCGCCTGCGGATTGACAGGGCTCGCGGGCAGCCTGCTGATCCTGATTCTGCTCCGCATCCTGCTCGGCGTTGGCGAGTCCATTTATCTTCCTGGCGGAACGAAAATCGTGAGCCTACTCTTCTCTTCCCGGGAGCGCGGCTTGCCTTCCGGGCTTTTCGATAGCGGCACGCGTGCGGGCCTCGCTTTGGGTGCGCCGCTGGTTGCCGCGCTCGTCGTGCTCTACGGCTGGCGTCGCATGTTTGCGCTGGTGGGCTTCACGGCGCTCGTGTGGCTGGGGCCCTGGCTCGCCACCGCTCCCAAAAATCTCAGAGGCGTGCGGAGCGATTCTGCGGCCGCCAAGCCGCGCCCGGCCCGCCGCCTCCACCTCAACCGTAACCTGCTCGGCATCTGCCTGGGTTTCTTCTGCTTCGACTACTACTGGTATCTGCTGGTCACCTGGCTCCCCGACTATCTCGTTACCGTCCGCCAGCTCACCCTGCTGCGCGCGGGCATCTACGCTTCCCTGCCCTATTTCGTCTTCGGCGCCAGTGAACCGATCGGCGGCTGGGTCGCCGACTGGTTTATCCGCTGGGGCTGGGACGAGACCCGCACCCGGAAAAGCATCGTCACGGTCGCTTTCCTTACCGGACTACTGCTCATTCCCGCCGCCCGCGCCGACACCGCCCTTACCGCCCTCGCGTTCATCATCGGCGGCTCGCTTGTGGGGCTTGCCACCGGGAACCTGATCGTCATCCTGCAATGCTGTGCCCCGCCCGAGGAAGTCGGTATCTGGACCGGCGTTCAGAATTTTGCCGGGAACTTGGGCGGGATCCTCGCGCCTCTCGCCACAGGCTTTCTTATCGCCCGCACCGGAACTTACCTTCCGGGCTTTGCGCTCGCCGCGGTGGTTCTGGTTGCCGGCCTGCTGGCCTATTGGTTCATCGTCGGCGAACTCAAACCGTATACCCGGGACTGGCGCTGAATCCTCCCCGGCACGCTGCGCCTCCGACAGCAACTTCGACCGCGTCTGCCTGTATCTCGATCGCCTGCCGACCGAGTTTCGAGTACCGTGCGTGCGTGACGCCACCCTCCGGGCGCCCGCCATTCGCTGTACCGCTGGCTACACGAAGTGGGCCGTCGGAAGAACCTGTAATGAATACCCGCGCCATAATTTCCCACCTCTTTTCAGTAGGGATGCAGCGAATGCCCTTCACGATACAAGCACCCGTAGCGGCGGGGGGGATTTATCCCGATCAGATCGGCCCCCGCCATTTTCGAGCACCGTAGCGCAGAGTTATCCGTCAGCCGACGGATTACTCTGCGGCATTCCGTTCTTGTCGTTTCTAGGGTCGCGGAGTAGTGCGGAATACGCACAACTCCGCACTGCGAAGAGTGCAATTAAAAACGTCTTGACGTTATCACGTCAAAACGTCATGATGGCGGTATGAAAACCTCACACAAGCGCGCCACCGTATATTTCGATGCCTCCCTCCATCGAGCCTTGCGAGTTAAAGCTGCGGTGACGGAGCGAAGCCTTTCGGAAATTGTCAACGCTGCCGTGAAGCAGAGCATGGCCGAAGATGCGGAAGACTTGGCTGCCTTTAAAGACCGAGCGAATGAACCCAACCTGGCATTCGAAGTGGTGCTGAAGGACTTGCGGCAGCGTGGAAAGCTATAGGGTTTTGATCAAGCCATCGGCGGCAAAAGAGCTTGAGGCGATTCCCAATAAAGACCGTGCTCGCCTTGCCACAAAGATAGCCACCCGTGCAGGAAATCCTCGGCCACCGGGCGGCGAAAAGCTTTCCGCGCAAGAAGAATACCGAGTGCGGCAGGGACGCTACCGCGTGGTTTACTCCATTTCGGACGCCGAGAAGACGGTCCTGGTAGTAAAGGTGGCACACCGGCGCGAGGTGTACCGGTAAAGCGCAGACGTAGGCGTAGTTTGCGTTACTCTGCGGCTTTTCGTTCTTGTCGTATTTCGAGCCGCGGAGTAGTGCAGAATGCGCCCAACTCCGCGCTACCCGCTCTGGCTACACGAAGTGGGCCGTGCAGAACCACCACGCGATCGCGTAGTACATGATTTTCGGGGTTTGGGCACATATTACGAGCGACAAATGGTAGGCACTGGTTATCGTCGGCAGTAATGCTGCGGAAGTTTCTGAGTCCCCCGTCATCGAAGCGCGACCGTCAGAAATGACAGCTCAGACCACATCTACGGTTAGCCGACATCCATATTGCTGTGCGCTGGATCTGAGCCCCGACCTAGCCGTACTTTCCGTGCGCGGGGCGATACACGAGTTGAGCGATATCGCTCTACCGTACGGCGTTGATCGCGGGTAGGGTGCTAACAGCAAGGAGACATCTTAATCTGGCGACTTCAACTGCTGAAGAAACTGAGCGACACTGGTGGACCGGACAATTGCAATCGATTTTAACTTGAACAGCCGCCTGTAACCGTCATCAGGACCAACCAAAGTCGACATGGAGTCTTCTCGTGGGGTCACTTGCAGCGGCTCGGGCACCGGAAAATCATAAATCACCCAGTCAACAGCCTGCGTCTCCGCCTTCTCCAAAGGAATGCTCCCTGTCTTCAAGTCGACATCGATAGGCTTGTATCTGGTTACGAAGAGATCCGCTGAGGTAATCACCACCGGAATGTAGAAATAGGTCTGCGGCGCATTCGGGTCCATTCGCTTTTTCCGCTCGTTCGCGAGGCCGCCGACTCCCGTCAGCACCTGCGTGCATGCAGCATAGATGTTCTCAGTCCTGCCCGATTTGCCCTGTGTGCGTTTGCCGCGTGAAACTTCAAGTCCCATGTCCACAAAATGGGGCGGATCACCCCCGAAGATATGGCACTCATGTGTCTGAACAACTGCCTTCGTCGGAGCGTGAACCAGATGCCCGACCGTTGTCATCAAGAATTGTCGCCGTGGCGCGGGCGTCAATGAACTCGCAGGGAAGACCCAGAAGACATATTCAGGGTTGGCACGCTTACATTCGAAGACAACATAGGTGCGCCCAGTGTCGAGCATTCTCAACACGAAATCGATGACAGTATCTTCCAGTCCGATTGAAACAGGATATTCTTCGGATTCAACCCGATAGCGGCCACCCAGAGACCTGACTTCATCCACACATCTCTTCTGGAAAAGAAATCCGTGTTCTTCCAGGGCTTTGACCGCAGTTTCGCGAATATCGCCCGCCTTGTTCATTGGAGTGAGGTTCCTTTCTCCGCGAATTCTGTCTCAGAGGTCACTACCTTCCTGCCACATTCGTCGGCCCTTTTGTGAAGAAAACCAGGAAATTAGGCCGGAAGCGAAAGAACAGAAAACGATATGTCTATCTCCTGTTTAGAATTCAGGAGGTCTCACCCAGATTACCGCACCTGAAGGATGAACGTGGATCAATATTGCTTGTGGGATGGGGATTTTCTGCTAGTAATCGGCAGCCGACACCGTCGATAAACATTACGGCGTTGATCGCGGGTAATCGTCGAGGACAGGTTCATCTACTGCGGTTCCGCCCAGTTGCGCGGCACTTGTACGGATAGGCCGTTTTACAGCAAAGTGGATTGTTTACTGGTGCACCGTGGTCTAGGCACGGGCAGGGCGAGCTGGCGCAGACGGTTGCTTTATGGCGTCTGCGATCTTCCGAAGCAATTCGTAGCGGCCGGCGGAACGTTTGGCAAGACTGTTATTATCTTTAGGTGGGAAGAGCTTCCTGCAGAGGTGACAAATGGACGAAATCGACCAAGTGTATACATATGAAGACGCAAATTGTGTGGAATCGCGTAGGGTGCTGGGAGAAGCTGTTACGTTGGTTCAAGATTTGATAAACCTGTACACGGCACTAGCGGATTGTATCAAGACATCTAAAACCGGCCCTCGTGACGAAATCGTGGTTTCCTCTCAATTCCTGCTCGCTTGCCGGTATCAGCTCGTGATGGGCTCTCTGGCTGTCCTGCGTTGCCATCTCACTGACTCATTTTATTCTGTCCGAAAAGCTATCGAGTATTGCGCATTTGCTGGCAGGGTGAAAAAGCACCCACACCTTGCAATGGTGTGGCTGAATGCTGCAACTGACGAGAAAACTTACAAGGACTACCGGGAGAAATTCTCGCCCGGAAAGCTGTTCCCTCAGGACGACGCCATCCTTGGCCAACTCAGCAAACGATACGACCAATGCTCAAAGATGGCCCATCCATCGATTTTCTCGGTGAGTCGACACATCACTGTCCAGTCCACCGAGAAGATCTTCAACATTGACTTTGGTTATTTTGACATCAAGCCAAAAGACCCATCCGAACCATTTCGAACGTTCTTGTGGATCGTCGACACCCATTTTGGAATCGTCAGAGTCTTCGAGAGGTTATTCTCGGAGGCCATAGCTCAAACCAAACAGCAGTGGGTGGGACAGCGCAATGCGGTGGACCAAAAGGTTGGTGTATACAAGGCACAATGGCGATTCCGGATTATGCCGTGAGGAGCCACGCAGCACAGCGCTACCTGCTCTTCTTTAGGAATAAGCGAAGACTTCACTGGCGGAGTTCTGCGCTGCGGTTCCCTATATCTCGAACTTGGTTCATCGCATACGTCAACCTCGACGTATGCGCCACGCGCGGCATCGTGCTTTCACGGATGCCTATCCGCTTTGAACATTGGAAAGTAAGGGTTAGAATCATGTCACTGGGATTGCGATGAAAGTAATACCCGACAATGTCCTGCTTGGACAGCAAGGTGTCAACCTCATCGAGAAGATCGTTCTGGAAATGGGTTTTC
Source organism: Terriglobia bacterium (assembly GCA_020073545.1). Taxonomy (GTDB): domain Bacteria; phylum Acidobacteriota; class Terriglobia; order UBA7540; family UBA7540; genus Bog-366. Next base: position 5,026 of record JAIQEZ010000027.1, on the reverse strand, counting down.
TCTGGTACCCTTCTGGCCCGATCGAGGCTGGGATTGACGGAACGATCGAAATACGCGATACGACGACAGGTCAGGTACACAATTCCATCATTCAAGTTCAGAGCAAGGCAACTTCCCAGTTCGACGCCGAAACCAAAGACTCATTCGAATATATTTGCAGGGACAAAGACCTGGACTACTGGCTGCTAGGCAATGCTCCCGTGATTTTAGTCGTTTCCCGCCCTAGTTCGGCAGAAGCTTACTGGATATCAATCAAGGGTTACTTTTCGGATCTCTCCCGGCGAAAGTCACGTAAGGTATATTTCGACAAGAAGAAAACCCGGCTCACCGCGGAGTCCAAGGATCAGCTTCTTCGAATCGGTCTCCCTGTAGAATCGGGCATATACCTTTCTCCGCAGCGAAGGCAAGAGACACTTTATTCCAACCTCCTGGAGTTGAACTCCTTTGCCCCCAGTATCTACGTGGCGGATTCGCCGTTTCGCCGTGCATGGCAAGTGTTCAAAGAACAAAGAAGAAGAGGCTTTAATACGAGCAGCGTGTTCGAATTACGGAGCAAGAAGATTTATTCTTTCGACGACCTAAACGCAAAGCATTGGGAGTGCGTTTGCGACGTGGGCACAATCGAGTGCTTCGGGTCTAGTGAATGGGCCTCCTCCGAGATTGACGAACTTAGGTAGATTTTCGTTTCGCTGCTCAACCGAGCGCTTCGTCAAATGCTCTACCTTCGGGACATAGATTACAATGAGCGCTGGGAGTATTTCTTCGTCAGGGCTAAGCCTGATCTTTCACCCGTAGAATTGAGTTACAACTCTCTTAAGCAAAGAACCAAGCGGACAGTATTTCAGGGCTACCCAAAAGTCCTCGAAGAGGGAAAGAAACATTCCTACTACAGGCATTCTGCCTTCCACACGGCGTTCAGGGCTTATGGAGGAAAATGGTACCTTGAAATCACTCCAACCTATGCATTTACCCGAGATGGAATTCGCCGGCATCATTACGCAGAGGAAAAACTTAAGGGCATTAAGCGGCTGGAGAGAAATGCTGCAGTGCTCGGGCAAGTTATCATGTGGGCCGATTTCTTGGCTGCTGAACCAGACCTTTTTCGCTCACACTACTCTCTCCTTAGTTTTGGTGAATTGCTGCGATTTGACGTGGACCGGGGCATAAATGATCACAAATGGCTTCCGAGAGAACACGACTCCGGGGAATCATGGAAACGGCAGGAAGGAGGTGAATCGTTGTTATTTGAGGACAAAGAGGGTAAAGATGAAGATTGATTTTATCGAAGAACCTGAACTCGAATTTGGAACCGGTCGCCACATTGACATCAGGTATGGGCTCGCGAATTATGGCCCCCTCGATTTCGCGAATCCTCTTTCTCCGCGACAAATAAACACAGGGGTGGTAGGAACTCCAGAAACAGTCGAACGTCTCTTGGAATGGTTGGAAAAATGCCGGAATGGAATTCCTGCAAAAGAAAGCAGCCAGCCGAACCTCTTTCCGCATTTTCCCGGGTTCCGCCTCGATAACAATTTGAACACAACTCTTGTGTTGGACAGCCAGCTCCAACGCACCATACTTGATCGTGAATTCGACAAGCTCAAGCCCCTCAGCGGGACAGACCTGGCGGTAGAACGTTCCGTGGAATTATTCCGTTCCGAAATCCAGATCCTAACCGAAAGAACGAAACCTCACGTTGTACTTTGCGCGGTCCCAATGCAGCTCATCAAACAGAATCGGCTCATTAAGCACGACCCGGCGATCGCAGAACAACACTCTGACGGGGCCGAGGAAAATCGTTTCACCCTTGACTTCCATCACTTACTCAAAGCAAAGGCGATGGACCTAGGGGTGCCAATCCAGATAGTGTTGCCGATGACCTACGACCCCTCCAAAAGGCTAAGCCAAAAGCGGAGCACTATCATGCTTAAAACCATGCAAGATGAAGCCACAAGAGCATGGAACTTGCACGTCGCGCTTTATTATAAGGCTGGCGGAACACCATGGAGACTTGTACGTGACCCACGAGCTCTAACAACCTGCTACGTTGGAGTGAGCTTTTATGAGAGCCTAGACAAAACACGTCTTCTAACAAGTCTCGCACAGGTATTCAACGAACGGGGTGATGGCGTGGTCGTTAGAGGTGGAGCTGCGCAGTTAGCGAAGGATGATAGGCAACCCCACCTGGCGGAACAAGGGGCGCACGATCTCTTAGCCAGCGCTCTGGACGCCTATGAACGGGAGCATCGCACCACACCAGCAAGGCTGGTCCTTCACAAGAGTTCGCTATTCGATGAGAACGAATGTTCCGGGTTTGCGAAAGTGCTTAAAGCCAGGCGGATATACTCCGCTGACTTTTTGACGCTGCATCAATCCGATGCAAAGCTATTCCGAACGAGCTTTTACCCATCGCTACGAGGAACATTGCTCACCTTGGATGATGAATCGCTGGCACTCTACACCCGAGGAAGTGTCGACTTCTTTTCAACTTATCCTGGTTTGTACGCTCCCCAAGCCCTAGGCGTCCGGCTTCAGGCCACCGAGCAGACTGCTCTGTTTCTGGCCGAGGAGATCTTGGCACTGACCAAAATGAACTGGAACAATACTCAATTTGACGGGTTCGAACCGATCGACTTGCGGGGCTCACGCCAAGTTGGAAGGATTCTCAAATATGTCCCCGAAGGAAAAAGAATTCAACCAAGGTATAGCTACTATATGTAATTCACGTGGACTGGACGACCAGAGTCGGATTCAAATTGATTATTCGCGTCTTTCAGGTGGGTATCGCGGGTGGCGCATACATTGGTGCGGATGTCCGCGACCCCAAGTTGCCGCCGCGCACGCCCAGCATTCACGGCAACCGATCCATCGTCAGCAGGGTAGCGCGGTGTACGCGTTTTTTACGTTCCTCTGCGGCTCTTCGCCATTTCGCGTTAATAAACATGTGAATTCGAAATGGGTCAAAAGCCGCGGAGGAGGGCAAACGGCGCGCACCCCCGATGCCGTTATAGACGCGCTACCCTGCTCAAAGGCGGTCCCTATTAAGGGAATGGCTTACCGTTTTTGGGAGTGAAACGAATGATGAGGTCTTGGACGACTTGGAGCTCTGAGTTTGCACCGCCGAACGCCACCTACTCCGGCGACGCCGCGATAGCGTTTTGTACACCGGATGGTGAGGTATCGGGTCCAGCTACAGTAACCATCGCGCCGGAGGGCCGGGTGACCATTGCTGTCACAATTCAGCAGTATGCGATTCCTTCCGAGTATCACGGCTTCTTGATGCCTTTTCTGCAAGGTGATGTGCCGGGTCCGACATCAGCCGGCGGAACATTATTTCGCAACGCCGGGGGTCAGGAAATCAAGCAAGTGGAAGTTAGCACCAGTGTTGGAAAATTTCGGTCAGAGCGAGCCCTCGTAACAAGTTCCCATTTCAGCATGGGCATGACGGGGGATACATCAATAGAGGTAGTCCCGAACGATCTCGAGTTCGCTCCGAAAGAAACCGCAGATCAGGACGTTTGGTGCATGCCGTTGTTGGGCAACCTGAGTGAACTAATTGGCACCGAGACGGCCTTCGCGTTGGAGGACCGATTGCCCTACATTGCTTTTAGGTCTGAGGGCGCTGAGTGCGGCTTGGTGATAAATGAGCCTGCCAGCACCCCGCCGTCCAACTTTTCCGGCGCGGCATTTGGAGTCATTGGGGCTCAGCCCCACGAGACCGTCGAGGACATCAAAAACCTGTTGCCAGCAGGACTCGTGGCAGCAGTGAAGTTTGTGAGCGGGAGCGATATTGCTGTCCCATTCTTGGAGATTCGAAGCTTCCAAGGCCGGTTGGCGCGGCGCCTCCATCTTCGATTTGGCGGCGGAAGTCAAGGAAGCAATTTCGCTGCACTAAGTCGTTTCGACACCACCAACCCCGATTCGGGCGTAGGAGCGTTTCTTTGTCAGTTTTTTCAGCTTCACCGGTCGGATCGCATGTCGCTTGTTGTGTCGATGAACCTTACCTCAGATGGCACACCTGGAACTGGAACGGTCGACAAAAGCATTGCCACCCTTGTCCAGGCTCTCGATGGACTATGCAAGCGACACGGGCTGGCGCGGTGCAATTTGATGGCGGGGCTAGACGCAGCAAAGTGTACTGAAGTAGATGAGATACTGAGTGAAGCTCGCGAACGCCTCAAGAGTCTTCGTCGACTCTGGAAGGCAAAAAACGATCTGGCTCAGTTACCCATTCTCGACAAAATAATCAGTCGGCAGGCGAATGTCGCTTCGGAAGACCTCGACTTTGGCATCGCGGTATCCAAGCTACTGCGCAAGTTTAACCTCCATGACTGCGACGCTATGAATAGCTACTACGCGACGCTGCCGAAGCAAGTTACATGGGAAGGTTCACTGTCATCTGTCAGGGGACAGGTAATTCATTCCGGTGCAATCCACATCCAGAATCCCTCTGAACTCCTGAGCTGGTTTGAACTTTCACGGCACCTTCACGACATTTGTAAGAGGATTATTTTTCGTGAGATCGGTTATGCCGGCACATACTCTCCGACCAACGTGTCCTGGAGAGGTCAGTATAAAATTGACAGAGTCCAATCATCGACAACTATAAAAGAACTAGGTTACACGACCCCGCCAGCTTTCATATGATTTCTTGAACTGTACGCTTCTGACCGGTGCCCCGGCCCTGCCCAGCCGGCAAGATGACGGGCGAAAATGCTCTAACAAAATTCCGCCCGTCATTTCTTCTCTTCACTTGGTTGTGTAGGCGCCTCATGCTTATCCGGTTGTTTCAGCAAGCCCCAATATGTTGGGGTCAGTCTTGGCTTGGAACGGTCCGCCTGGTTCGCATCTCCTTATAGGTCGTGGACTTGTGCTTGGTCCCGAGTCCCAGCAGGGTTTGGAACGCCGCCATAGGTTGCTTGCGCCGATTATGGCGAAAGACGAATTCATCAAGATAAGCCTGGAGCTGATGGCGGCCCACGCCGTGATGGGTTCCGAGCAGCCATTGCTTCAGGTTGCCGATGGC
>JAIQEZ010000167.1 GCA_020073545.1 Terriglobia bacterium | reverse complement strand
AGATGAAGCCGTATTGGTGCCCTGAGGAGACTCCAGCTTAGCATGCCTTCCAGGTGGTGACAAGGAGAAACTACAGTTCGAGCCAACCTGCGAGACGGTCACGCGGCAGGTTGTTGCAAGGCAGGGTTGCATCGGCCCACCTTCGAGCAGGCTTCTGCCGAGAAACGATGCAGGAGTGTGTCACGGGACTCAGAAAAGACTCAAACCCGGTTGCTTTCAGGGTGCTTAGAATCGGCTCGAATACCAGCCAATTACAGCATACGCGCAAGGGGCGGTCCTTTTGAATCGAGCATTTAGGGATTTGGCGCGGGTCCGCTGGAGGCGTTATTCGCCCTTTCACGGCGGTAACCTGGGTTCAAATCCCATCGCATTTATGCTGGACCCCCTCTCAACATTCTCCCTGATGAGCATCCGCCGTGGGGGGTGCGGCCGGACTCCATGATGGCTTCGGGCGGCGGAGGAGACCACAGCAGAATCCGTGGCGACCACGCAAGGAGGCTGGGTGCTAATGCCAAGTGAAGAGGGTATTTTCTGGCAGCCAGTCTATAATCAGTATCGGGTTTAGGGACTGGTTTCCAGCGTGCGCAGTCGTTGGGCGAGGAGAGCAGAGGAATGATCGGCTTTTTTCTGGGTTTGGGTCTGATGTGCGCAAGCACCCTGATGTACGAAATCACTTTGACTCGCTTGCTGAGCGTGACGTGCTGGTACTACCTCGCATTCGTTTCGGTTTCGATGGCGATGTTCGGGATGACGGCGGGCGCGTTGGCGGTGCAGCTTCGCCCCGCGTGGTTTGAGCGCAGCCAGGTGCGGCTGCGCATGGCGCAGGCTTCCTTTGCCATGGCCGTTTCCATGCCCATCGTCCTGACGATCATGTTCGCCATCCCGCTTGACATCTCCTTGGCCGTCCAAACGGTTTGCAGCTTCCTGATCTTCTGCTCCTTCATCGCCGTGCCCTTTTTCTTTGCGGGAATTGTCGTCTGCCTCTCTCTCACCCGAGCTTCCGCTCCCATCGGGCGAGTTTACTTCGCGGACCTGATGGGCGCGGCAGCGGGATGTTTCGGCTCGCTGATTCTCTTGAACCTGGTTGACGCGCCGAGCGCCGTCATGGTCATTTCCGCGCTGGTCTTTTTGAGCGCATCGGCCTACGCCGAATTCGCGGCCCAGCCGCGACTGCGGACGCGCTGTTACTTTGGGGCCGGAGCACTGGTGGTGCTGGCGGCCCTGAACGCGTCGACGATTCATGGCATTCAGCCGATTTGGTCCAAAGGCCGGCTCGACCCCCGCACGGACATCCTCTATGAGACGTGGAACCCTATTTCCAGGGTGCGCGTTGTCGCCCCGAAAACGGAACCGCGCTTTGTCGGCCCTGAGACACCACCCATCTCCAGCGAAGTGGTTTACATCGACATTGACAACGATGCCGCAACGGGGATTTATCGCTTCCAGGGCAATCTTCAAGACGTGGACTTTCTTCGTTACGAAGTGAACTCCCTGGGGGCACGCCTGCGGGCGGGCGGCAGCGCCGCCGTCATCGGTGTGGGCGGCGGGCGAGACGTTATGTCCTGCGCGATTTTCGGCTTTCATCGCATCGTGGGAATTGAAATTAACAGCAGCATTGTGGATGTCACTTCGCGGCGGTTGGCATGGTACTCGGGCCTCGACAAAATCCCGAATTTTGAATTGCACAATGATGAAGGGCGCAGTTACTTGACGCGTAGCCATGAGAAATTCGACTTGATTCAGGCCACGCTGGTTGACACGTGGGCAGCCACCGCCGCCGGGGCCATGGCCCTCACGGAGAATTCGCTTTATTCGCTGGAGGCCTGGCAAATCTTTTACGAGCATCTGAAACCCGGCGGTTTGATCGCGTTCAGCCGCTGGAACCACAAGCCGGATTTCCACGAGACCACGCGCCTTTTCTCCCTGGCCTATGCCACCTTGCTCCGCGAAGGGGTTCAGGACCCGGAAAGTCACCTGGCCATGATCCGTCAAGACGAATTGGCCACGCTTCTCACCAGCAATCAACCTTTTAGCGTGCAGGATTTGGAAAAGATGCGTACGACAGCCCAGAAACTGAATTACCAGATCCTCTATTTGCCCGGAGAGGAACTGGGGATGCAGCAGTTGACCCCCGTTTTGCAGGCGCGGACACTGGAAGGCTTGGCGGCGCTACGTTCCAGGGATTATTTTGATCTTTCTCCGCCTTCCGATTCTTCCCCGTACTTCTTTAGTTTTGTGCGTATCCACGCCATTCCCGGGATCCTGCGAATTCCCGGCGTGGATTGGCAGGTGCTTCTGCCGCTCTTGCATTTGACCATTTTCACGCTGGCGGCCTTGATTCTCGTGGTCCTGACGATTGTGTGGCCTGCGCGCCGATGGACGCGCTCGCAACAAGGTTTAGCCCGCGCGCCGGCGGGCGCCATCCTCTACTTCATCGGGATCGGGCTGGGGTTTATGCTGGCGGAAATGGGCATGATGCAACAGCTTTCGATCTTTCTCGGGCAGCCGATCTATTCGTTGGCCGTGGTGCTGGCAGGACTAATTCTTGCCGCAGGGCTGGGAAGCCTGGCATCAGATCGAATGCCCATAAGCTCAGCCTTGCGAAGCCGGGCGCCGGCGCTCCTCTCTGCGCTGATGCTCGTGGCCTATTCGCTGGTGGTTCTGCCCGCCATCCATGGGGCCGTGGGCGGAGTCTTGTGGCAGCGGATTGTGGTGTCACTGGCGTTGGTGACGCCGTGCGGTTTCATTATGGGTTTCTGCTTCCCGGTCGGTCTGCGCTGGGCAACCGAACTCGGGCAGGAGGGAAATCTACCCTGGATGTGGGCGCTGAATGGCGCGGCGTCCGTCCTGGCCAGCTTTATGGCCATGTGCATTTCAACGGAAAGTTCGATACGGACTTGTGTACTCACAGGCGCAGCCTGCTACGCGCTGGGCGGAATCCTGTTGTCAGGCAAAGGGAGTTCTGCGTCTGCCAACGCGGCGACGGCAAGCGAGGCCAACACTGTCCCTTCGCACTGAATCGCCAACCCCGCACCCCCGGTGACGAAGCGGTGACGAACGATGCGGGATGGGTGTCCACGGGCGTCCATTGCTGACAGTGAGCGGCGGATCTTTTGCTCACCAACTCCATGACTGTGTTACGGAAGTCGCACACTGTCTATTCTTGGCATTATCCAGTTTCGGGACTTTCACGGCGGAAACGCGGGTTCAAATCCCGCCGGGGACGCCAAACCTAAAGCCATCCAATCACTCACCTGCTGGGCTTGCCTTGTAGACGCGAAAAGCAGCATTAAAAAACCGGTGCGCAGTCGGCTGGTGAAACATGCCAGGTACTATTGGTTGCTCTTCGCGGAGAGCCATCTGACGCGGCGGCTGTATGCAGCTATGCCGTGCAGGATGGCGGCGCTACCATCGCCATCGGGGCAGGCGAAAGTGCTGGCCGGAGGCGGAACTCGGCGGCGAGGTAGGCTTGGTCAGAGAGGTGTCGGAGTTATGGGTTGGAAAGGTGGTAGTTCAGGGCTTTGGAACCGTCCGAAGAGGTAGGACGAGGGCCTTGTGCGATCGCTGAGGCGCTCAACAGGAAAAGCCTGACCAGACTATTGCATTCAGAGGCGGTCTGGTGTAGGCTATGGATCTGCCGGGCAATGAAGACCGAAATCCCGGATAATCCTTCTTTCCTGTGCTACGCCCGGGGCGAAAGGCGAAGAACCATGCCAGCCAAGCGTTACAAATTCGACAGTTTGATTCTACTGTCACTTCAGGGCGTTTTTTTCTTAGTCGCACTGCTTGTGCCCCTTGCCTTAAGATCCTATTTGACTGGCGGGTTTAACGACGTCACCGGCCAATCAAATGTATGGGTAGTGGCTGTCGCCACTCTCCTGGTCTTGTATTTCGTTTTCTTCATCGCCTATCCGCTAGGTCGGCTAACCCTGTATCTACCGGCAGTTCTCACATACTTGTTTTCAATCAATTCCAGAGACGCTCGGCGTTACATTGGTTCCGGGCTATTCACGCGGTACACGGCCGACGAGATCAGTCGATTCTCGAATGCACTTCGCGGGCGCGATGTTCTAGTGAACGCCAGCACCGCCTGTAAGGAACTGGTTCATAGGTTTGGTCTCGATTGGCTCATGAGGCTTTCTCTGGAACTTCCGCAGGACGAACTCAGTTGTATTTTGTCGAAAGGACTTCCTGAAATCATCTCCGAAATCCAGGAGCCTTCAGACTTGATTAATGCACGCCTTCTGTGCGAGGGCCTCGGCCGGGCGCAATTAAGGCTGGCATCAAACTTGCCACGGACTCGACTTTATGAGGGTTGGAAAGAAACTGCAGAGGGATCAGCATATAAAAGCGAAGGTGGCCAATACCGTACAACCTCTTCGCGTGAAGGACCAATCCCCGGCGACAGGCGAATCCAAAGGGCCATAGATGATCTCGAGCCGGCCAAAGATGCTCTCCGCGCCTCCAACTTGTGGTAGACCTCCGAAGAGACCCCTGGCGCACTAGACTGCCAGTCGACCTTTGCGTCAAGCCCACCACATTCGCATCTCGCGGGTGTTTTCCCAGCCTCTGATCCCCGCGCCCAGGGCCGGGTTAAAGCTCGAAGACTTTTTCCGCGTACCAGACCCGCCCGGACCGAAAGCGCTCGCCTTGGCCACGTCCCCCTGCATCGTGCTTTCCATTTCCTTACTGCCCGCCTCGGCCTTTTGGGTATGGACACCCGAGCGATGGTGATGTTACGCTCGTTTTCCAGCCGCATCAGGGCAGCGGCAATCCTCGAAGGGTAACAGTCGTGTTTCGTGTGGTGATGAGAGCGTGCCTTTTGCTCGGCCTGCTCCTGCTGACGCCGCCCATTCTGTCGGTTTCCTTTGCCGCGAATCCCTGCGCGGCCTGTCATCCCGCAGAAGCTGAGGGCTATTCACATTCGGCCATGTCACGTTCTCTCCGGCGTCCAGGCCGAGAACCAGAAGGGTCCTTCGAGCACACTCTTTCCGGCACGAAGTTCACGGTCTATTCCAAACAAGGCGGTCTTTGGCAACGCCGGGAGCGCGAGGGAGAAGTCTCCGAATATCGCGTTGCTTACGTGATTGGCTCCGGCAACCACGCGTCCGGGTATCTCGTCCGTATCGGCGATCATCTGTTCCAGTCGCCGATTTGTTACTACCCGAGACTCCAGCGCTACGACCTGGCGCCGGGGTACGAAGAGAATCGCGCCCCGGATTTTGTCCGCGCAGTGACCGAAGAGTGCCTGCTCTGCCACTCCGGCAAGCCGCTGCACATCGCGGGCACGCTGAACGAATACCAATCCCCCGCGTTCGCCCAGGAAGCGATTTCTTGCCAGCGCTGTCACGGCGACCCGACCAAACACCTCAAGATGCCTTTGCCGGGCACAATGGTCAATCCCGCAAAGCTTGCGCGTGCAGCCCGGAACAGTGTTTGCGAGCAATGCCACCTGAAGGGAGTCGCCAGAATCTTGAACCCAGGAAAGAAGGCCGAAGATTTCCATCCTGGCGAACCCCTGGAACAGGTCTTCACGATCTATACCCTCGCAGCGCCGCAGAAGAACTTGAAAGTCATCAGCCACGCCGAGCAGCTCGCCTTGAGCACCTGCGCGCGCATGAGTAGCGGGCGTCTATGGTGCGGGACGTGCCACAACCCTCACGACCTTACGAAACACCCTCCGCAATATTACCGAGCGCGCTGTATGTCGTGCCATGCAGGCATACTGTCGAAGTCGCACCCCGAGGGCTCGGCCGGCAACTGCGTAGCTTGCCACATGCGCAAGCGGGACGCCAGGGATGGCGGGCATACCGTGTTCACGGATCACCGCATCTCCCGGCGTCCGGAACCGGAGGAGGAGAGGCAGATTCCTGAGAACGGTGAACCGGTGGCTTGGCGGGAGCCCCCAGCCGCTCTGCGCGGACGGAACCTCGCGCTCGCCTGCGTGGACGCGGGTTTTGAAAACCAGTCCCCGGCACTGGTGCTGCGCGGCTATTCCCTGCTGACCGAGGTGGAGAAGGAGTTTCCCGACGATCCCGTCGTACTCACCGCGCTGGGCAAATCGCTCCTCGCGATGAAGCGTCCGCTCGAGGCCGCCAAACTCTTTGAGCGGGTTTTGCAGCTCGGTCCAGATTCCGCGGTCAATGAGGGATACACGGGAACCGCGTGGATGCAGGCCGGCGAGATGGAAAAGGCCACGTACCATCTTGAACGTGCTGTCACCCTAGACCCACTCCTCTTCTCCACGATGGAAGTTCTGGTGCAGGTGTACCGTCAGCTAGGTGAATTGGACAAGATCTCCGCGCTGGCTGAGCGCCTGCGCCAGGCGTTGGGAAGCGCGGCTCCACAAGAGGCTGATCCGCCAGAGCGTTGACGGGAACGTCCGTGGCCCACGCCGTGTGACTCCTTCGCAGAGGATGTAGCGCCGACCTTCCGTGGCTTGGCGTGTGTCGACCTTCCGATTTCGCATGTTCCGGTCGGCGTGTTGTCCGAAATAGGACGTTGCTGCATCTCTGGGTATAAGCAGTGAGCGCAGACCGATTGACCCCTCACCCGCGCCGACAAGTCGCCGCATCATCATCCCCGGCGGAAACGGCTGGAGTATTCTGATCGCGCGAGTTGTGGCGTCCCCGCGTGGGAGGCCGCAGCGTTGCTCCATACTTGGTCGCGGCGGTCTCGCAGGGCGGGACCGCGGAGGGCTGGTCAAACGAGAACCAGTTCGGGGTAGAATGCTGAAACCAACCGGACTCCGGCTGACGGAGTCCGGTTGTCCCGAGGATCATCATGGCTTACTCAAAACGTTTCCGCATTCTGATTGGATGTGCGCTGCTGATATCGTTGGCAGTCGCCGCCGCGACCGGCGCGACGTCTCGACTCAAGAAATACGTATCCGCCAATCCGGCCTTTCTAGTCTACAAGCCCGAAGGCTGGATCGTAACCCCGGAGAATTCGGGCAGCGCCCTGCGAATTTCGGTGGCCGATCCCGCAGGCACTTCGCGCGTGGAAGTTTCCTTCGCGGATAACCACCAGACCCGCTTCAACTCGCTTACGCTGCTGGCATCCGAGAGCCGTAAGCTGAAATCCCGCTACCCAGATCTGGCCTTATCCGAGGTTCAGGCTTGCAAGGACCAAGCTGTCTCCTGCGCAGTGGCCACAGTGGCCTACACGGTGAACCGGGTGGCGGTAAAGGGCCGCTTATTCTGCCATGCCGACGCAAACCAAGCTGCGATCCGCAGTTACCGCGCCCCGGCATCCGACCTGCGCGCGCAGAGGCCGCTGCTGCTGGACATCCTGACGAACATTCACATTTTGAGATCCCAAGGCTCGGGGGGAAGGGGACAGTCTCCGGCGCCGCTTGCTGTGCAACTCGTACCCCGTCGTGCGCAGGATGGTTCGCTAACGATCAGCGTTCCGCCTGATTGGAATTTCCAGGGGCAAGGTGGAAAGGCGATCGCCTTGGCTCCAGGTGGGGAAGCAGGATTTATTTTCACCACCTTTGACGTTCTGCCGCCCCGCAACTACGGTGTGCCGGTTGCCCCCAATGTCATCCTTTCATCCTATTCACCGCCCGCGCAGTTCGTTTACAGGATCTTCGAGAAGTTCGGGAACCACGACATCCGCGTGCTCCATGCCGAACCGGACATGCAGATGGCGGCACAGTGTCTCCAGCAGATTGGGCGCCGGTGTGAGGCGGCGGACATCCAGTTGAGCTGGGTGTCGCCGAAGGGGGCCTCCTGCCTCGGTAGCTTCAAAGTCATGAACGCACTACCCAGCATCATGGGGCAATGGTTCAGCCTCGTGGCAGGAATCTGGGGGCCCCCTAACGACCTCGCGAGACACCTGCCGATGCTGGAACAGATTGCCGCGTCGTTCTCCATCAACGATCGTTACGCAAAAGCGTACATCGAGCGGGGCTTGGCACATCTGCGCGAGTTGCAGGCTCAGACACGACAGAGCATGCAGAGCCTGTACCAGGCCATCGACGATAACCAGGCTGCTTGGGAGCGCCGCCAGGCCATCAAGGACAACAGCCAATCGAAATGGGATGACTACCGCCGCGGCAACAGTTACTGGATCTCCGACCTGGAGGGCGGAAAGGTGTACGAGACCGACCCTTGGGGAACGCGCGACACAACCATGGGAGATCGTTTCGAGGGAGCGCCCTACGACTACATTCATTTCGAGGGCGAAAATCCGCGCCACCCCTCGGAGAACATGCGCGAAATCAGCAGCTACGAATTGCAGCACATGACGGGGGGACCGCGCTAGTCCCCTGACCACCTAACGAAGTCCAGAGCCCGTTCTGCCCAGGCGACACTCAAGAGCAACTCTAACTTGGTCGAGTGTAAATTCTTCCTGACGATCGCGCACCGGCTCGCAAACCCGCCCTCCGGTAATAGATTGATTTACAGGGACTTATCCGAGGTTTCAGCAGAAGGGAAGTCTGGCAACAGAGATGCCT
>JAIQEZ010000026.1 GCA_020073545.1 Terriglobia bacterium | reverse complement strand
CTCTCCAAGGTGGCGCAGAGGTCACGGCGTTTTCACGGGCACTTGGCCGAAGTTGCCTCCGGCTTGCCGCCCGCCCAGATGCCGAGGTATGCAATCATGGGCTTGGGCGCCATGTGGCTGGAACTTTCATCGTTCTTCTTCCTCCTCCGTGCCTTTTCCCCCACGGGATTCACCACCGCCGTCGCCACTTACCCCTACATCGTGCTGGCCGGTGACCTGCCGCTTTCCTTCAGCGGCGTAGGCGTGCGCGAAGGCGTGGCCGCCCTTCTCCTCTCGCCTTATGCCGTGCCCTCGGGCGCTGCCGTGGATGCGGCGCTGCTCTGGTTTGTCTTCGGCATCCTCTTCCCGGCCGTCCTGGGCATCGCCTGGCTCGTGGTCGAAAAGCTAAAACCCCGTTTTGCCGAGGGTTTTTCAAACCGCACCACTACCATACCGGAGGTTTTTCAAACTGCACCACTACCGACGGATGAGCGTGGTGCGTGGTTGCGGAACAGAGCGTTGTCGTTCGCACTGGGGGGCGAGGCTTCGGCCCCGCCCTTCGGGCCGCCGGGAAAAGGCATCGTGCGGTGAGAAATCTGGGATAGTCATTCGGGGCCACGACGGTCCAACGTTCGCCGAGCCCGAGAGTACCTCTCGCAACAAGACCATCTGCGTTTCGGGCAGGATCAGGGCATGGCGAGGCGTGCCAGAAATCGTCGCATACCGTCCGGACCAGATTAACGTCCCATCCGACAGGAAAAAGTGACCTCCGGCCTTTCATCGCTAGCCACAGGGTGTGTCTCAGACAATTAGACCCCTTCTTGCCATTGTTCCTTCCTACCGGTCCTCAAAAGGTACATTTCTCTGTTGACATTGAGGCTCGAATTAAGCTTAAGATAAAGTCTGTGCGCAGAATCCCGAGGCGCTCGGACGGAACGTAGTTTGCACCGCCCCCGGCCCCCGAAGGGCTTACGACAGCTTGGTGATGAAGATTAAGCGCCAAGCCCGCGAGCGCGAAACTAGCGAAAACCCTCCGGAATCCGGATATGTTGATGAACACACAGATAGTTAGCGAGCAAGAGCGGGAACTTCCATGGCCTGCGCTGAAGATCGAGTCATTGAAATCAAAGCAGTTCTCCAGCTTGGGCTGCGGCCGGGGCCGCCGGGAGGAAAAGATGTTAGAAATGCAGGTCGATCCGGATATGTTTATGAAAACAAAGGATGGAGAAAACATTCGACAGGTCGATACGGATATGTCGTTGAAAAGAAGCTAGTTAACGAAATAATCCGGATATGCAGTTCAAAACAAATCAGATAGTCAGGGAGAGCAGCGCCGGAAACGAAGGGCGGCCGGAGGTGCGGGAATTCGCTGCGCGGCCAAATCTTGCCTTACCCGCAGCAGGGCACTGCCTCGGCGAGGGGCGCTTCGTGGAGGGCGGCATGGGGCGCGCCCTCCTTCCGCCAAGTGGCGAGCCAGAGCACGGTTCCGGACGGGCACAGATGGATGTAGAACCTGCGGTCGCCATCCTCGAGATCATAGAAGCCCTTGCGGTGTGGGTCCGGGGTGGCGAGCGCACCGGTCATCAGCAGGCTGCGCAGTCTTTCAGCCATCTCAACCGGATAATGCCGGAGATTGTCAATTCGAACTGGACCGCTCATTTTGACGATCATGGTTCTCTCCTTTCGCCCGGAACCAGTGTCTCTGAAGATGAATACGCTTTGAGGGGCCGCCGAGTTTCAGAATTCGTTCTTTCCGCCGCCAAACCCAAATCCATCCCTTGTGGAAAACTCCGCCGCCCCTCAAACTCCCGCCGCCGGGGCCGGCCGCGGGCTGTAATCATTTCCTTAGACGAACCCCGGGCCTGTACGATAGCCAGGGCAAGAAAGAATCTGGGCAAGGTTTCCAGTTGGCATGGCGGCACGCAGCGGTGACTGAAAAAACACTGCCAGAAGCCGTGGTAGCGTGTTTTCAGGACCCCGGAAGGGTCGCTGGGAGCCGCTGGGACAATCCGGGCACGAAACAGGAAATGAAAGGATTCGCTGGGAGACGGATGGGTGTATATTCGGAGCCGCTGGAAGGTCAAAATGGAAATTCCAGATCAGGAGGATAACATGACAAGGAAGCCCCTGTTTGTGGTTTGGGCTTGGCTCTGCCTGGCGGTGTTGGCAGGTTCTCAAGTTCGATCAGAAGAGAAGCAAACATCGCCGTCCCCAGAAGCCCAAGAGCCATTCTCCATCAAAGACGAGCGGCTGTTGCAAGCGTCAGGCCCAGACCCCTGCCATACCGATGCTCAAATATACACGTCGGACAGCAAGGGGTACCAAGTGGGGGGGATGGTGGAGATTTCCAATGGACAACCATATTTATGGTGCAACGGGGCGAAGCATACCTGGATAGGTCGGCATGAGAATATAAAGGGAGCTATAGCCGTCATTGATAGCAGCAAGGATGAGCCCCTGCAATTCAAAGTGGAGAAAGAGAATGGCTATGTCTATCAAAAGGGGAAAGGAACTGTAACTCTCCTGGATGGGAAGGTTGTACAGCTGCCGGTCAGCCTGGATGTTTCTCCTCCTCCCAAAGTTTCGAGCAGCGCCCTGCTAAATGTAGCCGGCGATTGGGAAGGAAGCAGTAGCTGGAAAGGAATTCGGTTCACGATAGCTCTTTCTGTCCCTGAGAACTCACGTGAAATAAGCAGTCTGAAGGTCACCCCCGAATGCACCGAGGGCACTGGGGGAATGAGCGCCGCACTCACACAGCCGGTTATGATTCAGGCGGACAACAACTTCGATTTCACAGCAGGTCAAGGAAGCAAGGGAACTGGTCGGTTTGTGTCAGAGGACTCTGTTGAAGGGACTTACAAAGCCCCCTTTTCAATGAAATGCGGCAATGAGTTTGTGGAAATATCCGGCAAATGGACTGCACAAAAGAAAAGGAAATGACAGTGGAATACCCGCGCACGGATGCGGCCGCGAAGGCGTCCCTGCCCACCACGGAGGTTTCGTCACATGCGTTATCGCGAACTGGGTCGTACGGGTTGGAAGGTTTCGGAAATCAGTTTCGGCGCCTGGGCCATCGGCTCGATGTGGGGAAAGGTCGATGACAACGAATCGCTGGCCGCGTTGCACCGCGCCATCGATCTGGGTGTGAACTTCATTGACACCGCCGACGTTTACGGCATGGGCCGCAGCGAGCGGCTGATTGCGCGCCTGAAAAAAGAGCGGCGCGAGACGATTTACGTGGCCACGAAGGCGGGCCGGCGGCTTTCGCCGCACACGGCGGACGGCTACAACGCGGCGAACCTGACCGAGTTCGTCGAAGACAGTCTGCGGAACCTGGAGACGGATTGCCTTGACTTGGTGCAACTCCACTGCCCGCCGGTCGAGGTTTATTACCGCCCGGAGGTTTTCGGCGCGCTCGACGACCTCGCGAAGGCAGGCAAGATCCGTTACTACGGTGTGAGCGTAGAGAAAGTGGGAGAAGCGCTCAAGGCCATCGAGTTTCCCGGCGTTCAGACCATTCAAATCATTTTCAACATGTTCCGCCAGCGGCCCGCGGATTTGTTCTTCCCGGAAGCGCAGCGGCGGCGGGTGGGAATCCTGGCGCGCGTGCCGCTGGCGAGCGGGCTGCTGGCCGGCAAGATGACGCGGCAATCGACGTTCGCGGCGGACGACCACCGCAACTCTAATCGCCACGGCGAGTTGTTCGACGTGGGCGAGACTTTTTCGGGTGTGGATTTCGAAACCGGGCTCGCGGCCGTGGAAGAATTGCGCGCGCTCGCTCCGCCCGGCGCCACCTTGGCGCAGCTCGCCCTGCGCTGGATTCTGATGTTTGACGCCGTGACCTGCGCCATTCCCGGGGCCAAGCGGCCCTCGCAGGCGGAAGAGAACGTGCGCGCGGCCGACCTTCCGCGGCTGACCGATGCGCAGATGGCGAAGGTGCGGGAAGTCTACGACACTCACATTCGCAAACTCGTGCACCAGCGCTGGTGAGTCGTTGCCGGCAACGGCCGTTGCTTCGGCATTTCGCTGGCATGAAGAATGCCGCCGGGGGGCTGTCTCGCTGCGATCACACATGCCCGCCGGCGAGGCTGAAGAGCAAGACAGCCAGGACGATGAGTGTCACGCCGACGTAAAGGCGGTCGCGCTCCAGCGCGAAGGCCACCACCGAAAAGGCCACGCGGGCCACGGGTGTGGCGATCAAAAGCAGCAGGCCCAGTTGAATGATGTTGCGGCCGCGAAAGGAGGCGGCGCGCCGGACTATTCCTGAAACGGTGCGCAGTTCGAAGGGTTCTCCCACGAACCTGGCATATTGAGGCATGGTGCAACCGTGGCGGACGAGGAAGATAACCCCTCCCAGCGCGACCACCGCAGCGGCCAGCAAAACACCGGCGCGCAGCAGGTTGCCGATGATGGTCTCGACTCGTTGATCCGTCCAGCGAGTTGCAGGTTTGTTCATCTCAGATTTTTCCTGTCAAACCGTGATAGATCATCTCCACGGCCATGATGGCTACGACCAGGCCGAAAACCAGCCGCAGCGAAGCCGTCCGGGTCCTGGCCAAGACTCGTGCGCCGAGCAGCGAGCCCAGCAGAACTCCCAGCATGACGGGCATCGCCAGGCCGGGATCGATGTAACCCCGCTGGAGATAGACTCCTGCGCTGGCGGCGGCCGTGACGCCGATCATGAAGTTGCTGGTCGTCGTGGAAACCTTGAAGGGGACGCGCATCGCCTGGTCCATGGCGATCACCTTCAGCGCTCCGGAGCCAATGCCGAGGAGGCCGGAGAGAGTTCCAGCTACGAACATCAGGCTGAACCCCGTGGGAACCCCCCGCACGTGGTAGCTCTGAAGGCCAGTCGTCGTGGGATACTCGGAATCGAATTTCAGTAGCGTTGCCAGGCGGTTGCGGTGGTCGTCCGCAACCCTCGGGGGACTCGGTCGGCTGGCCATGTACGCGGAGTAAAGCAGAACGATCCCGAAGATGACGGCGATCGAGGAGGCGGGCAGACGAGCGGCAATGGAGGCTCCCACGACTGCCCCCACAGTGGTGGCGATTTCCAGGAACATCCCGATGCGGATGTTGGTGAAACCCTCTTTGACATAGGCGGCCGCCGCCCCGGAGGAAGTGGCGATGACGGAAACCAGGGTGGCGCCGATCGCATAACGGATATCGACTCCGAACGCCAGCGTGAGAAGTGGCGTGATGACAATGCCGCCGCCCAGTCCGGTCAGCGATCCCAGGAAGCCCGCCAGCAGCGAGCCCAGCCAGATCAACAGAGTGAGTTCGAGGGTGTTCACGGTTCGAGCCCTAGGGTCCTGCGTCAGGAGTTCGTTGATGAACTCAGCCCGCGGAGCGGGCGCCCGCAACGGGAAGACTTGGTCAGCGAACTTCTGACTCAGGACCCTATGTCACAATGTAATTGTTTGGACGATGGGTTGCCCTCCGTGGCCTGCCCGCCTGCCCCTACCCCTCCGGCGCGTGGTCGAGGATCTGCTCGTTCTTCGCGTCCCAGTAAAGCTTCTTGCCCTGCCAGTACGAGTGCGCGGCCATGATGCAGGCTACGGAGTGGCTGAAGCCGTTGAGCACCGTAGCGTGAGGCTGCTGGCGGCTGCGCACGCACTCGAACCAGTTGGCCATGTGGTGAAGGTCGTCATCGCCCATGCCCATGGGCGGCAGGCCCTTATCGCCCGGCAACTGGATGTATTCCGCTTTGCGCTGCGCGTCGATCGCGGGGTTGTCTTCGTGGGTGCCCTTCTCTTCCACGAGCTGGTAGCGTGGGCTGCCTTCACCGCCGAAGTTAAATAGCGTGGCCTGCTTGCCCATGTAACGCGTGAAGCTGGGCGCGTCGTTGCCGAAGCTGGTCGAATAGCTCACCAGGAAGCCTTGGGGATATTCGCACAAAGCGACGAAGGTGTCAGGATTCTGGCGGCCGTCGTGCCAGGCGAAGATGCCCCCGTGCGCGAGGGCCGACTTCGGGAAGGGATCGTCCATAAACCAGTGCACCAGGTCGATGCCGTGGCTCATCCACTGGTCAGGGATGCCGCTGGAGAAATCCTTGTACAAGCGGAACTCGAAATAGAGTTGCGGATCGAAGGGCTGGTAGGGTTTGGTCGCGAGCCAGGCGCGCCAGTCGGTGTCCTCTTCGCGAATCAGTTTCACTTCCGGGCGGCCCCGCCAGCGCGGTCCGTGAAAGTTCCACTCGATTTCGACCTTGCTGACCTCGCCCAGCACGCCCTTCCGCACCAGGTCGTGCGCGGCGCGTGGGTAAAGTTCGCTGCGATGCTGCGTCCCCACTTGCACGATCAGCTTGCGCGCGAGCACCGCGTCGCGCGCGGCTTTGGCTTCTTCCAAGACGTTCCCCATGGGTTTTTCGACGTAGGCGTCTTTGCCGGATTCGGCGGTGAGCTTCAGCACCGGGGAGTGTGAGTGCTCGGGCGTGGAAATCAGGACGGCATCAACGTCCTTGAGCGCCAGCAGGTCTTCGAGATACTGGAAACTGCGCGGGGCGCGGCCGTAAGTCTTCTCCGCACGAGCCGCGGCCTTCTCGCGGTTGACCTTCCAGAGGTCACAGACGGCCGTCATCTCCACGTTGTGCTTGTCTTTGAGCTGCGCGACGATATCATCGAGCTCGCTGCCGCGATTGCCGATGCCAATGTGTCCGAGGGAAATGCGGTCATTGGCGCCGAGAATGCGGCTGTAGGAAACCGCCGCGCTGGCGACACTGGCCGCGCCAAGCGCCCTGGCGCTGCAGTTCAGGAATGAGCGACGGCTGAATTTCTCTGAGGACAATTCCCGCTTGTCCATGATTCCTCCTGAAAATTGTCCGGCGGCAACGTAGTTTACCATCAGATGAGGCTTCTGGATTGCTGCGGTACGTAGGCGACGTGGAATTTTACTCACGTGCGGAGGGGAGAAGAAACTCATGGCACGACGCTGGGTAAGGGTTGCTATCAAGCAAACCGTGATTTGACTGGTCGTAATCGGGGCGGTCGCCCTGCTGATTTATCCACACTATATCCGGCCCTGGCACCTGAAGTGGGGCGCGACGCCGGCGGAAGTTCGCGCCACGCTCCCAGGTGACGACCTGGTGCCGAACCCCAAGCTTGCCGCTACGCACGCCATTACCATTCGCGCTTCCGCGGAAGAAGTGTGGCCGTGGCTCGTCCAGATGGGGCAAGGCAAAGCGGGCTTCTATTCCTACGACAGGCTTGAGAACCTGTTCGGGTGCGACATCCACAACGCCGACCGGATTCTGCCGCAATTCCAAACCCTGAAACCTGGCGACGGCATACGGCTGCATCCAAAGATGCCGCCCATGCCGGCGGTCATTGTGGAGCCGAATCGCGCGCTGGTGTTGCATGGCGACACGCGCGTGGGTTCAGGCCCGCCCGTCATGAAGCCGGGCGACTATCTCAACGTGCTGTGGGGGTTTTACCTCCAACCGATTGACGAACATTCGACGCGCTTGATCGAGCGCTTTCGCAGCGATTACAACCCCAGCGCCTTCAACCGGCTTATGAATGGCCGCATTATGGAGCCCGTGAGCTTTATCATGGAGCGCAAGATGCTTCTCGGCATCAAGGAGCGGGCGGAAAGACAGGGGACAGGTCATAGGTGACAGGTGACAGCGCAGGGGGAAACAGGTCAAAAGTCGAAAGTTGAAGGTTGAAACGCGGACATGGGAACAGGACGCTTAACCTTTCGATCCCAGGCCCTCCGCCACCCGTGGTGAGAAATTCAGATTAGGAGCCCTTTTATGAGGACGCTGCTGAGATGCTTCGGAATTGCTGCCATTCTCCTCGTGACGGCATTCCTGCTGGCACCGTTCCAACTTATCCTGACTGAAGCCCATTTGCTGCGCCCCCCAGCCATTCAGCTTCTGTTTGGTGCGGGTCGTACGGATCAAGTTGGAACGGGGCTGGCGGCGACGCTCCTGCCGGCTGTGCCGCCGCAGGAGGTCTCAGCCGACCGGTACAAGAACCTCCTGGAGCGGGTAAAGAAGGGCGACACCTCGGTGGATTTTCTGGAGTTGCGGCATGCTTACGCCGATTCGCCGGAATATTCCAGCATCGAGGATTCCGACGAGTCAACGAAGATGTTCGAGGCCTTCAATCGCAAGGACTACGCGGAAGCCCTCGCGCACGCGCAGAAGATCCTCGACAAGAATTACGTCGATATCGACGCCCACCACATGTCCTTCCTTGCTTACCGCGAAATGCATGACGCGGAGCACGCGCAGTTTCACCAGAACATCGCGCGCAACCTCATCAAGTCGATCCTCAGCACCGGTGACGGAAAAAGCCAGAAGACCGCGTTTGAGGTCATCGCGACCTCAGAGGAGTACGTCATCCTTAAGGTACTGGGACTGCAGCCCGGCTCACAGAGCTTGATGGGGGAGAACGGCCACGACTATGACCGGCTGGAGGCCGTCGATCCCGAGACTCACCTGAAAGTGACCCTCTATTTTAATGTCGACCGGCCCATGGGACACCTGCACAAAATCTTCAGCAAATAGCCTGGCGAGCGCCGCCGCGCGCAGCCTGCGGGCCGGAGGAGAGAAGCGCGCAGGGTCCAGCCCGAATTTCTTACCACGGACGAGGGAGGGCGGGGCTTCAGCCCCGCCGTTACACGACGCCTGTAATTGTTTCTTCGTCTCGCGCCCGGCGCGGTTTGTCGGAAGGAGTTGCGCGGGGCGCGAGACGACCAGATGCTGGGAACCCGCGATTCCGGCGGGGCTGAAGCCCCGCCCTTCCGACCGCCGGGAAAAAGGCATCGTGTGGTGAGAAATCTGGTCTAAACCCCGCTGTTGCCGCCCGCCGCAGCAGCCCGCGGCTCGTCCTTCTCGGTGGGGTAGCCAGCATCCAGCCAACCCCGCCAGCCGCCCTCCATGCAGAGAACTTCGGTGTAGCCCATTTTCTGCAGATTGTCTGCCGCCAAGGGAGAGCGGAACCCGGCGCCGCAGTAGAGCACGATCGGCGTGCCCTTGATCGGCACAGCGTTCTCAATGTCGCGCTCGATGATGCCCTTGCACATGTGAACGGCGCCGGGTAGGTGGTCCTTCGCCCATTCGTTCTCTTCGCGGACGTCAATCAGCGTGAACCGCTCCTTTGCGTCGAGCCGCCTCTTGACTTCCTGAGCGCTGGTTTGCCGAATGCGTGACCTGGCGTCGTCAACGAGCCTTAGAAACCCAGGGGCGGGTAGCAATGTGAACCTCCGTGCCCGGCTGAATTCTCTGTCGAGTGCAAGACATTATGGCGCAGCCGCGCGCAGAGGAAAAGAGGGATTTGCTAGGCGCAGCGTAGTGAGCAGGAGGAGGCCAACGAGCTTGCGGCCGTTTTCGTTGCCGCGCTGAAAACCAACGAGAGTAGAATGAATCCGGTCGAAGGACTTCCTGACGGCACGCTCACTCGACCCGTCGCTCTCTGGTGACCCGATGGCCCGATCACCTGATGAGCCGATGATCCGATCACCCGAACAGCCCCAGGCGCCTTATGAAATTCCGCTTCCTCATCTTGATTATGTTTCTGGCCGTCATCGCACAGCCTGCTGGCCCGCAGCAACCCAACGTGCCACTCGGGAAGGATCAAGTCATGGACTTGGTGAAGGCGGGGATGGAGACTCCCGAGTTGGTCAAGCTCATCCGGGAGCATGGCATCGACTTCGATTTGAGCGAGGATTACCTCCAAGCCCTGCGCCAGGCGGGCGCAAAGGACACGGTCATTCAAGCCTTGCGCGCCGCCAGGCCCAAGCCGCTGACCAAGGAGCAGGTACTGCAACTGGTGGCGGGCGGTGTGCCCAGCGAGCGTGCGGCGACGCTGGTGAAGCAGCACGGCATCGACTTCCTCGCCGACGAGAGATATCTCGCGACCCTGCGCCTGGCGGGCGCGGACGACACGCTGATTGCCGCGGTGCGTGAGGCGAGCGCGGCGGCCACGGCGCAATTGGTGGTAGAAACCTCGCCCAATGCCGAAGTGTTTTTGGATGGAGAGCTCCAGGGCCGGGCCAACGCACAAGGCGAACTGACGATGACAGCCAAGCTCGGCGCCCACGCACTGAAAGTCGCACTGAACGGCAAGAAAGACTTCGAGCAGAGCATCATGCTCGCTGGACGGCAAGCAACCCAAATCGAGGCCCGGCTGGAGGACCTGCCGGGAAAGATCGTTATCCAGACCTCGCCGGGGGCAGACGTGTTCATCGACGGCGCACACCGGGGAGCCGCCGACGGCGCCGGCCAACTGGTGATCCCGGAGGCGGCTCCGGGCTCTCACGAACTGCGGATTTCTGCGAGCGGGAGGCAGGAGCATCGGCGGAGCATCTCAGTAGTTCCAGGACAGGAAAGCCGGGTCGAGGCGTTGCTGGCGGATCTCGGTTCACCACGACCGCAATCTAGGCCGGTAGAGGTTGGGCACAGGGCGGAAGCGTCATCGGAACCTTCAACGGGGCTTCGCTTCCCAGTCATGATCGAGCAGGGCTGGATGGATGAGAAGCGCAGGGCGGGTTACCTCCTTATCGCCAATGGACGAATCAAGTATCAAAACGAGAAAGACAGGGCCCACGAGTTTGATGCACCCCTCTCGGAGGCTACAGGCCTGAAGGTGAGCAAGGTGTTGGGCATGCCTCTGCTTTACCTTTGGGTGAGCGGCAAGCAGTATAAGTTTTACGTAGGAAACCAACCGGAGAACGTTAGGGATGCCATCGAGCGCGCGAAGGGGGAACCCTGAGCGGGTAGATTCTCCCCTGAATTTCAAGAGAGATTTCTCTTTTGGAGGTGCAGGAACCTTTTCTCTTTTGAGGTTTCATGCGGCCTCCGTTGTGGAAAAAGTCGGCTGCAGGAGCGAGGGTTCTTCCGGCAGCCGATAGAGTTTGGAGCCGTCGAAGGGCTGGCGGGATTTGAACCTGCCGTAGAGGGCGTGGTGGAGGTTGCACAGGACGGCGACCAGGGCCTCTTCCAGCGCCCGAAAGCCACTCTTCACCCAGATTCTTCAGCCCCGTCCTTCCGCTGAACCACCGCCTTGGCCGGTCTGAGGCGAAGCCACGTCAGCTTTCAGCGATGCACCCGAGCCGGCACAAAGCCGACCCGGATAATTTGTCCTTTTTTCCCAAAACGTGCTAGGATTGCGGGGTTCAGGGTTCGGAACCGTCGAAAGTGCATATGATCGGTAAGAGGGGGAGACTCCACTCAGGGCTGAAGTTCTGCCTCCTCGGTAAAAGGGAGAGGAGTACCACTGCGCATGGAGCGTGGTAGTCTCCTCGGGGGCTCCTAGCGGGGGCAACGTCCTCAGTCACGCGAAGAGGATGGGAGTTAAACTCCGCTGCCGGCGTCCCGAAACCTATTCCTGCTGCGGTTGCTCAGGCTCAAGGCGAAAATCTGGTTTCCCCCAGGATGGCAACCGGCCGAATTATACGGCCGCCAAGCTACCGGGAGATTGACGAAAACTTCGACCCTCCGCCGGGGCATGAGGGTCGAGCATCGTCGGCTCGTGGCAAGGTCCGCAGCGTGACGCGGACGAACCTGCCACGACCTGAACGCGATGGCAGAACGGTGTTTGCTGGGCACAACCCTAGGTGGCATGAAATGACTTCACCTTCTATGAGGAGGATACTATGAAGAACCGAAAGCTTTTTGTGGCAGGGGCCGCCATCGTCGCTGTCCTCGGCCTGACGTGCACCCGAGGACTCGCGAAGGATGCAACCTCAATCCTGAACCAACTCAGTACAGTAAGTACGCTGGCCTCAACCGTGCCAGCCAACGGTGACATAAACCCCTACGGGGTGGCTGAAGTGAAGCGCACGGTTGGCAATCTGGTAGCTGGCCACTTTCTGATCAGCAACTTCAACGCCTTCACGAATTTGCAGGGCACCGGCACGACCATTGTCGATGTCGGGCCGGAGGGCGGCACGAGCCTGTTCGCGCAGATCGACCCAAACAATCTGCCGGGGGCGTGCCCGGGCGGGGTCGGGCTGAGCACGGCGCTGGTGGTCTTGCGCTCGGGCTGGGTAATCGTAGGCAGCCTTCCCACCACGGATGGGAGCTCAGCAACGATCGGGGCCGGTTGCCTGATTGTGCTCGACAGCACAGGGACTCCCGTGGAGACGTTTTTTGGTTCGCTCATCCGCGGCCCCTGGGATATGACGGCGACTGAGGACGACTACGGAGCCAAAATCTTCTTCACCAACGTGCTGAACGGAACGGTAGAAGCGGGCGGCAGCGTGGTGAATTATGGAACGGTGGTCCGGATGAACCTCAGGATCCCTTCCCAGACGAAACCCTGGATTGAATCGATGACCGTGGTCGCAGCAGGTTTCCCGGAGCGCACCGACCCTGCCGCATTGGTCATCGGACCCACCGGGGTCGGACTGAGCCCTGGATGCGATGGAAGGGACGGGGACGATTGCGAGGATTGGCGCCGGGAAGACGCACGAGCGCTTTATGTTGCGGATAGCCTGAACAATCGGATTGCCGTGATTCCCCACGCGCTCACCCGCACGACGTCCGGGGGTGTCGGCTTTACGTTTTCCTCGGGCGGAGCACTGAACGATCCGCTCGGGCTCATCGTCACCCACGTCGGTCACATCTTAACGGTCAATGGTAGCGATGGGAACATCATCGAGATAGGTCCTCACGGCAAGCAGATTGCGACAAAACTGATCGACAACACGGGTACGCCTCCAGGTGCCGGAACTTTGTTTGGTCTAGCGTTCGACCCGAACCTGGGCGTGGTTTTCGTCGATGACGGAAGCAATACTCTGAACTTGCTTCACTAGACAACTGAGCTGTCCCTCCACCGGTGGATTGTGTGGAGGGACAGCTCCCTGAACCAAACCTACCAGAGACCTCTGATTACTAAAAGGGCGGGATTGAACCGGGGCATGGCTGGTTTTTCGGAGTTCGCAAGAAAGGTCTGCAGACTGCCTCGACGTTCAAGAGGGGAGGTCAACTGACCTTGTCAGACCGAGGCCGGCTGGGGGAATCTGTACTGGTCAGAACGAATCCTTTTTCCCGAATCCCCCGCTGTTTCCGTGCAGGTGGCCACCAGCAAGCGCAATTCAATCCTTTCACTTGCAGATCCCCACGCCGTCGATGGTGCCCGGCGCCTACTGCTTACGGCTGTCTCTCGTCCGCGCGGCAGCGTCCCGCTAGAAAATCTCGAACCGTTCCTGGTGGACGGTGGGATCGCTCTTGATGATGACGTCTTTCTTGGTGAGGGATTCGAGCTCGGAGACGAGCTCCCCCTCGCGCGACTTCAGCGCCTTGGCGACTTCCGGGTTGACGCGTAAGGTGATGACGTTGCCGTCGATCTGCTTGGTCATCTTGCGCGCTTCCGCCAGGATTTCGTTGCAGACGGTGTTGACGGACTTGACCCAGCCGGAGCCGGTGCAGTAGTCGCAGGGCTCGCAGAGCGTGCGTTCGAGCGATTGTTTGACGCGCTTGCGGGTGACAGCCACCAGGCCAAAATCGTGGAACGAGATGACTTTGGTGGGCGCGCGGTCGGCGCGCAGGGCCTCTTCCAGGGCCTGCACGACCTTGGCGCGATTCTTGCGCTCGTCCATATCGATAAAGTCAATGACGATGATGCCGCCCAGGTCGCGCAAACGCACTTGGCGCACGATCTCGTTGACCGCGTCGATATTGGTCTTGACGATGGTGTCTTCCAGTCGATTGGTTTTCCCAACGTATTTGCCGGTGTTGACGTCCACGGCCACCAGCGCCTCGGTCTGATTGAGGACGATGTAGCCGCCGGACTTGAGCCAGACCTTGGGCTTGAGCGCCTTCTCCAGTTCTTGCTGGATACCGAACTCTTCGAACAGCGGTGTGTCGCGGGTGTAGAGCTTGACTTTGCCGATCAGCACGGGCTGGCAGCGGTTCACGAAATCGAGCACGCGCTCGTAGTCGATCTCGCTGTCCACGCGCACGCACTTGAAATCCGGCGTCAGCAGGTCGCGCAGCAGGCGCTGCACGAGGTCGAGATCGCGGTGGATGAGCGCCGGCGCCTTCAGGCGGTCCGCCTTGGTCCGGATCTCGTTCCAGAGCGTGGACAGGAACTTCAGGTCAGCCTTGAACTCTTCTTCGGAGCGGCCTTGCCCGGCGGTACGCACGATGAAGCCGCCCGTGAGCGAGCCCCGGTTCTCCAAGATGATGTTGCGCAGTCGCAGGCGCTCCTCTTCCGAAGCGATCTTGCGCGAGACGCCAATGTGGACGATGGTGGGCATGTAGACGAGGTAGCGTCCCGGCAGGGCGACGTGCGAAGTGATGCGGGCGCCCTTGGTGCCTAGCGGCTCCTTGGCGATCTGGACTAGGATTTCTTGGCCTTCCTTGAGCACTTCGGAAATCTGCACGGGCTGATGGTTGCCTGGACGCGAAGGCTCGCGGCGGCTCTCTTGGCGGCGTGGGCCGCCCGTGCCGCGACGGCCGCGCCGGTGGCGCGGGGCAAAACGCGGCCGCTCGTGGGGCTCGCGGAGAGTGTAGGTGCGGTCACCCGGTGCGCCACGAGCTTCGCGTGTGGAGGGCGCGCCGGGCGTGGCTTCCTGGGGAACAGGTTGCTCTGCGGTCACGGCGCTGGGCGCAGCCCCCGTGGGCACTTCGCCCTCGGCTCCGGCTTCCGCCACTTCCTCGGCGCCTTCCGAAACCTCGTACCCCCCTGCCTCGCCCTCGACCGCACCAATCTCCGCGGCGTACGGCTCGGCTTCGGGGGCGGCTTGCTCGTAAACCACCTCCGCCGTTCCCGCTCGCTCTGCGTCTCCAACCGGGGAGTAAGGCGGAGTAAATTCGCCCGTATACTGCGGCTCCAGCAAATGCACGGTGGGCTCCAGCGGGGCCTGCGTCACAGGCGCGGGCTCCTCCTGGGGCACTTCGGGGTACGCGATCCCTGCTGAAGTGGTCTCGTCCGGAACCTCGACGCGGGCGCTTCTCGCCGGCGGTGGAGCAATCAGGGAATCGACCACGCCGGGAGCGAACCCTACGGTGGGCTCGAACACCTGCGCGGTGGCTGGGGCAGAGAGCGGTTCCGGCAAAGGTCCGGCTGCGTAAGCCGGTTCGCCCTCCGCGAGGGCTCCTGGGACGGGCTCGGTCAGAGCCGCTGCTGGCGCTTCCCCGTACGATTTGACGGCCTCGGCCAAAGAGCCCTCGCCTTCCAGGGGCTCGCCGGCTCCTGCGGCGAATTCCTCCGGTGGCGCGCCCTCCGGCACTTGGGTTTCAATTCCCGCGGACGCTGGGGGGGCAGCATGACGGTACTTAGCCAAGGACTCGCCGGGCAGAACCTCGAAGGAGTGCGGCGGCTCGGGGGTTTCCGGGCGCGGGGTGAACTTGCGGTCGGCGTGACGATTCTCGCCGAGGCCCGGCCGCCCCCGATGGCGCCGGCGGCGGCCGCGCCGCTGATCAAAGTCACGTCGCCCGCGGGATTCGTCCGCGGCAGCGGGAGGTGCAGGGTGTGCGGTAGCTGCGGCAGGGGCCTCATCGGGCGGAGGCGCGACGGGCGGCGGGGCAGCTTCAACGACGGCGGCCGGTGGAGCTTCCGTTACGGCGGGGGCGCTCGCCGCCTCCGCCTGGGCGGCTTCGCCCTGCTGCGACGTGAACTTGGAGGCACGCGCTTCGGCTTCCTCGAAGACCTTGTCGTACTCTTCTTGGTCCTCGTAAAAGAAGTCGGAAACATAGAGGAAGGCGTCGCGCTCGAGGCCGATGTTCACAAACGCGGACTGCATGCCGGGGAGCACACGGCTGACGCGGCCCTTGTAAATGCCGCCGACCAAGCCGACATCAGTGTCCCGTTCGAAATAAACCTCGACCAGTTGGTCGTCCTCCAACACGGCAACCTTCGTCTCGTGAGGAGACGAGGAAATGTACATCTCCTTGGTCATGGAAACTCCTTCTTCCGGAACGCCCGGGAATCAACCCTCCAAGCGGGGATCAACCTGCGGCGTTCCTGGACCGGCCGGGCGTCGCGAAGCGACGGACCACAAAGACCTCGACCGGATGAAATCGATCTCAGGTGGTTTTAAGGCCGCACCCGCGGGCGCGAAATCCTCCGGACCCACCCCGTCCCCGATCCGCGGCACATCGCGGACGACGAATCACTCACCTATCTGTGCTACCCGACAAGGAAGCGCGATTCCTCGCCCAGCAGCGTAGGGGCTGCTTTCAGTTTACATATCGCCTCGCCCTCACGCTCATCGCCAGCCCCAGGCCCAGGAACGTGAAGAGCAAGGACGAGCCGCCCTGACTCATGAGCGGCAAGGGGATGCCAGTGATCGGGAACACCCCGATCAGCATCCCGGTGTTGATGACAATCTGGAAGAACAAAACGGAAGCCAGACCCACCAGCAGGAAAGCTCCCGCACGGTCGGCCGCCATTTGCGCTCCGTCGAGCAAACGCAGGAGCAGAGCAAAATATAGCAGCAGGACAAACAGTGTGCCGAGAAATCCCTGTTCCTCAGCGAAGGCGGCGAAAATGGAATCGGCGTGCGATACAGGAATAAACCCCAGCCGACTCTGGGTTCCGTTGCCCATGCCCTTTCCCCAAAAACCACCTGAGCCGATGGCAATCTTGGTTTGGGTCACTTGGTAGCTGGAGCCTTGAGTGTTCTGCGAAGGATGCAGGAAAGTCACCAGCCTCTCGCGTTGGTAGGGTCTAAGGAAGTGCCAGCCCACAGGCAAGGCGAGGATTCCGGCCAGGCACAGTACCACGATGTGCTGCCAGCGAATTCCGGCAAAGAGCACGCCCGCGATGACGATCGGAAGGAATGTCAATGCTGTGCCCAAATCGGGCTCCAGGGCCACTAAGGCTGCCGGTAATCCGGCCAGAATTCCTAGCTTTACCAAGTCCCCCCAAGTGACGGCCTTCGTCCGCCGGTCGGCGAAGTAGGCAGCCACCACTAGTATTATAATCAACTTAGCGATTTCTGACACTTGGAAACTCATGCCACCCAGTTGCAGCCACCGGCGCGTGCCGGCAATCGAGTGACCCGCAATCAAAAGCCCCGCCAGAGCCACGACAGAAGCAATGTAAAGCCAGGGCGTTTGCTCCAAAACCAGCCGGTAGTTAAGCCGGCTTGCGGCTAAGGCCAAGATACAGCTTAGAATAATCCAATAGATTTGCTTCTTGTACTGTCCCGCCAGGGGGGAGTGGATGGTTGTGCTATAGATCTCCACGACACCAATGGCGGCGATCAGCAGCGCTAGTGCCAGTAGGAACCAGTCAACGTCGTTCAATCGGAAGAGTTTGCGCAATTCTCGACCCTTTTCTTATCGCCCCGCTGCCGGGGTGGGCTGTTGCAGTGCGGGGTTCGGTCGTAACTGGCTAAGCACCCGCACCTGGGTCTCCATCTGGTGTGCGGGAGGTTTGGGGCCAAGCTTCTTGTCAAAATAGGCTTTGATGACGTCGCGCGCAATGGGCACTGCCACGGCCGAGTGCCCGCCTTGCATCACCAGGGCTGCGACCACGATCTCCGGCTTATCCGGCGGCGCATAGCCCACGAACCAAGCGTTGGTATTGAACTCCGACTTCTTCGCGAACTCCTGCAGCTCCGAGCTCACCACCTGTGCGGTGCCGGTCTTGCCGGCGATCTCGATTCCCGGGCAGCGCGCGGCGGTGCCGGTCCCGCCGCCTTCGTTCACCACGCCCCACATGCCCGACTTCAGCGCCGCCACGGTCTCGTCGCTGAGGGGGAGGTCGCGGCCGGGTTTGTCCGGTGGATCGACGCCCAGGACCCGCAACTGGTCCCTGAACGCCAAATGGGGCCGGGGGAAGAACCCGCCCGAGGCGATCCCCCCAATCATATAGGCCAACTGGAGGGGCGTGACGGAGACAGCGCCTTGGCCAATGGCCACGGAAATCGTCTCGCCCGCCCACCACTTACGCTTGAAAGCCCTTTGCACCCAGCCGGGAGAGGGCATCAGCCCCGACCCCTCCGCAGGCAGGTCGATTCCCGTGCGCTCGCCGAGACCGAGCCGGTTGGCGAAGTAGTCGAGCTTCTCGATCCCCAGCATCTTCCCCAAAGTGTAGAAGTACACGTCACAAGACTCGCGAATGGCCCGGTGGAGGTCAACGGTGCCGTGGCCGCGATGCTTCTCCCACACCCAGTCGTGGTAGAGGTGATCATAGATCGTGACTGCCCCCGCACAGTGCAGGGTGAAATCGGGCTTGATGGTACCCGTCTCCAGCGCCGCGGTGGCCGTGACCACCTTGAACACCGAACCCGGCGCAAGCTGCGCCTGGATGGCCTTGTTCATGAGCGGCTTCAGGGGATCGTTGGTGAGGCGGTTCCATTCTGTCGGGTCGATACGCTTGGCAAAGTCGTTGGGGTCGAACGAGGGGTGGCTGACCATGGCCAGGACTTCACCCGTGCGCGGGTTGAGCGCCACCACGGCGCCCGCGCGATCGCCGAGTGAAACCTCCGCTGCCATCTGCAGGTCCAGGTCGAGGGTGAGGCGCAGATCGTTTCCCGGAAGCGCGTTGATGGTCGTGAGCGAGCCCATTTCCTGCCCGCGGCTGTTCACCACCACGCGCCGCATGCCATCGCGGCCAGAGAGAACCTGGTTGTATTCGCCCTCGATGCCGAACTTGCCCACCACGTCGCCGGGCCTGTAGGACGAGCCGGGTTTGGCGATCATCTCCTCCGTAACTTCGCCCACGTAGCCCAGCAGGGCGGCGGCCACGTCGTGCTTGGGATAGAGCCGCTGCTGGACTTGGATCAGGTCGAGTTCCGGGTACTCCAGGCGGTGGGACTCGACGAACGCAATGTCCTCAAGCGTGGCGGATTGCTTCAGCAGCACAGGCTGGAAACGCGGCAGCTTCGCGGTGCGCTCCATGAGGTGTTGGAGTTCGACAGGGTCGAGTTGCAGACCGCGCGCGACGCCCGCCACGCGCTCCGGCGCCAGAGTGGCCGACGACTCGCGCATTAGGAGCACGCTGAAGGCTGGGAAGTTGTCAGCCAGCACGCGGCCTTCGCGGTCCAGAATACGGCCGCGCGGCGCGATGACGGGCAGGTTGCGGATGCGGTTGCGCTCGGCCAGGTCCATATACTGTTGGCGCTGCCCGATTTGCAGTCGCCAATACCCGCTGAGCAAGCCGAGGAAGCTTACCGCGATGACATACTGAAGGAGAGCAATCTTCCACGCGGGAGGGCGTTCGTCACTGGGAAATCGAACTTCCATTCTTGTACATGCTGCCGAGGCCGAAGCGCGCTGCCGGAGCTCGGCATAACTACTCAGTTAGCCGACGTAAACCCGTGGCCTGCCTGCACAGGCAGGCCCCCTGGCGGGTCCCCGCGCTTCGCACACACCATGACCGTAGCACACCGCGCCAGTCAAAACAAGAGTGGCGGGCGATCGTAGCTCGTTTTGCCCCTTGCGGCAACTTTCCGGGTTTGTTTCCCGCCACCCAGCCTGTCTCGCCGGCGATACGGGTTTGCCCTTGCCATCTCTGTACAGCGGTACTTCCCTCTCTCCTGGTTCCCAGCCGCCTGGCAAAGGAGGCGCCACAATCATGCTCAGGATGCTCCCGAACAGACCCGACCCGAATGCGCCTCGGTCTGCAAGAGCCAACAAGCTCCAATTGCCAATTTCCGCAGGCCGGCGCCGTTGGAGTTCCAGCCGGGACGCCGTTGTACGCTTCTGTTCGCGATTGCACTGATCTGTACAGTAGCGTACAATCTGCTTAGCAGTCCAGGAGGGCTGGCATATGAAGACGATCGCTTTCACCGTTTTTCGAAAGAACGCGTCCGGAGTTCTGGATCTGGTCGAGCAGGGCGAGAGCATTCGCGTCCTCCGCCACGGCAAACCGATTGCCAAGATCGTTCCCGCAGGGCGGACCGAGGCCCAGCCGGCGTGGAAGCGTCCTGGGCTGCGTCTGGTGGCGGCTGGGGCTGCCCTCAGCAAGGCTGTTCTGGAGGAAAGGCGGTCCTCACGTTGAACGTTTTCCTGGACTCCTCAGCGCTTGCCAAGCGCTATGTGGATGAGCCGGGGAGCGATCGTCTGGAACAGATTCTCGCCCGGGCATCGTCTCTGGGGGTCTCGGTGATCGGCGTTCCGGAGGTTGTTTCCGCGCTCTGCAGGCGCCTTCGGGAAAGGAAGCTGTCGCAGGTACAGTACTCGAAGGCGAAGCGCGCGCTCCTTGAAGACATCATCGAGACCAGCGTGGTGAGCATTACGGACCAGGTCATCGCGCGGGCGGTGGTACTCCTGGAGCGCTGGCCGTTACGGTCGTCCGACTCGCTGCATATTGCCTGCGCGGCCGAGTGGTCCGCAGACTTGTTCGTCTCTGCCGACGAAAGGCAGTGCACAGCAGCGCGCGCCTACGGGCTTTCTGTGGAAGGACTGCCTGTCGCCTGACGATCACTTAGGCGTCGTCCGAAGCCGCTCGGCTCGGGCGTTTGGCCGGTGGCCCACGGCAAACGTAATCTCTCGCGGTGGGCTTTTTCTTTTCCGACCCATTCAGCCGCTCTGCACGAGGCAACCACACCAATTGCGGCCCCTGCTTGTCTTGACCCCTTCGCAGAGTCTGTGCTAGGTTGGCTGCTTTGCATGGGTAGCATATCTTGAGTGGCGAAACCAACTTGATCGCACCGTCAGGAGTGGCGCTGAAGCGCACGGCGCTGAATGCTGTCCATCGGGCAGCCGGCGCCAAGATGGTGGATTTCTGCGGCTGGGACCTGCCGGTCGAGTATTCCGGCATTACCCGCGAACACCTCGCCGTGCGCACGGCCGCCGGGATCTTTGACGTGAGCCACATGGGGGAAATCGAAGTTCGCGGACCGGGGGCATTGGCGCTACTCCAGTACGTCACCTCCAACGACGTGGCGCGCCTGCAGGACCATCAGACCCAATACAGCGCGCTGATGCTTCCCAACGGAAGTGCCGTCGATGATTGCGTGGTTCACCGATTTGCCCCGGACCACTACTTTCTCTGCGTAAACGCCGCCAATACCGACAAAGACTTCGATTGGATCGTTCAGCACAATTCCTTTGGCGCCGAGGTGCGCAACGTTTCCGCGCACTACTCTCAGCTTGCGCTGCAGGGCCCCCGCGCCGTGGAGATCCTGGCGAAAGTCACAGAGCCTCAACCGGCGGACTTGAAGTATTACTGGTTCCGCACTGCGCGTTGTTGCGGCGTCGAGGGAATCCTGGCGCGCACGGGCTACACGGGCGAGGACGGCTTCGAGTTTTATTTCCCGCCTGATCCCTCAGCGCATCTATGGAACGCTCTGCTGGAAGCGGGCGCGGCTGAAGGGCTGATTCCGGCAGGCCTCGGCGCGCGCAACACACTGCGGCTGGAAGCGGGATTCGCACTCTACGGACACGAGCTCGACGAGGAAACCACGCTTCTCGAGGCCAACCTCGGCTGGATCGCGAAACTCACGAAGGGCGATTTCCTGGGCCGGGACGTCCTACTCAAGCAGCGCAACCAGGGAGTGCCGAAGAAACTCATCGGGTTTGAAATGATGGACCGAGCGATCGCGCGCGATGGATACCCCGTTTGGGTGGAGGGCAAGGCCGTCGGGAAAGTCACCAGCGGCTCGCCCGCACCCTTTCTCAAGAAGAATATTGGTTTGGCATACGTGCCCCCTTCTGGTGCCGAGGTGGGCCGTGAAATTCAAGTTGCCATCCGCGGGAAAATCGCGCCCGCGCGGATTGTCTCACTACCTTTCTATAAACGTCCGAAGTAGGAAAAGGAAGCTTGACCAGAGTTTCCTTCAGCTTGCCGCCCTCGCCGGAGTGGCGCCTAGGACCACGCAGCGGGACGGCCTAAAAACAAGGGAGAACAGTTCCCCATGTACCCTCCAGAATTCCTTTACACCAAAGAGCATGAGTGGATCCGGGTGGACGAGTCCGTGGGAACGATCGGTATCACCGAATACGCCCAGAAGGAACTGGGCGACGTCGTCTTCGTGGAACTCCCCAAGCCCGGCGATCACGTGACGGCTTCGGAGTCCTTCGGGACCGTCGAGTCAGTCAAAGCGGTTTCCGAAATCTACTCCCCAGTAAGTGGCGAGGTGACTGCCGTCAACAGCAAGCTCCAGAACAACCCGGAAATTCTCAACGCCGATCCTCACGGCGACGCTTGGTTGGTCCGAGTTCGGCTCGCCGATCGCGGTGAGATCGACAAGCTGATGACTGCGGACGAATACGAGGCGTATATCCAGCAGAAAAAGGCCCTTTGATGCGCTACTTGCCGAACTCTCCTGCCGACCGGCAAGCTATGCTCCGGGCCACCGGGAATACCTCTATCGATGAACTTTTCGCCCAGATCCCCGCTGAGCTGAGGTTCCGCGGAAAGCTGAATCTTCCCGGGCCGCTCTCCGAGGCCGAAATCCTGGAGTTCTTCCGGCAGGCGGCAAGCGAAAGCAGCCGCGAGTATGTGTCCCTGCTGGGCGCAGGAGCCTATGCGCACTATCGCCCGGTGGTCGTCGATGCCCTGCTCTCCCGCGGCGAGTTCTTCACAGCATACACACCTTACCAGGCTGAAATCGCTCAGGGGACCTTGCAGGCGATGTTCGAGTTCCAGACGCTGATGGCGCAGCTCACGGGCCAGGAAGTCAGCAACGCTTCACTCTACGACGGCTCAACCGCCACCACGGAAGCCGTCCTGATGGCCCTACGCATCACTCGCCGTCATCGCGTGGTGCTGGCCCGAACGCTTCACCCGGAATATCGCCAGGTTCTTCACACGTTCGTGCGGCACCAGGACGTAAAGCTCATGGAGGTCCCCTACACCGCCTCCGGCCGGATCGACATGACCCAACTCGAATCCGTGGTGGACTCCGAAACGGCCGCGGTGGTGATCCAGTCGCCAAATTTCTTCGGGACTCTGGAACGAGCCTCCGAGATCGCCCACCTTGCCCACCGCCAGCGTGCACTGCTGATCGTCGTCGTCACAGAACCGCTCTCTCTAGCCATCGTGAAGCCGCCCAGCGACGCCGATATTGTGTGCGGCGAGGCTCAGTCCTTCGGCGTACCCGTGTCTTTTGGCGGGCCCTACGTGGGCTTCCTGACCACCCAGGAAAAATTCCTTCGTCAGATTCCGGGGCGTCTGGTCGGCCAGACCGTTGACACCGAAGGCCGGCGTGGCTTCGTGCTGACCCTCGCCACACGCGAGCAACACATTCGGCGAGAAAAGGCCACATCGAATATCTGCACGAATCAGTCGCTCTGCGCGCTCGCGGCAACCATCTACCTCTGCCTGCTAGGCAAGGCAGGATTGAAACTGCTCGCCGAGCAAAACCTCGCGAAGGCTCATTACGCCGCCCAGCAGCTCCGGGGAGTCCCGGGAGTTGAAGTGCCCTTTAGCGGCGCCTGTTTCAATGAGTTCATCGTCCGGGTTCCGGGCGATACCGGCCACCTGCTGGAGGAGATGCGGCGGGAAAAGATCATCGGCGGCCTGCATTTGGAAAACCTCTATCCGGAACTGAAGAACCATCTCTTGATGTGCTTTACCGAAACGGTGAGCAAGGCGGCAATTGACCGCGTGGTGGAAGCGTGTCGTCAATTTGCCACCAATCCCCGGCTCGCCGCTCCGATATCAAAGGCAGATCCCAAGCCGGCAAGCCGCAAGTCGGTGCGGAAGCACCACGGCCCCAACTGAGCGCCCTCGCCGGGCCGGCCGCAAGACCGGATCACCATGGAAAATCGAATTCGCGAAGCTCGACCCCACGTCACCCGCAATGAAGCGCTGGTCTTCGAACGGAGCTCTCCCGGCAAGGTCGGCGCCGAGTTCGCGCCCCTGGACGTTCCCGCCGTGTCGCCCGCCGACCTGCTAGGCGCGGATTTCGTGCGCGCCGAAATCGACGGCTTCCCGGAGGTCTCCGAACTCGAGGTCATCCGCCACTTCACGCGGCTTTCCACGTGGAACTATGGCGTGGACACAGGGCTTTACCCGCTAGGTTCCTGCACGATGAAATACAATCCGCGCATCAATGAAGTGGTGGCGCGGCTGGAAGGCCTGGCGACCGACCATCCTTACACCCCGGAAGATTTGGCCCAAGGCTGTTTGCGGGTTCTGCACGAGACCGCTCGCTGTCTCCAGGAAATCACCGGGATGGATGCCGTCTCGCTGCAGCCCGCCGCCGGCGCCCAGGGAGAGCTGACCGGCATCCTGATGATCCGCGCCTGCCTCACCGAGCGCGGCAATCCCCGCAAGTACATCCTGATTCCCGACTCCGCGCATGGCACGAACCCGGCCAGCGTGGCCACCACCGGCTACGAGGTCCGCAACCTCACGTCGAATGAGCGCGGTTGCGTTGACCTTGCCGACCTCGACCGCGCGATGGACGCCGATGTGGCGGGATTGATGCTGACCAATCCCAACACGCTGGGGATTTTCGAATCGGAAATCCGCAGGATTGCGGAGATCGTCCATGCCCAGGGCGGCCTGGTCTACATGGACGGCGCCAACCTGAATGCGCTCGTGGGCGTAGCGCGGCCGGGGGATTTCGGCGTCGACGTGATGCACCTGAACCTGCACAAGACCTTCTCCACGCCGCACGGCGGTGGCGGTCCGGGCTCGGGTCCAGTGGCCGTGAAGAAAATCCTGGAACAGTATCTGCCCTCCCCCGTCGTGGAGGAATCGCCGGAAGGGAAATTCCGCCTGAACTACGACCGCCCCCGGAGCATCGGGCGCGTCCGTGCCTTTTATGGGAATTTCGGGATGGCGGTTCGAGCCCTCGCGTACATCCTGGCCAAGGGACCGGAAGGACTGCGGCAGACCACCGAAGACGCCGTCCTGAACGCGAACTATGTGCGCAGCCGTTTGCGAGGCTCCTACGACCTCCCGTATGACCAGCCCTGCATGCACGAATGCGTTTTCTCGGACCGGCGCCAAGCCGCGAAAAGCGTTCGCACCGGCGATCTCGCCAAGCGCCTGATCGATTACGGATTCCACCCCTATACGACGGCGTTTCCTCTGATCGTGCCGGGCGCACTCATGATCGAACCCACCGAAAGCGCCAGCAAGGAAGAGTTGGACGCCTTTATCGACGCGCTCCAGTCGATTGCGCAGGAGGTCGAGGAAGATCCGCAATTCGTTCTCAAGGCGCCCTACACGACACGCGTCACCCGCCTGGATGAAGTCGCCGCCGCCCGCAAGCCGGTACTCCGCTGGAAGCCGCAACCGTGAGGCTCTTCGCCTTCGCAGCAGCGGCGAGCTGGGGTCCACTTGTCCACAACCGCACACGTCGTGCTTGACACGCGCTGCCTCACGCCGTAGAAAAACAGGGGCGAAACTTCGCTTACCGCTTCGTTTGGGAGGGCAACGATGCCTGCGCCTGGTCGTCGAGATTTTCTGAAGCAATCCGCTGCCATGCTGGCGCTGGGAGGAACACTGCCGATAGCAGGTAAGCCACAACCGGAAGGATCCAGCATGGAATATGCCGCTTATCAGGCCAAGCGCCGCAAGGAACTATGGAGCCTGCTGGGAGATTTGCCTTGGGACCACCAGCCCTGCCCGGCAAGAGTGCTGAAAACGGAGAAACACGACGGCTACACGATCGACCGCCTGGTTCTCGACCTTAATGGAGTCGAACCGGTCCCTGCGCTGCTGCTGATCCCGGTCAAACGCTCGGCTCGCGCCCCGGGCTTGCTGTACATCCACTGGCATGGAGGGATGTACGACCTTGGAAAGGAGCAACTCTTGGTCGGGGGTGATGCCCAGCCAGCCTATGCGCCGGTGTGCGCAGAGAAGGGCCTGGTGACCCTGGCTATCGACAGTTGGTGTTTCGGCGAGCGGAAACACGATGAAGTCGGCGGCAGGGGCGAAGTGGACACCTTCAAGTACATGCTTTGGAACGGTCAGGTTCTGTGGGGAATGATGATGTTCGACGAATTCCGGGCCCTCGATTATCTGGCGAGCCGGCCGGAGGTTGATTCGAGCCATCTCGGTGTTCTGGGAATGTCCATGGGGGCAACCAAGGCGTGGTGGCTGGCGGCGCTCGACCCGCGAGTGCGGGCCTGCATGGACGTCTGCTGCCTCACGGATTTCCAAGAGCTCATCAAGATCCATAACTTGAGCGGACACGGGGTGTATTATTTCGTGCCCTCCCTGCTCAAGCACTTCCAGACGGCGCAAATCAATGAGCTGATCGTGCCTCGCGCCCGGCTGAGCGTGAACGGCAGCCAGGATGACCTAACACCTTCCGCTGGGGTGGAGCGTGTACGCGACTACCTGTTGCCGCTTTACCAAAAGTACGGAAAGCCCGAGGACTGCCGCATCGAGCTCTTCGATTGCCCGCACGTGGAACTTCCCGAAATGCGCAAACTCATCCTGGAACGGATGGACAAGTACCTGGTGAAGCCCACAACCACTTAACCCGGATCGGCCATGAGGGAGGACAGCCAATTTCTAGTCCACAGCCCTCTCCCAGGGGAAGAGGGTGCCCCGGCAAGCCGGGGCGGGTGAGGGGTCTCCGGGCTGGCGGCAGCCCCAAAAGTGCGTGGCGGCGATCTTACATCCTCACTCGGCCCTGGCCGTGCTCCTGGCGGCGGTCGCAGCTCTGGGACTCGGGTATCGCCGGAGGCGCGGATCGCGATAAAAGGTTTCCGCGCTGGCACACTATCAGTCATACGTGTATAATATGTATGACGGTGGGACGATACCATGCTTTCTATCCGGCTAGACCCTGACATCGAGAGGCGACTGTCCGAACTGGCGAAACGCACGGGGCGGACGAAGAGCTACTACGCCCGCGAACTCATCGAGGGGAACATTGAAGACCTCGAAGACCGCTACCTCGCGGAGGCGCGTCTGGAGAAGCGCCGCTCACCACTCACCAGCCGGCAAGTGCGGAAAGAACTTGGCCTGGAGCATTGAATACGATCCTCGCGCCCTGAAGGATCTCAAGAAGCTCGACCGCACGATGCAGCGGGAAATCCTCGATTATATGGATACGCGGGTTGCGACGGCTGAAGACCCGCGCCAATTCGGCAAACCTCTTCGCGCCAGCAAGTTTGGACTGTGGCGGTATCGGGTGCGGGATTACCGCATCATCTGTGAGCTGCAGGAAAAGCGGCTGGTGGTGCTCGTAGTAGCCGTGGGGCATAGAAGCACCATTTATGACGATTAGGATCAGCCCGGGCCGGTACCCCGACAAAAAAAGCGCGCAGGGAACGAATTCGGATCATCAGTGCTCGAACCCTGACCGCAAGAGAAAAAAGAGCCTATGAAGACACGCAAGAATGGAATGAACGACGAGTTGCACCCCGAATATGATCTCGGCCAGTTGCTCAAGGGAGGGGTACGCGGCAAGTACCCGAAGCGCTACCACGCGGGTACAAATCTTGTTCTCCTGGACCCCGATGTCCGCAAGGCCGTTCGCAGTAGGGGGACGGCTTGCCGTCCCCTTCGTGTACATTGCCGGAGAACCAAGTAGGGGTAGGGCAAGCCCTACCCCTACTTGGTGGTCGAGTTGCGCAAGGTGGGAAGCTAGAAGCGCAGAGCTGCGCTCTGCGCCACCCCGCGCACTTGCGCACGGGCGAGATGCCCGTGCTACGATGTCGATCACACGGTTTCCCGCAGCGTTCATTATGCACTCACATGCCACCGACGTTTGCGATGGAGTTTTTCTGAAGAGCCGCGAAACTCTCACAGCGGAGGTCCGCACTTATGATCTATCAGGCCTGTCGCCTCCATCATACCGATAAGCCTACCTCGCTCTGTATTGTGTCAGTCGTTGGCTTTTCAGGCGCGGCGCCCCGAGGCCCGTTGCGCCGCCGACTGTAACAACTCGTTAGGCGGCTGGCGGTCGGAGCCGAAGGTCAATCGCGCGGGGAGCGTGCGGTAGTAACCATATGACTCTGTCGAAGGGTGCCTCATACGAGGCTCCGAGGGCTTCATTTGAGATTTCGGCTGGGGCCGCACCCGAAAAATTGTCACTCGCGATTACGAGCCATAGCTCGTCGCACCTGCTCCGGGCAGCCGGTTCTTTCAACGCCTTTTTTCGCACCACCTCCGCCACGTGGTGGTAGTTGATCTGAGCAACCCAGCCGAAAGCGACAGCGTGCCACAACTTATCTACGCCATCAATGCTCGCGCGAACGTGAATACTTGCTATGCGTT
This sequence comes from Terriglobia bacterium, assembly GCA_020073545.1. Lineage (GTDB taxonomy): Bacteria > Acidobacteriota > Terriglobia > UBA7540 > UBA7540 > Bog-366. The sequence continues at coordinate 17,388 of JAIQEZ010000026.1, read as the reverse complement.
CCGGTAGGTTTTCCCAGGGTATCTCAACAGGAGGCTCATTAAAGGCCCTTGGCACACGGTACTTCAGAACGGCGTCCGCAAGGGCGCGAGCGAGCGGTTGAGTATCCTTTTTCGAGAGCGCAGGATGCTCATGAAAGACCACCGAAACATATAGCGCCGGGCCGCCTGCCTCATGGTGTAGGCGCTCGGCAATTTGGACGATTTGATCGCTGAGACTCCTCTGCTCTTTGCGTGGCCTCTCTCGGGCCGCGGGAGGCAAGTGGAAAGTGGTCATCTCAATGCCGAGACGATGCCCGCTGGTTACGAAAAGGAAGTCCGGAGATTCAGACTCGAACGGTTCTCCCGAAGGAACGTCGACGAGCGCTCTGCGAAGTGCGTCAAGGTAGAATCGCTCACGAATCCTATCCGGCAAGTCTGCAGCTCCCCCCGCCTAGCGCCTCGGACTGACCCACGGCGCACCGCGATTTCGACGCGCCATGGGGTCCAGTCCGTTGTTGGACCGCGAGACTACTACCCAGGAAACCGCGACCAAGTTGGATTCACCAAGCCGCCTCTGACCTGGGAGGCAACCAAGGCTGTACGCGGTCAGCGCCTTCCTGAGCGCGTGCTCTTTCTTCGACCACAAACCGACAGTCAATCAAAGTACGGATTGACTGCGGCTACCAGCTCGGAATATTTTTTCGTCGGTTCTGTCCTTTGGCTCGCCGGCGCGAAATCAATCCCGCGCTGCTCGATGGCCGTTGCGCCGGTCTCATCCCCTAGCCCGTCCCGCACCAAGCCTTGCACTTGGTCCTGGGTCAAGGGCTTCTGCTGCGCCCGGTTGGCGGGAGCAAGAGTTAAAGCCAGCGGGATCAACAAGAGAATCACAAGCGGCGGGAATCTCATTTGCACCTCCCGAAGGCAGAGGCCGCTCTGGCAAGTTACGCGCATTGTACCACGGGGGCCGGAGCGCTCGTGAACACCAAGGCCCGTTAGCCCCCACCAGATGTAGGGGTTAAAAGCCTCTAATACCCCGCGATCTTGTGGTTTTCCCTTTACAAGGCCGACGCGGTATGTTAATTATTCATCGAACTTGTGGGGGGTCCTCGCATCAAACTTATTGCATGCGCCAGAGCGCATGATTGGGCCTTGGACGGCTTGGGCAAGAAGGGTGCAATTTGTATAAGCTGAAGAAACTCGAACTGCTTGGCTTCAAGTCCTTCGCGGACCGAACGCGCCTGGCATTCGCCGACGGCATCGCGACGATCGTGGGGCCGAACGGTTGCGGGAAGTCCAATCTCTCGGACGCCATCACCTGGGTGCTCGGCGAACAGAGCGCGCGCCTGCTGCGCGGCGAGCGCATGGCCGACGTGATCTTTAATGGCACCGGCACGCGCCCTTCCACCGGCATGGCGGAAGTGAGCATGACGCTCGTCGATCCGGAATATAACGAAGCCGGCCTGCCGGAAGAAGAGGAAGCTGCCGACGAGAGTGAGTCCTCCCCTGCGGAACCCGCCGGCTTCGAGCCTGACGCCTCGGGCGACGGAAATGGGAACGGCAACGGCACGGGCGCGCTGGCGAGGAAGTTTCGCCACCGCGCCGGTGAAATCACCGTCACGCGGCGGCTTTTCCGGTCGGGTGAGAGTGAATACCTGATCAACGGCGAGCTCTGCCGCTTGCGCGATATTCAAGATTTGTTCATGGGGACCGGACTGGGTCCCGAGTCCTACGCCATCATCGAGCAAGGACGTATCGGCCAAATCCTCAGCTCGAAACCCTCGGACCGCCGTCTGATCCTGGAGGAAGCCGCTGGGGTGTCGAAATTCAAAACGCGCAAGCGGCTGGCCGAGGCGAAGCTCGAATCGTCCCGACAGAACCTTGCGCGCATCGCCGACATCCTGGAAGAAGTCACCAAGCAGGTAAACTCGCTGAAGCGCCAGGCTTCGAAGGCGCGCCGCTACCGGGAACTTCATGAGGAGCTGCGCGGCCGGTTGAAGATCGTCCTGACTTCCCGCCTGAAGGCGCTGGAGGCTGAGTTCCAGCGGCTGCACGCAGAACTCGCCCAAGTGCAGGAAGCCTGCCAAGCTGCGGCTCACGAGCTCGAAGCGCTGGAACATGAGCAGAAAACCGCCACCGAGCGCTATGAGGAACTCGAGAACCAGCTCACCCAGTGGCGCGAGCGGTTGTCGCAGGGCGACCTGGAGCGCGAACGTTTGCTCTCGCGCCTCGAGCAAGTAAAACAGCAGGCCGCAAACCTGGAAGCACGCACGGAGGAAGCGGGGAACGAGAGTTCAGCCCTTCAGGCTCAGCTCGCCTCTGTCGAGCAGCAAGCCACGGAGCACACCCAACAGGTCGAGCAACTGCAACAGGAGTGGGCCGCAGCGAAAGACACCCTGGCACAGATCTTGCTGCGCCAGGAGGATCTGAACTTCCAGCTCGGCGTCGCCGAGCAGGATGTCGAATCCTGCCGCCAGTCAGTGCTTGTAGCCGTCAGCCATTCGGCAGAGCTTCGCAATCAGCTCGTGCAAGCGGAAGAGGCGGGACTGGCGATCGAGCGCCAGGCGGCTCGCACTGATACGGAGAAGTCCCGCGTCGAGGCCGAGCATCTTCGGCTCGCCGCGGAACTCGAGGCTTACATCTCCGAGCATCAGCGCGATGCCACCGCGCTCGTTGAGCTGGCGCAATCCGTTTCGCAAACCACCCAGGAACTCGAGCAGGCTCGAAGCCAGGAAATCTCCCGGCGCTCGCAAGTCGAAGCCCTGCGGCAGGAGTATTCTGGCAGCAAGGCGCGCAAGGAAGCGCTGGAGGAATCCCTGGCGCGTCACGCTTACAGCACGGAGAGCGTACGCCGCCTGCTCTCCGGCGAGATCCCGACGAACGGGCATCAGTTCCGACCTCTGGGACTGCTGGCGGATTTTGTGGAAGTTTCGCCGGGTTACGAAGAAGTGGTGGAGGAATTCCTCAAGCAGGAACTCGAGTGCGTGGTCGTCGAGCAACACGCGCAGGCGCGCTGCGGAATCGCTTTGCTCCAGAGCCAAGGCACGGGGCGATCGACCTTCTTCGTGACGCATTTGCCCTCAAGTGGGCACGCGAGCGGCAGCGGCGACTCGCCGTTGCGGAACGAGCGGGGCATCGTGGCTGCCGTCCGAGAGCTGGTGCACTTCGAGGCCAAGTTGGGCTTGAACGGCGCTGTCGCGTTGCCGGCCCTGGCGAATGCCTACCTGGTTGAAGATGATGCCGCCGCCGAACGCCTGGCGAGCGCCTATCCCGGCTGCCACTTCCTGACCGCGACCGGCGCGCACTATCACCATCGGCTGGTTTCCGGGGGTAAGGGGTCGAGCGCCGGGCCGTTGGCCTTGCGGCGGGACTTCCGTGAACTGGAGCGGCGAACGTCCGAACTGGAAGCCCAGATCAAAGCCAGCGAGGCCGCTCTGGCGGAAGCCGAAGAGCGGGCGAAGCGCCTGGACACGCAACTGAAGAGCCTGGCAAGCAGCAGGCTTGAGGCGGAGAAGAAAGCCGTCGTCGCCGATGAGAAGCTTCGCCAGACGCACGAGGCCTACGACCGCACCCGCCAGCAGGTCGAGACGCTCCGCTCCGAAGCCGCAGGGCTGCAGCGTGAACGCGCCAGTGTGGAGGAACGGCAGGCGAACTTGCACGCGGAACTGGAAGCTGCCGGGCAGGCGAAAGCTCAGCGCGAAGAGGCGATCACGCTGGCCACGCAGCGGGCGCGTGAGCTGCGCACGGAATTGGACCGGCTGGCGCAGGAAATCGCCGACGCGCAATCCGCGGCTCGGGCCTTGGAGGAGAGAACGCGCGCGGCGGAATCGGAAGCCGCGCGGCTCCAGGCCGCCGCGGATGATTTGCGCACCCGTATCGCACGCTTGGCCCAGCAGACGGAAACCTGGCGGCAGGAACGCGAGCGCCTGGCGCAGGAGTGCGAAACCCACCAACTCCGCCTGGAACAACTCCAGGTTGAGCTGGAGGCTGCGCGATCCGAGCTGCGCGGCCTCGAGGAGGAATCCCGGACACTCAAGGTTCAGCGCGATACCCTCGGCCCCCAGGTGGACGCGGCGCGTGCGGAGCTCGACGCCCGGCGCGAAAAGCGCTCCGAAACCGAGGTGGCGCTGGCGCACGCGGAATCCGACTACGCGCATCATGCGCAGCAGTGTCGCGATGAATTGAACGCCGATCCCGCCACACTCCTCGCGGAATTGACGACCGAATCCGTTCTGGCGGGCGAGGCGCTGCAAATTGCGGAAGAAGAATTGCGGCAGCTTAAGACGCGCATCGAGAATCTGGGGCCCGTCAACATGATGGCGCTGGAAGAACTGCAGGAAGCCGAAGAGCGGCTGACCTTCCTCGACACGCAGCGCCAGGATCTGCTCGCTTCCATCGAGGACACTACGCAGGCCATCCGGGAAATCGATCAGGTCTCTCGGCAGCAGTTCCTGGAGGCGTTCAAAGCCATCAACGCCAACTTCGCGGAATCCTTCCGGACCCTGTTCGGTGGTGGCATCGGCGAGATGCGGCTGGCCGACGAGAGCGACGCCGACAGCGGTATCGACATCGTTGCGCAGCCGCCCGGAAAGCGTCTGCAGAACGTGCTGCTCCTTTCGGGCGGCGAGAAGGCGCTGGTCGCCCTCGCCTTGCTCATCGCCATCTTCCGTTACACACCCAGCCCCTTCTGCATCCTCGACGAAGTTGATGCTCCGCTCGACGAGTCGAACATCGATCGTTTCACCCACATGATCCAGCAGATGAGCCGCCACACGCAGTTCATCCTCATCACCCACAACAAACGCACCATGGAAATCGCACAAGTGATGTACGGTGTCACCATGGAAGAGCCCGGCGTTTCCAAGCTCGTCTCCGTACGGTTTGACGCGTTCGCCCGCGAGCCCGCCGCGGTACCCGCCTGAATCGCCGGCGGATGGCGCGGGCTGCTCTGCACTATTTTGCAGCACCCTGTTCTATCCCCATTTCATGTAGGTCCACGCGGTTCCAAATGTTGTGCAGCCAGCTTGCTCTCACCCTGCCGTCAGTTTTCAGTGCGTGAATTCGGCGGACGCTTTTTCCGTTGACAACCTTTCCGGTTGTTCTAGAATGTCGGTTGCTCTGATCCAACACCCATGCAATCCACGGAACACTCAGTTCTTTTGGAAACGCATCTGCCGGGAATCAAGCTCTTCTCGAGGGGCAAAGTCCGGGACCTCTACGAGCTCGGTGACAAGCTGCTGGTAGTCGCCACGGACCGCCTCTCTGCCTTCGACGTCGTGATGCGCGAGGGCATTCCGGACAAGGGTCACGTGCTGACGCAGCTTTCCTGTTTCTGGTTCGATTTCGTCAAAGATTGGATTCCCCACCATTTCATCACGGCCCGGGTGACCGACTATCCTCGCGAACTGCACGCCTTCATGGACCAGCTCGAAGGCCGCTCAATGCTCGTTGAGAAGGCGCAGCCCTTCCCGATCGAGTGTGTGGTGCGCGGATACCTGGCGGGGTCAGGGTTGAAAGAATATCAGGCCACCGGAAGTGTGTGCGGCGTCAAGCTTCCCGGGGGCCTGCGCGAGGCTTCGCGACTGGAAAGCCCCGTTTTTACACCTGCCACGAAGGCGCAGACCGGCCACGACGAGAACATCACCTGGGAGGAAATGGTCTCGCGAATCGGGAGAAAAGCCGCCGAAAAACTGCGCGAGTTGAGTTTGGGGCTTTACAGCAAAGGGCGGGAATACGCCGAGGGCCGGGGTATTCTGATTGCCGACACCAAGTTTGAGTGGGGCCTCGAGGGCGGCCGAGTCATCTTGATCGATGAGGTGCTCACCCCTGACTCGTCGCGATTTTGGCCGCAGCAGGAATACGCACCCGGCAAACCCCAGCCTTCGTTCGACAAACAATTCGTCCGCGATTACCTGGAGTCGCTCCACTGGAATAAGCAAGCTCCGCCGCCTCCTCTTCCTCCCGCGGTGGTGGAGAAAACCAGTGAGAAGTACCGCGAAGCCTATGAGTTACTAACGGGACATTCCCTCAACTGAGGTAAGTCTGCCGCAGTTTGCGAGCGCATTATGGCCACGTGGAATTGGCTGGATTGGATTCTCGCTGCGATTATCGTGGTTTCGGTTGTGACCGCCATGAGGAAGGGATTTGTCCAGGAGCTGATATCGCTGGCGTCCGTAGTCGTCGGACTCATCGTGGCGGCGATCGGGTATCCCCGCGCCTCGCTCTGGTTCGAGGATTTGACCAAGTCGCATGAAATCGCCCTCGGCCTGGGATTCCTGGTTCTGTTCCTCGGAACGCTGCTCGTGGGCGCGATCATCGGCGTGCTGGCGCGCAAGCTTATCGAGACCGCCGGAATCCAGTGGTTCGATCGCTTTCTGGGAGGAATCTTCGGCTTGGTGCGGGGCGTGCTCGTGGACGCCATACTGCTCTTGGTCATGGTGGCTTTCACCCTCAAGCCGGACGCTGTGCGTCAATCAGCCCTGGCGCCTTATGTGACCACCGGGACGCGGGTCATTGCGTTCGTCATGCCGGGGAATCTGAAAGCGCAGTTCCGGCTGGGCTTCCAGAAATTCCACGAAGCGCTCAATCAGCACGAGAAGCGAGCGACAAAAAACTGAGCCACGGGCGAAACGAATTCTGCCGAACCGGAGCGCTGCCGTGAAAGATCAACTTGAATCCCTGGTTAACCAGATGATTGACCACGGCATTCTCTTCACCGAGGCGGTCTCGGAGTTTGAGAAGCGGTTCATCAAGCGAATGCTTGAAAAGAACAACGGCAATCATTCCAAGACGGCCAAGGCTCTGGGCATTCATCGCAATACGCTAAGCCGGAAGGTGGGAGACCTCGAGCTTGACCGCCGGCCGAAGCGTCGTCGGCGCACCTCCCGCTGATTGCAGGTCTCGTCCTGCAGAGAAGATCGGGATTGCCCCAAAACCCCGCAAAGAGAACCCTTTTCGCGTCGCCGGGCTTCACGCTGACGTGTTCCGATCAGGCCTGGCCGTTTTCCCGCAGAATTGCACGCACCGGGTTCCGAGGGTTTCTCCTTGACCTCTTTGCTTATATATCTGCTAATTAACATACAATTAAATATGGCAAGTTATAGGCAACCTCTTTGGCGGGATGCTGGCGGGATAGTCCAGGCAGGGTCACCGGGCGTGACCCGGCGCCCTGCTTGGTGACAAGAGCGCTTTGGTGCTTCGAGCCGTTACCTGCCGGTCAGTTAGTCGTCGCCGGTTTATGCGTCGGGCGGTGCACCGGTGGCTTCGGCTTGGGTTTGACCTTTGGCTGGTCGGGAATCGCGTCGGGGTCAATCGTCCCCTCAATCGTCAGCACCAAGCTCGGAGTCGCCGTGTAAGCGGTGATTGTACCCTTGAAGCGGACCGGGTCGCCCGGGCTCAGGTTTTTCACGTTCGGCTGAGTGGTATCTTTCAGCTCAACATCGTACGTGCCGGCCTGAGCTTTCGACTGCTCGAGGATGTCAATGCGCACCAAGTAGGTATTGGCGTCGGGACCTTTCTCCACGCTGTCCACGAACCCACCCAGCCCGATCTGTTGCCCCTTCAGTGTGTCCCATTGCTTCTGGGCCTTCTCGCCACCCAGCTTCAGCGGGAAGGTCATCGTGTTGAAGCCATCGACGTTGGCGTTTCCGGTCGGCTTGGGGACTTCCATGGGCGCTACCTTGAACCCCTCAGGAGGATTCACCGCACCGGCCGCCTGCGTGACGATGTCGGCGAGTCCCTGATCGTTGCCGTGGTAGTTGATGTAGGCGCGCTTCAGGAACTTATCGATGTCATCGCCGGCGGGATTTTTGGCAGCCTGGGCCAAGGCCACGGCGCGCGAAATATACCAGACCGCATGGTCGTAATCCGGCGGGGTTGAATACATATACGCCAACCCCAACCGATAGAACGTGTAGACGTCGGCGGGATTATCGTCAACCGCTGCCCTGAGGGCGGTGATCGCGTTCGGGTAATCCTTCCGCTGCAGGGCCACGAAGCCGACAGCGCCGTTGAACACCGCACGTTTCGGCTTCACGTACTGGCTGAACTGCTCGTCGGTGACGTTGGCAGGCTTCTGAAGCTTCTGAAGCACGTCCAACCCGTGATGGGCATCGCTGTCAGCACGGGAGAGCTTGGAGGTAGCATCAGGATCGTCCGCCTTGAAAACGAACGGGAAGACGTAGCTCAAGAAAGCCAGCGCGTCCAGGTTGTCGGGATCGGCTTCCAGCACCTTCTTTCCGGCCTCGATGGCCTGGTCGCTCTTGCCAAGCTGGAAATAGGCCTGCATCTCAGTTAGGTGGGCACCCGACTTGAAATCGGAGTTTGAGTACTTTTGGAGGAACGCCTCCGCAAGGGAAATCTTCTTATTCGGATCCTTCTCCGTCATCATGGCGTTGAAGGCGTCATACTCTTCCCGGCTTTTCCATTGCGGTTGCTTGGCCGCCTGGGGAGGCGCTTGCATATGGCTCACGGGGGTCAGCCCCACGGACCGGGTGGAGCGGCTCGCGACCTCGGCTGCAGCAGCGCCGGCCGAAAGACTGACCAGCAAGGTGAGAGTCCAAAGCGCAGTCGTTTTCGTCATCGCACAGCTACCTCGATTCTGGAATTGTGATTCGTAGGTGGCCTGGGCGCACCTATCGTCGATGTTACCAGGGACCCAATTGGGGCCCCCGCGCAGAAACCGCTAGTTGAATGACTTCCAATCCTTCGGATGACGCATTCCAAATATCAAGTCTTGAGGGACTTTTCAAGCAAAATCTCACTGTGCCAGCCAGTCTCCCCCTTTTCCTCTCGTCCCCCCTCGCTTAGATGCGAAAGCCCCTACCCATGGCTGAGCTTTGATTGCCTGGCCAAGCCAGCGTGGGGGGGCGAGTCCCGTATCTGCCCTGGCGACTTCGGCGCATCGAAATCAGGCACGAGTCACCCCTGCGGCGGGGCGCGCAACTGGCGCTCTCCCTTGCGCACCGGCGCCCGACCCTTCTAGAATCGCCCCGAAATGGCGGACCTCTCCCCTTGCCAACGTCTCGAGCAGCGCGCCGAGATTGAGGGCTTCTTCAAAGAGCCCGCGAAGGAAGTTCTGTTCGCCCTGGCGCGCAATCCCCATCTTCAGGAGCGCGACCTGCTCCGCCTGCTCGAACGCAGAGATCTGCCGCACGAGGTCGTCCGCGAGCTCGCCAACCGCCAGGAGGCCCGACGCGGCACCGGACCCCTCGCCGCCGGCCTCCTGATCAGCACCGACCCGGAGCTGATTCGCGCCGCCCTCGACAACGCTCACCTGACCGAAGGCCATTTGCTCAAGGTCCTTGCCCACGAAAACCTTCCGCCCGCCTTAACAAGCAACGCGGAGCCCCGCCGCGCGGATGATCTCGCCCGCCGTTGGCGATTTGGTTTTAGATTTTGGATTTTGGATTGGAGCAGGACACATGGCCGCAAAAGAGCAAGCCAGAATCAGAATTGGAGCGGGCAATCCCAAAATCAAAATCGCCGTCGTCCGGCGCTCTCCGCCTACCGCACCAATCCAAAATCGAGAATCCAAAATGGCGGGGCTTGCTACCAATTCTCCCTAAAGCGCGCTAAGATAGGCGCACGCTGCGGGCACTTGGGAAGGCCCCGGGGGGCGGACCCGCTTGTCGCCCGCTGCCACCGCGTGCGGTGGTGGCTTGACGGTGGTTCTTCCCGTCCTGGCAACGACACCCTGCGAGGCTGTCTCGGAGCTTGACGCCTGCCTCTGAAGGAGGAGCCATGGCCTTCAAGCGACTGAAGAAATTCTTCGCCGGTCCCACTCCGCACCTGAGTCGCGAAGACGCGATGAAGATTTTCAAGCGGGATCATTTCAAATGCCATTACTGTGGTCTGGACGGGCTGCACAGATTCGAGAACTGGCTGATCCTGACCATCGATCACATTCATCCGCACGCCAAAGGTGGCGCGCGGACCCTGGACAACCTGGTGACCGCCTGCCAGCCTTGCAATGTCATCAAGGGCAAAAGGATCTTCAAATCCGCCCAGGAAGCCAAGGCGTACGTCCTCGCCAAGCGCGAGGAATGGCGGCAAGCCTTTCAGGAGCAAGTCAAGGCGGCGTAGCGCGGCGCGCTGGATCAATCCGGCGGCTTCGCGAAGCCGGGGAAGAGTCTCCATCGCCTGAACGGCTCGTGGGAACGCGGCCGCAGGCCGGTCGTCGTAGCGCTGCGCAACGGTTCTGCGAGGCTGTACAACTTCTCGGATCATTCGACGCCGGAACGATATCTGGCGGAGAGATGAGAGATTGAACGCTGCCGGTCAATTCCCTCCACCCCTCCGTTACGCGCCTGCTCGCCGGCCCAGCTCAGGTGCGCTTTCCCCCATCGAAGCGCTCTCCGCTGCCTGGGGGGAGACGCTGCGCCTCCTTTTTCGCCCCTTCAGCGGCCGGCGCTGGATCATGCTGAGTGTGGTATGCATGTTTCTGGGTGGCGGCACCTCCACGGCGGCATTCCGGTGGGGCTTCAGCACCCTGCCGGTTGACGTTGACCCTGCGCAGATGCTTCTCCGCGCGCGCGTCATCATCGCTGAGCACCTCAGCTTGATCGTTCTGGCCGCCACCCTCAGTCTGGGACTGGTGCTCACCCTGCTTTACGTGCGCTGCGTGCTGCGCTTTGCGCTGGTGGATGCCGTCATCAAGCAGGACGCAGCGCTCGGCCCCGCCTGGAGGAATCTCCAACCCCTCGGTCGCGCCTACTTTTTCTGGGTGCTGGGAGTGTTGAGCACATTGCTGCTGATGGCTTCTGCAGTCGCGGTGCTGTCGTTTCCCCACCTCAGTTCTGGCTGCGCGGAAAGCCGCCCCTCATGGCTTGCCTCACTGCTGCTCGTGACGGCTTTAGCGGTGGTGGTCCTGGTTGGCTTGCTGGTCGCGGTAATCATCACCCTGACGGACGACCTGGTGGTACCGCTGATTTACGCGGAGCGAATCTCGTTCCCCGCTGCGTGGGGAAAAGTCTGGAAACTGGCGCGCCGCGACATGGGCACGTTTGTCTTCTACGTCGCCTTGCGGTTTGTGGTGTCAATAGGCATCAGCGTCGCCGTACTGTTCTTTCTCTTTCCGGTCCTGATGGGTCTGTCGTCGGGAGCCATCATCGCCGTCGCGCTCGTCATCCTGGCGCTGCGCGCGGTGGGATTCGCCTGGGCCTGGAATCCTGTGACGATCCTTCTGGGCGTCGTCGCCTTGCTCCTCCTCACCGGTTTGCTCTTCATTCTGCTGAGCGTCGTGGGAATGCCCGGCCAGGTCTATGTGCAGAACTGCGGAGTGCGTTTCATTGCCTCGCGCGCCCCGTCACTCGAAGCTCTCTGCCGAGCTTCTTCCGCCTCGGGCAGGCGGCGGTAGATTCTTAGCCTCTTCTTCCGCCGCGCGCCGCCACGCTTTTTTCTTCCGGTTGCGCGTACCCCTCCGTCGCCAGCCGGTGTCCTGACATCTGGTAGCCGGGCGCCGGCATGTCCTGCACGCCGGTCGCGTCGATCCAGCGATTGTAGAAATTGAACAGCGCGCAGACGCTGATGGCGTCGTAGATCGCTTCTTCCGGCCAGCTCGCGGCTTTCACCTCCGCGATATCCGCCGGGCCGATGGTATTGGACTGGCGATTCACTCTCTCGATGAACTTGAAGAGCGCCTTCTCCGCTTCCGAGATCGGCGCCGTGCGGTAATCCTTCAGGACCGCCGCAACCTTCTCCGCATCGCCCAGCAATTCCGCCGCGACCGCAGCGTGCGAACCAATTCAAAACGGGCACTGATTGCGGCTCGAGGTGAACGCCGCGATCAGTTCGCGCTGGCCGGGCGACAGAGGCGACGGGCCGCGCATCAATTCCTGCGTGAGGCGCGAAAGGTGATCGGTCATGCGTGGTTTGAACGCGAAGAGATAAAGAATCTGCGGCACGGGAATTCCGGCCTGCTCCATGGCCGCGAATTGCGCGCCTGCCGGCCCGGCCTTGCCTGCCGCCTCAACGTCCTTCAGGAAGATGGGATCCATTTCGCGCTTCTCCTTCGCGAGTTCGGTGCGTCCCAGCCCCGAGGCCCGCCCATCTCACTGCAAGGCTTCGATGGTGGCGATGACGACCGCATAAGAGCCGCCTCGCTGGTAGACTTTGCCCGTGACCGACACCCTCTTGCCCGCAAACTCCATCAGCCGCTCGTTCTGACCGCGAGCGGGGGTGGTGTCGGAGATCGGCCAGTAAATCACGCCGTTGTCCGCCAGGATCACCAGCGGCGATCCTGCCTTCGCGCAGGTCACCGCGCACTCCGCACTCACCGGTTTCTTCAGGTTCTTGGTAAACGCGCATGCGGAGTCCAGGACGTAACCTTTGATGGTCGCCGGCTGGCTCTCAGCCCAGGCCCCGTGCGTGCCAGCCGCCATGAGCACGGCCAGCGTGACTCTCAAGACCAAGATTCTTCGACGATTCATCGCCTTGCCTCCTTGGACGTCCAGTTAGGAAGACCCGGGGCTCCTCAGAACAGGAACTTCAGCGCGAATTGAATCTGACGTGGGGGCAGCCCCGTCTGAATCTGGCCGAAGGTGGGCGAGCTGATGTCGTCGTTTGGCAAGCCGAAGTTCACCCGGTTCAGGACATTGAAAAATTCCCCCCGGAACTGCAGGGTCTTGGATTCCGTCAGGCGGAAATTCTTTGACACGGCAGAGTCCCATTGGGCGAGGCCGGCAGCCTGCACGATATTCCGGCCGGCGTTGCCGAAGGTGCCCAGTTGCGTGACACGCTGGAACGCCTGGGTGTTGAACCATGCGCTCGCGGTCCTGGGTCCGTTGTTGGGATTCCCCACCAGGTTCGGGCGGTCCCCGACAAACCCCCGCGATCTCCGGCGCCTGGCCCTGAAGAGAAGGGTTGCTGGAATCATAAACCGTGAAGGGCGTGCCCGTTGCAGTCGAAAAGATGCCGTTCAACTGCCAGTTGCCGAAAGCGCGTTGATACCAGTATTGGGAGTCCTTCCAGAACGGAAGCTGCCACTGATAGCTGAAGACCAACCGATGCCGGGCATCGAAAAGTGAGCGACCGTACTCCGCTGCCAAATCCCGAGGATTTTGCGCGAGGTCGTTTTCGCCGGCGACAAGTTGGGGGGAAGAGCCGCTCAGGTTAAAGCTCGAGACGTCGTCGAGCGTTTTCGAAAACGTATAGGATGTCAAGAACGCCAAACCATGCCCGAAGCGCTTCCGCAGGCTGGCTTCGAGCGCATGGTAATTGGAGTCGGCGGTGCCGGAGATCAGGCCGATCGACCCGTAGAGGCAATTGCCGGGGTCCGCCGGGGTACAACCCGAATGGGGACGGAAGAGGTTGACGTTCTGCTGTTCGCCGCTAATACAGGAAGCCTGTTCGCTCACCGGCAAGGTGGAGCAGAGCGTGGCCGGGTTGCTTTCGATGAAGCGCGGCAGCTTCGTGCCTTTGGTGCCGACGTAGCCGACGTCCAGCAACCAAGTCTGGCCAAAAGCGTGCTCCACCGTAAAGTTCCAGTCCTGCGCGTAGGGCAAACGCAGGCGCGGATCGAGCGTGAGCAGGGTCAGCGTCTGTGCGCCGGCAAAGGTAGGTGCAAACGGATCGATTCCCGCGGGCAGCGGATTGGCAAAATTGGAGGGAAACACCTCTTGAATCGTCTTGAACCAAGGCGGCGCGCTTTCCGGCGCCTGGAGTGGACCACCCTCACCGTTGTAGTAAGGGTCATAGAAAATGCCGTAAGCGCTCCGCACCGCCCACCGGCCGCTTCCGGTCGGATCCCAAGCGAAGCCCACCCGTGGAGCAAAGGCGCGGTATTCCCTCGGAATCAGGCCAGGCCCCACGCCCGGGTCGCCGGGATAAAGCAGGCCCGACGGCGCGCTCGCAATGACGCGCGATTGCGCGTTCGGCACGAACAACGCCGCCTGGTTATGGATTTCGCTGTAGGGTTGCGGCAGTTCGTAACGTAACCCGATATTCAGCGTCAGGCCCGAAGTGGGCTTGTAGCTGTCCTGAACGTAGAGGTGGTAATTGCTGGCGCGCAAACCCCGAGGGAGCTGACCCCCGCCCTGCAAAAAGACCACCGGCTTCCCAATCAAAAAGTCAGCGAAGGCGTTGCCAACGATGGGAACCGGGGCAAAGACGAAGAAACCATTCGAGGCGATGCCCAGCAGCGTATTCAGTTGGTCGCGCTGGAACTCGCCGCCAAACTTGAGTTCATGTTTGCCGCGAACCCAGGCCAGCGAGTCCGTCAAGGAATACGTGTTTTGATAGTCGTCTGCCGGCCCGGTAATGGGATTGCCGATCGAAGCATAGCCGCCGACTTCAACAAAGGGAGGACCAGCCTGGGTCGCCAGCGTGGGTGAGTACTGGAATCCCAGCGAGGAAATAGGCGTATGGTTTGCCGCTTCGCCAAAGAGAAACTTGTTTCGCAGGAAGGAAAAACGGATGACGTTCACGACTGCCGGTGAGAACGAGTGCGTTTCCTCCAGGGTGGCGTTCTGGGCGTGAAAATCCTCTCCTACCGGGAAGCCGGGCACGTTCGCTCCCGCGATGGAAAGCGGGTCCAACTGCGAACCGTTGGTAAAAAGATAGTGGGAGGAAAGTGTGTCGCGGGAGGAGAGGTAGTGATCGAGGCGGACGCCGAACTGGTCCGAACTGTTCCGCAACTCCTGCGTGGTGACGAAAGCGTTCGGGCTGTAGGCGGGCGCATTGGGCAGCGGGTAGTACGCCAGGAGGTTTTGCGAGATCGCACTGATCTGGTCCGAGGGGATCTGGTTGAACGGGTAAGGCTGCGGGACCGGAGCGAACACGTTGACCAACTGGGTACCATTCGGATCGGTACAAAAGCCCTCCGGACTGTAGCTGGAGCACAAGGCGGAGAAGTCACCCTGCCGCTCGACCGCGGTGGGAACGGTCGTCAATTGCGTTTCCCCCTGTCGGTTGCGAAAGCCCTCGTAGTAACCAAAGATAAAAGTCTTGTCGTGCCGGAGCGGGCCGCCCAGCGTGCCGCCGAACTGGTTTTGCTTCAGGGGCTCTACGCTGGACGAGAAGAAATTGCGAGCGTCCAGCACGTCGTTGCGCAGGAATTCGTAAACGTCCCCGTGGACCTGGTTCGATCCTGAGCGGGTAACGATGTTGGTGTTGGAACCGGCGTTGTGACCGAACTCGGCGGATGCCGTGTTCGTCAGGATCCGGAATTCCGCGATAGCGTCGGGCGGCGGCTTCAGAACGAAGCCGGCATTTATGGAGTTGTAGTTCTCGGCGCCGTCCACAAGGAATTGGTTGGACTCCGGCCGCATGCCGTTCACAGCATAGGACTGGCCGCCGCGCAGCGAGCCACCAGCCCTCTGCAAACCCTGGGTGAGAGGCGCAGCCCCGGGCAGCAAAAGACCGAGCTGCGAGAAGTTGCGGCCGTTAAGCGGGAGATCGACAATCTCCCGGCCGTGTATCGTCTCGCCCAAGTCGTTCGTGGTGACCAGGAGAGCGGCATCCGCTTTGACCTGCACGGTCTGCTCCGGCAAGCCGACTTGGAGGTGCACAGGCACCACCGCCACCTGATTAACGCTCAGGCTGATGCCTTCCTGTACGTACTTGCGAAATCCCGGCGCCGCAACCTCCAGCCGATAGTGCCCGACCGGCAGCAGCACCAGCAGGTAATTGCCCTCTGCACCGCTCGCGACACTGCGCGTAAATCCGGTTTCTACCTGGGTCGCGCGGACCGTGGCTGACGGCACACGCGCGCCGCTGGGGTCTAACACGGTGCCCCGAATGCTCGCCGTTGTCTCCTGCGCACAAAGCGCTACAGGTAACAGCAGTATCACCAGCGCGCTGGCGCAGACACACTTCCACCCGTTGCTCATAGGTCAGGGTCCTCCTCGTTGGCAGACGCCCGCGAGATTGAACAGACCCTAGACCCGACGCGAGGGACGACAAAATCAGATGTAGCTTTTGGTTCCTAACCTGATGCCCCGAACGAGCGGATTATCCCGGACTACGCCCAATACCGTCAATACTGTAAATGGAGGGGGAAGCGCGGTTTTTTCAATTAGCACGGCCGGGAAGTTTCCAAGTAACCGTAGAAGGTGGGTCCATCACGTGCAGGCGCATAACGGTTCTGTCTTGATCGCCGAGCAATGGTACAATTCAAAGCATGCTGCGCCGTGGAACTCTCTCTTCGCTCTGTGCTCTGACGCTATGGATCGGCGGCTGTCCCAAGCGGCAGGGCCCCTCGCGGATCGTTTACGTCCCGGCTCCGGCTCCGCAAGTCGCTGCGACGCCGCCCGTCACCCCTCCGCAGGTTCTGGTAATCGAGGAGCCTGCGGCACCGCCCGAGCCCGAGGAGGCTCCGCCGCCGCAGACCCCTGAGGAGCCCAAGCCTCCGCACCGGCGACGGCGCCCTGCGCGCACTGACACTCCCACCGCGCCGGCGGACACCACCGCTCCGGAAACTCCCGAGCCGCCGCCCGAGGCGGTCCCCGCCCTCGGACCGCGCGAAAGCACCGCCCAGGAAGCCGCCCTGCGGCAACAGATTCAGCGGTCGCAGGAAGATGTTCGCCAGCGCCTGGCCCGCCTGAACGAAGCCCGGCTTTCTCCCAGCGAGCGCAAAACGCTCGAGGACGCGCGCACCTTCTTTGCGCAGTCCACGCACGCGCTCGAGAGCGGCGATCTGCAGCGCGCCCTCAACCTGACGCGCAAGGCTTCCCTGCTGGTTTCGGCCTTGGAGTGAGTCGCCTGGGGTTCGCCGCCCCGCGCGACCGCGCGCAGATTTTCCCGGGCCTCGAGAAGAAATTCAACAAGTCACATGGAGAACGGCGTTGGTCTCTTCGGGGCCGTCCCTGAGGAGCTCGATGGCCTTCGCCGTGGGCAAGATCAGCAGCGCAACCTTGCGGCGCTCGGCTTCCCGCATGACCTCGTTCATCACCGGCAAAGCGCCGTTCACGCCGGTTCCCACGACCAGTCGGCGACACTTCCAGGGTAGGTCTTCCTCCACCGACAGCGGCGTGTGGCCAAAGTCGGCGCGGTACTTCTTGGAGGGTTTCTTTTTCCGTTTGCGGATGACACCGCGATCAATGACCAAATCGTAGTCAAAGGCGGTGCCGTCAATCTTGAGGGAGCCAAAGGAGAATTCTTCGAAGCGCATGACACGCCTCCGCTGGTATTATACCGCTGCGCAAAAAGGAGAGCCGATGGCAGACAAAGGCGCAGTGGTCATAACGGGGGCATCCACAGGGATCGGCGAGGCATGCGCCTTGCACCTCGACAAGCTGGGATTCCGCGTTTTCGCGGGTATTCGGAAAGCCGCCGACGGTGAAGCCCTGCGACATCGCGCCTCCGCGCGGCTTATTCCCGTCCGCCTGGACATCAGCGACGAAACGGAAGTTGAGCAGGCCGCCTGCAATGTGACGGAGGCACTCCGCGGCGAGGGGCTGGCGGGGCTCGTCAACA
>JAIQEZ010000025.1 GCA_020073545.1 Terriglobia bacterium | reverse complement strand
CGGTTTATTTTCGTTGCATAATCTCCAGCATTATGCTATTGAGTGATTCGTTTGCAAGCACCTTTGATTCTGAGGCGCCAGCGTTTCATGGAAGGAGGTTCCGCAGTGCAAACGATTCGCGACGTAGCACGGCTCGCCGGGGTCTCGGTGGCCACAACCTCGAAGGTCCTCAATAAGAAAGCCTCGGTTCGCCCCAAGCTCGTGAAGCGTGTCGTCAGCGCTATGGAGGCCTTGGATTATCACCCTGACCAGGTGGCACGCAGCCTCAAAACTCGCCAGACTCAAACTATTGGAATCGTTATTCCCGACGTCACCAACCCGTTTTTCACCGATGTCATTCGTGGTGTTGAAAGTGAGGCGCGGGTTCAAGGTTATTCCTTAATTTTTTGTGACTCTAATGAAGATCCCTCCCTGGAGCAGACCAATCTCAAAATGCTCTTCTCCCGCCGCGTGGATGGGGTATTACTCGCTCCCACCGAGGCAAATGCCGCCCAGGATTACCTCACTCGTCGGCGCTTTCCTCTCGTTTTCTTTGACCGGGTTCCCCCCGGCTTCTCTGGATCCGCCGTGGTGACGGACAACCTCGGGGCGGCTTATGACGCCACCCGCCATCTGATTGGTTTGGGCCACGAACGCATCGCCATTATTACGGGCCGGCTCAACCTCTCGAATGGGCTGGACCGCTTGGAAGGTTTTCGGAAGGCCTTGCAGCAGGCAGGTCTCCCTCTCCGCGATGAGTATTTGCAGCGGGGTGATTTCCAGTTGGAGAGCGGGCATAGTTGTGGGCTGAGGCTGTTACAGCTTGCCGTCCCTCCCACAGCCATTTTCTGCTGCAATAACCAGATGACCCTCGGTCTGATGCGGGCCCTGGGCGAACTCGGGGTTGCTTGTCCGGGCCGCGTCAGTGTCCTGGGGTTCGACGATTTTGATTGGGCAGCAAATTTCAGCCCCCGGCTAACCACCGTCGCACAGCCCACCCTAGAGATGGGCAAGCAGGCGGTGCAAATGTTAATACGCAACATCAAATCCTTTAAGGAACGGGTTAACAGCGACGAAGAGAAGGTCGTGGTGCTCAAGGCCGAGCTGCGAGGGCGTGACTCGACAGCCGCACCTTACTCCGGCTAAGCGTGAGTCCCCCCTTGGCCCCTGCAATGTTCAGGGACTGACGGGGTGGCAATCTTGGGAGCGAACGGATGGACTGAAAGAGGTCTGCCGCATATGGCGGAAGACGCGGTGCTCCCCGAGGACGGCGGAGAAGGCTGGTCGCGTTCAGGTTGAGGAGACTGGAGGATATACGTTTCGATCGAAAGCCTGAGGTCTGTGGTGGCAGCAATCGTCCCAACAAGGGGGGCAAGTCATGGCAAAGATCAGTGGTATGAAGATGAACGAACCGTGCAATAGGTTGCGAGGCAGGTTGCCGAAGATCGGGATCAGGCCGGCCATCGACGGGCGGCGCAAGGGCATCCGGGAATCTCTGGAAAACCAAACCATGGGCATGGCGAAGTCCGCCGCGAAGCTTTTTGCCGAGAACCTACGGCACCCCAACGGACTCCCCGTGGAATGCGTGATCGCAGACACTTGCATCGGCGGTGTGGCTGAGGCCGCAGAGGCCGCTGACAAGTTTGCGCGCGAAGGTGTGGGCGTTTCCCTAACGGTCTCGCCTTGCTGGTGCTACGGCTCCGAGACCATGGATATGGATCCGCTGACTCCCAAAGCGGTTTGGGGTTTCAACGGCACGGAACGGCCGGGCGCGGTTTACTTGGCCGCGGTTTTGGCGGGACACAATCAAAAGGGGCTTCCCGCCTTCAGCATCTACGGAAAGGATGTGCAGGACACTGGTGACAAGACTATCCCTCATGACGTTCAGGAAAAACTCCTACGGTTCGCCAAGGCAGGACTCGCCGCGGCGGAGATGAAAGGCAAGTCTTACCTCTCGCTGGGCGGCGTTTCCATGGGCATCGCGGGATCGATGGTGGATCCGGTCTTCTTCCAGGACTACCTGGGCATGCGCAATGAGTACGTCGACATGTCGGAGTTTGTCCGCCGAATCGACGAAGAAATCTATGACAAGGAAGAGTACAAGCGAGCGTTTGACTGGGTCAAAGCGAACTGCCCGGAGGGAAAGGATTACAACCCCCCGAAGTTGCAGGCGCCCCGGTCCAAGAAGGATGCTGACTGGCATACCGTGGTGAAGATGACCTTGATCGCGCGCGACCTGATGATCGGGAATCCACGGCTGGTGGAGCTGGGCTATGGCGAAGAGGCTTTGGGACGCAACGCGCTGGTGGGCGGATTCCAGGGACAGCGGCAGTGGACCGACCACTTCCCCAACGGCGACTTCATCGAGGCGATGCTGAATTCCTCCTTTGACTGGAACGGCATCCGCGAGCCGTTTGTTTTCGCCACCGAGAATGATTGCCTGAACGGCGCCACGATGCTGTTCAGCCACCTGCTGACCGACACGGCGCAGATCTTTGCCGATGTTCGGACCTTCTGGAGTCCGGAGGCCGTGAAGCGCGTCAGCGGCAAAAGCCTAACAGGTAAGGCCAGCGGAGGTATCATCCACCTGATTAACTCCGGCGCCGCAACCCTGGACGCCACCGGCGAGCAAAAGAGAAACGGCGAGCCCGCCATGAAACCCTTCTGGGAGATTACGGTGGAAGAAGTTGGCCGCTGTCTGGGTGCCACGACGTGGTGCCCTGCGAGCCTGGGCTACTTCCGGGGCGGTGGGTTCTCTTCCTGCTTTGCGACCAAGGGGGAGATGCCCGTGACCATGTCGCGCCTTAACCTGGTTGCAGGCCTTGGACCGGTCCTCCAGATCGCCGAGGGCTACACGGTGGAGTTGCCCGAGAAAATCCACGACCTGCTCAACCTCCGCACAGACCCCAGTTGGCCCACCACGTGGTTCGCTCCTTTCCTTACCGGCCAAGGCGCCTTCAAGGATGTCTATTCGGTGATGAACAACTGGGGGGCGAATCATGGTGCGATCAGCTACGGCCACGTCGGCCACTTGCTGATTTCCCTGGCTGCGATTCTGCGAATTCCAGTCTCGATGCATAACGTCGCGCCAGAGCGCATCTTCCGGCCCAGCGCCTGGAGCGCCTTCGGCACCCAAGACCTGGAGAGCGCCGATTACCGGGCCTGCGCTGCATTTGGACCGCCTTACGGTAAGAAGTAACACCGGAACGTAAATCGCTTCGGGAAGATGCCGAGCCGCAGAACGGCAATCCCCGATTGCGGGGAGAGGAAGCTGAGATCCCAAGTTCGGACGATGATGGCAGGGCGGAGCCGCCCGCGCGACAACCCGAGCCGCCGTCATCCTGATCTTTACCTAGCCACATTTGGGAGCAACTGCGTTAGGTTCTCTCCGGACAACAGCCCAGACAGGCTGATTTACTTACGAACATCTCCGAGGGATTCATTGTCAAGAAAGAGCACAGCTTTTGAGGATGAACCCAGACTCTTGTCACCGGGCAACACTCTGCCGTTTGTTCTGGTGACGCCGAGGTCCCTATTCTGGGGCATTCCCAGCAACATGAAGGACACCCTCATCAAACAGCTCATGAACTTGTTCGAGATCAACCGGTTCAGAGCCGGTCTGATCCAGTCTGCGTTCTATATGGGGTATTTCCTTCTCGCCAGGCCCGCCGCGCTGGTCATGCGCAAGCATAGTTACAAGACCGGGAGGTCATCGGGTTGTTGTAAAGCGCGGGGACTGCCTTCCTGGCTGATGCCGACGCTGACGTTGCGATCGCTGCAAATGAGCTAAGCTAGCGGCAACGCCGGAGCTTTGTCCTCAAAGTCTGCGGTTCTTCGCGAAGGAACAACGTAAGGCCGTAAAGTGCGAAACAGGTAGGCACAAACGGCGCATGTTTGAACACAAAGGAGGACTATCAATGAGTACATCTCGCTGGTTGCTAGGCATGCTCGTCATCTGTGTGCTTGTGGCTCAAAATCTTGCGGCACAAACGTCCTCGTACAACGGCCTCAACCTCAGTATGGGGAACTTGTCGCGCCTGTCTCACGCCAAGTCGCGGTCGATCAGTCCCGAGAACCTCACGGGTGAAAAGGGCAAAGGCGGCATGGCAACGGAGGGGACCGGTGCTAAAGCGGCGCGCGATTTGGGACAGGGCTGGAAGATCTCTCCCTCCGTGAAGATCGAACCAAAGAAGGTCTTCACGCTGGCGGAGATTCAAGGTCCAGGGGCGATTCAGCATATCTGGATGACTCCCACGGGCAATTTCCGGTTCTCGATCCTGCGCTTCTACTGGGACGGCGAGAGCCAGCCCTCGGTCGAGGTACCCGTCGGGGATTTCTTCGCCTGTGGTTGGGGACGGTACGCTCACGTTTCGTCGCTAGCTGTGTGTGTGAATCCTGGCAGTGGGCTCAATTCTTATTGGGAAATGCCCTTCCGGAAGTCCTGCAAGATGACTCTGGAGAATCTCGATGAAGAAGCCATGACGATCTATTACCAGATTGACTACGCTCTCACCGAGGTCCCCGAAGACGCAGCCTACTTCCATGCACAGTTCAAGCGGTCGAATCCGCTGCCCCTGAAGACCGATCACGTCATCCTGGACGGCGTCAAAGGCTGGGGGCATTATGTCGGCACCTACCTCGCCTGGGGCGTTCACAACACGGGTTGGTGGGGTGAGGGCGAGATCAAATTCTTCCTTGATGGCGATAGCAAGTTCCCGACAATTAATGGCACCGGTACGGAGGACTATTTCTGCGGTTCATACGATTTTGATGTGGGTCCCCCTGTTACTTTTCCTAATAACCTTCTGCCTGGGGCCCCTCCACCTAGTGGCTACCATTATCAGGAGTTCACTACCCCTTACTCGGGGCTGGCTCAAGTGATCCCCCCGGATGGGCATTATGATTCGCAGCAGCGCTTCGGGCTGTACCGCTGGCACATCATGGACCCGATCCGATTTGAGAAAGATATCCGGGTAACTATCCAAGCCCTCGGCTGGCGCTCCGGCTGGCGTTACCTACCCCTGCAGGACGACATCTCCTCCGTGGCGTTCTGGTATCAGACCGAGCCCCATGCGCCTTTTCCAAAACTTCCGGATAAGGACTACCTGGAAGTGCAGTAGACGGGAAGGCAGCGCGGGCTGGATCCAGAAGTCCGCGGCTTTTCGACTTCGGCCGTGGAGGCAGCGGCGGAGTTGCAGAATAACTCCGATTGCATGACATCGTTGGCTTCTCGGCTCAGATTGAAAACTTGCGTCGCCTGGTGCCCAGGATCATCCCGAGAGGAGGTTCGCAAAGAGATTTGCTGTGCGCGAGGTAGTGAATGCAGTAGCTGCTCGGATACTTGAAAACTCTCCGACCACATGGCACTGACCCGAACTCTCCCGGGTAACCGGCTGACGAGGCTGATTCGTTTATGAATATCTCCACAAAAGTGCTAGACAAGGCAGAGCAGGGTCTGGCAGATGAACCCCGGCTGTTTTCACCGGGCAATACTCTGCCGTTCATTCTGGTGACCGCGTTGTTTCTGTTCTGGGGCATTCCCAGCAACATGAACGACATCCTCATCAAACAGTTTATGAAGTCGTTCGAGATCACCCGCTTCAAGGCGGGGCTGATCCAGTCGGCATTCTACATGGGATATTTTCTGCTGGCGATGCCGGCGGCGCTGATCATGCGGAAGTACAGTTACAAAACCGGGCTCGTCATCGGGCTGTTGCTGTACAGCGCGGGAACCTTCCTTTTCTGGCCGGCGGCCATTCACCGGCAGTACGCGTTCTTCCTGGGCGCGCTGTTTGTTATCGCCAGCGGGGCGTCATTCCTGGAAACCGGGGCGAACCCGTTTATTGCCGTTCTGGGCGACCCGCGGACTTCGGAGCGGCGTCTGAATTTTTCCCAGGCCTTCAACCCAGTCGGAGCAGTGATCAGTGTGTTGGTCGGGACGATTTTCATCCTCTCGGGGATCGAACTGAGGCCAAACCAGATTGTGGCGATGAAAGCCGAGGGAACCTACGACGCCTACCTGCAGTATGAAACGATGCGGGTCGTCAAGCCGTATCTGGTCATCGGAAGCGTGATGTTCATCTGGGCGATGCTCATCCTGAGAACCAAGTTTCCGAAGATCGCGGAAGAGGCGGACGAGGGCCCCGAACGCGTGAAAGGGCGATTTCTGGGCCTGTTCAAGCATCGCCACTTCAATCTGGGTGTTGTGGCGCAGTTTCTTTACGTGGGCGCTCAAGTGGGAACCTGGAGCTACTACATCCAGTATATACAGGATTACACACATGAGCCGGAAAAGGTAGCTGGCTACTTGCTGACCGGGACGTTGGTCGCCTTCGGCGTGGGGAGGTTCACGGCGACTTACTTGATGAAGTTTTTCTCACCGAGCAGGCTGATGGGTATTTATGGCCTCATCAATATCTCCCTGTTGGGTATCGCGGTGCTACATCCCGGCTGGGTAGGCGTGTGGGCGATCTTTCTGACGAGCTTCTTCATGTCCTTGATGTTCCCGACGATTTTTGCGCTGGGGATCAAGGAGCTGGGCCCCAACACAAAGCTCGGGGGATCGCTGATGGTGATGGCGATCATCGGAGGTGCCGCTTTTCCGCCCTTGGAAGGACTGGTGTTCCAGGCGACCAGGAGCATGGCGACGGCCATGGCGATCCTCCTCGTCTGCTACGCATTTATAACACACTATGCCTTCATCGGATCGAAGGTGCGAATTGCGCATCCTGCAAGATAGGCATGCAGGTTTACGGTCAGCGATGTTCAGGCGGTGACTTTCGTGGTCAGCTTGGAGTACCATGCCCGGACCTCTAAGGCCAGTGAGCAACGGAATGAGAATGCGCGGCCTCTGCCCGCGCGACGTAAGACCTGAATCTGGCGACGTTGCCTGTTTTTGAATGGAGGTGTGTCCATGGCCAGGAAGCGAAATGGGACAAAGTACCAGCGTCGGGAGTTTCTGAAAAAGGTCGCGGTGAGCGGAGCCCTGGCGACGACTTCCGAGGGCTTTCCCGCCGTAGCTAAAGCGGCGAAGCCTTCGCGTGCGCAGGGGGTGTCCGGACTGAATGCTCCCCGGGCGTCCGCCTCCGCAATCAATTACCCACGAGTGTTCACGGGTCCTCATCTGAAGACAATCGCCTTCCCCCTCGGGGGGATTGGTACCGGCACGATTTCGCTTGGCGGCCGTGGACAACTGCGTGACTGGGAGATTTTCAACCGGCCGGACAAGGGAAACTCTCCCGATTACGCTTTTGCCGCCATTTGGGCCCAGGCCGAAGACGAGAAGCCGGTGGCTCGGGTGTTGGAATCGCGGATCGAACCTCCTTACGAAGGAAGTTCGGGTCTGGGGGCGAACAACGTCCCTGGCCTGCCTCGCCTGGATGACGCTAGATTCACCGGCGCTTATCCTTTCGCGCGCATTGATTTCCAGGACGCAAAACTGCCTCTGGGCGTAAAACTCGAAGCCTTTAATCCTTTTGTCCCCTTGGATGTCGAAGCGTCGGGATTGCCCGTCGCCGTCCTGCGCTACACGCTCAAGAATTCCAAGTCGGTTCCAGTCAAGGCAGGGTTGGCGTGGAGCCTGCAGAATCCCGTGGGGAAAGAGGGAAGACAGGCGATCTTTCGCCAAGACGAGGGTGTCGCAGGCCTGTACATGGATAATCCTTTCCTGCCGGCTACAGATCCGCTCAAGGGGTCGATCGTGTTAGGCGTGCTGGGCAGGTCCGGTGGAAGCATTAGCTTTCTGCGTGGATGGAGGCAGGCAAAGTGGTGGGATGGCCCACTGACGTTCTGGGATGATTTTGCTGGTGACGGCGCCCTGGAAAGCGACTCTCCGGCGCGCAGCCCCGCGGGGTCGGTTGCTGCGACGCAATCCATCCCCGCTGGCGGCGAAGCCTCCATCACCTTCTTCCTGAGCTGGCACTTTCCGAACCGCACGCCGGAGCGCTGCGGTTGGGAGGCGGCAAGCGACGAGGACAAGAAACTGGTCGTCGGAAATGCTTATTGCCGGCGCTTCAAGGACGCCTGGGAGGTGGCTCAGTTCCTCGCGCGTGAACTTCCTGAGCTCGAGGTTCGAACCCGCAAGTTTGCCGCTGCTGTGGAGTCTTCCACGCTGCCGCCGGCCGCGTTGGATGCGGCCATGAGCAACCTTTCTACTTTGCGCACCAACACGGCTTTCCGCACTGCGGACGGCGAGTTCCATGGCTTTGAGGGTTGCGATGATCAGAGGGGATGCTGCCACGGCACCTGCACACACGTCTGGAATTACGAGCAGGCGATGGCATACGTCTTCCCCTCGCTGGCGCGTTCCATCCGCGAGTCGGAATTCTTGCGCAACACCGCCGAAAACGGGCTTATGGGATTTCGCTCCTACCTACCTGACGGAAAGAAGATCTGGCAGGCAGCCGCGGCGGACGGACAGATGGGTTGCCTGATGAAGCTTTATCGTGATTGGCAGCTTTCCGGCGACACGGAATGGCTGCGGCGCCTCTGGCCGAGCGCCAAGCGCGCCCTGGAATTCGCGTGGGTTCAATATGGGTGGGACGGCGACCGTAACGGCGTGATGGAGGGCGTCCAGCACAACACTTACGATGTGGAGTTTTACGGCCCCAACCCTCTATGTGGCGTGTGGTACCTGGGTGCATTGCGAGCGGGAGAGGAGATGGCGCGTGCCCTGGGGAACGAAGTCTCCACGAGAGAATACCGGCTCCTGTTTGAGAACGGTTCGAAGTGGATTGACGCCAACCTGTTTAACGGTCAGTTCTATGTTCAGAAGGTGGTCGGCCGGCCCGCCGAACAGATTGCCCCGGGATTGCGCGTGGGCATGGGCGGGGCCAACCCCGAGTCAGCTGATTACCAAATGGGCGAGGCCTGCTTGTGCGACCAGTTGTTGGGACAGTACATGGCGCACATCGTGGGCCTCGGTTATTTGCTGGACGAGGACCACGTGCGCGCTACGATGCGATCTCTTTATCGCAATAATTACAAACCCACTCTGAGCGACCATGACTGCGTGCAACGGACCTATGCATTAAACGACGACGGTGGGGTGCTGGTAGCCACCTACCCTCTGGGGAAGCGACCGGAGATTCCTTTCCCCTATTTCGCTGAGATCTGGAGCGGCCTGGAATATCAGCTTGCGGCGCACATGATCTACGAAGGCATGGTTAAGGAAGGGCTGACGGTCGTAGAAACAGTCCGTCGTCGTCACGATGGGGAGCGCCGTAATCCCTGGAATGAGCCGGAATGCGGCCACCACTATGCCCGCCCCATGGCAAGTTGGGCGCTGGTGGTCGCCTTGAGTGGGGTCCATTATTCCGGCGTGGAAGGAAAGTTGACACTGATTCCGCGCGTCGGCGACTTGAACTTCCGCTCCTTCTGGACCGTCCCTTCGGGCTGGGGAAGCTTTGCGCAGTCGCGCACGACGAGTAGCTTTGACACTGAAGTTGCGGCGGAGGAAGGTTCGCTGACATTGAATAGTGTGGTGCTGGGCGGCGATGGCACGGGAGCACTGAAGAAGGTCTCGGCAAAGCTCGGTGGTGAAACGGTGGAGGCCGAGCTCCGCCAGCAAGGAAAGCAGCGGCTCATAACTTTCCGAAGGGAACTGAGTCTCGTTCCCAATCGTCCGCTCGTCGTAAGTCTGAAGGCTTGAGCGCTTTTCGCCGGCGCGACGACTGGGCGCGCAAAGTGTCGGGCTTCACTTGGTTCGTACGCTGGCGTTTGAAATATCGCGGCGCGTTTTGGATTAGCGGCGAAGGATTTACGCCCATCAGTCGTCTCCATGGGGTATTTCCTGCTCTCGATACCTGCTGACCGGTCCGATCATCACCACAATCGGACTGGGACTGCACGCTAGTCGATGTGCCCAACCGTTTGTATCTTCGAATTGTAAGTAGGCCGCAATACCGCAGGTCTTATTTTAAACGGAATTGATATCAGCGAGGTGAAGATTATGAGGCGATTGAGAAAACCTCTGCTCCTAACCGTCTTTGGCGGGCTGACAGCAATCCTGCCTATACCTTCGCCCAGTCACTACCTCTCGGTGGGGGAGAACCGAATTCTGTTGCAGAATTTAGCACACTCCAATCAAACGAGGTTTGTTATGGCAGCTCCCGCGATGTCGTATGCTGCGAAGATCGAACAGACGCAATATGACGGCTGGAACGTGTACCGGTTGACGAATGGAATTGTCAGCTTGTTGGTTGCACCGCAGCTTGGTGGTCGTGCCATTCAGATGCAACTCGGCGAACACGAGTACTTCTTCGTGAACAAGGACTTGGCCGGTAAGGTTCTGCCGCCTGAACAGAATAATCTCAAATCGGGGTGGGCCAACTACGGAGGTGACAAGGTATGGCCCGGCCCGGAGGGATGGGCGAATGACGACGAGTGGCCTAGTATCCCCTACTACGTCCTTGATGGCAGCACGTTCAAGGCGGATGTTGTGACGGAGAACCCCTCAGAGGTAGCCGTAAGGGTGACTAGCCCTGAAGATCCCCGAAGCGGAGTGCAGTTTATACGGATTTATCATGTCTATGCCGGCACTACGCGAATCAAAGTTGATCAGGTGATGCGGAATATCAGCCGAAGGCGCATCCGTTGGGGAATTTGGCACCTGGTGCAAAACGACGCGACAGACGTGGGTAATCCCCTTAAGCCCAACCCGGAACTCTATATGTATGTGCCTCTCAATTCGCGTAGCCGGTATCCCAACGGGTACTACCTGCCTTACGGAGACGCGAGGCACCCAAGTTATCAAGTGATCGAAGACGGCCGCATGCTGCGGATTCACTATCTCTATCGCGTGGGAAAGGTCGCTGCCGATTCAAGTGCGGGCTGGTATGCGGTGGTAAACGGGCAGAAGAACATTGCATACGTCGAGAACTTCAAGTATTTCCCTGATGTGGAGTACCCCGACGGCGCTTCCGTGGAATCGTGGAACGATGGTCCCGGCGTAATCTCTCGCGGGCCATGGGACCAGACTCTTGCCGATGATCCCAAGAAGACTCCGTACTTCTTCGAGGCAGAAGCGATGAGCCCCTATGCCGCGCTTGATCCTGGAGAAGAATACTCCTTCCCGATCTACTGGTCGCCGACTCGGGTCACGAATCCCATTCGCGAGGCGGTCTGGGGTGGTGTCATCAGTGAGCCGCTTGCCGCCCAGGTAGACGGCGGTCGCGTCAACCTGAAGGGCATTTTCGGCGTGTTCACGCCAGGGGCTCTGGAGGCGACCTTCTATAGCGTGATGGGAGAGGAACTCGGTCACGAGACGTTGCAGGCCGTGGATCCTCGTGAAGTGGTACGGCTAGACAAGGCAGTTGCGCTTCCGGCGCAAACCTTCCGAATCAGTGTTTGCGTGCGCGACGCAAACGGTGAGAATCGAGGGGTCCTGGGGAATGCAATTCTGAAGTAGGGAGGATGCTGGAGCCAGCTAGTCACGTGAATTGGTGGGAGATTAGAGGCGCGCCGAGGTGCGCTCCTTTGTTTTTGCGCTTTATTGGTTACGTGCACTGCAAGTCCTCCACTTCCTTGTGTGTCGGAGGTTCCTGGGGTAGTTCTGCAAGGAAGAAACGAGATGCAAGGTGTCTTTTCGGCAAGCCTGCGTAACTCAACCTGTGAGGATTAGGTAGTGTTGGTCTCCCGCCCGCCGAGGGCAACGGGGGGCTGACGATGGTCAGAGCTGCGCCCACGGGGCCATGCGATTCCGGAGCGGCGGTGGGCATCCGCCAGCAGGGCGTCCAGCCCTCCGCGCTTGGCTCTGGAGCCGGAGACGCCGACATCCGTATACTCGTGGACAACCTCGAACCCGCGACGTGCGGCCAGCTCGCGCAATTGGTAAAGCTGGGTCTCGACATGTTGGTCAGGCGTGCTGACCCTCGCATAGATTGCGGCCTTTTTCGTGACAGCTCCTCCTTCACGCTTTCAAGCAAGATGGGATTGGGTTCAACCGTGCGCAGCTTCCCGATTTCCGCCAGGGCGGCGTCGATGTCCTTGCAGCCGACGACATGCATCCATGCAGCGGCTATGATTGGCGAGCGGCTCGCCCCGGCAAGGCTGTGAATCAGCACCTTCCCCCAGTGAATGTTCTCCCACAGGGCGTCAATGATTTCATCGAACCTTCCGACCGGGATGGGCCGGGCACCCCGCACCGGCAAATAGAGGTAGTTGATGCCGGGCGCTCCCTTCTGCACCTCCTCCCGGCACAGGGTGACCACCGTGGTGACTCCGAGCGGGTTTGACTCAGCGAGAGAGCCTCGGCGTCGCCAATGCCGCCTATAGACAGCCTTTCCCAAACCTGCGTGACGCTCATAGAGGCTGCCCACCCTCCAATTCGCCGGCCTCTGGCTCCTGGCGGGCGTCGCCCGGGTCTTGCAGCTTGGGAGGCCGCTTTTTCCGCTGAATCACGAGGGCTCGGCCCGTTTCCCAGTCAACCTCGACGAAGTCCGCCTCGAAGACGTGCCCTCGGCGGCTCACGCGCCGGTATTCCGGGAACAGCTTGAAGACTTTTTCCAGCGCGGCCTCAGGGGCGTCCGCCAAAACGATGGCGGTGGCCCCTAAGTCGCTTGGGTGGCGCTCGAAATCGACTGCAAACATGTGGGGCTTGGGGCTGGCAGGAGAGGTATCCATCTCCCATAATATCCAAACCGGCTGCAGGCTTAGCGAAAAAAAGTGAGCCTTTCGGCCAAATATCGGCCAAAACCGCAGGATTTCAGCGATGGGGACAGCCCTCGGATTACGCTGTGACTGGCAATTCCATCTGGAAGGAGAAACTGCCGTGAACAACAACTTTTTTCTACGAGCCCAGCAGCAAACGCCGCAAGGGGTTCCCATCCGAGACTAACGTCAAGCGCGGGTTTCCGCGTCGTGTATGGGGGCAAAGAGCTGTCCGAGAAGCTCGGCAGAAATGACCTTTGTCCATGCGGCTTGGGCCGCAGGTTTCCAGAAGTGCTGCATGCGGTCCGGGCTTTACGACGGCATCGCACGTGACCATTACAACCGCTAGGTGCTTGAAGGGCGCGACCCATGCTGTGCCCTCCTTCCATGCATTGCCAAGCACAATCCCAGCCGGTACCTTCTTGCTGCTACTTGCCCGGTACCCGCATAATGGCTGCCGCACCCACCAGATGGCGTAGGTCTAGAACCTATGCCCTTGCATAGGGCAAGGCCACAAACGTAGATCCGGCAGCCCCGCGCTGGGAGCGGTTCCGCCAGGAATATCCAGAGATGTCCGCCCCGATGGCTTTTCTCAAGAGCCGGCTCCAACGGCACTGCCGAGTAGTATGATTACATACATGCGAAACGGCAGCATGTATGCTCCAGGCGCGACGGAATTCCGAGTCGACCTGAACCGAGGAAGGGGACAAGCCAATGGCATCGGCTAGGAAGCAGTCTGCGACGAGCGTAGCATCTTTTTGGGGGAAGCAGTTCGCCGCGAGATTAGCAGTTAGCGGTGCAATTTATGCCGGGTTGTTCCTGTGCTTCCGGTATGGGGGCGATTTTCCAAGAACCAAAGCGCCGTCTTAGCCCTGGTCCTTATCATCGGCGTCGGCGTGGGGGTGAGGTTCCGCACGGCCAGCGCCGAAGCCTCTTCAACGAAGGGCAGCTTACGACCACAATTGACCAAGTGGCTCTCCCTTTTACTGCCCCGGCAAATCTGCCGCCCGCTGGCGTATACCAGCAGGCGATAGAAGCAGAACTGCAAGACTTGAATAGGCGAAATGGCTGACATTTTCACTCGCAAGGAGCGGAGCGAAATCATGTCGCGCATCAGGAGTTCAGGCACAACTCCAGAGGCGAGGCTTTGCACATTAGTCCGGCAAGCCTTGGGCGGAAAGTGGCGGATAGAAACAAACGTGCGCACCCTTCCAGGACAGCCCGACGTGGTTGTCCCTAGCCTGCATCTTGCGATCTTCGCGGACGGGTGTTTCTTCCACGGTTGCCCTGAACATGGCCATAAGCCAAAATCAAATATGAAATACTGGCTTCCGAAATTGGCCCGCAACCGTAAACGTGACCGAACTGACCGAAGGGCTTTGCGGAAAATGGGCTTTGCGGTTTGGAGCTTCTGGGAACACGAACTCAAGGGAAGGCGGCTGACACTGACGCAGCGAATCCTGGCGCGGAAGCTGAAAGCGCGGCTCGACATCCATAGGAATCGGTAGGAAATCGCAACATGCCAAAGTTCCAACCCGGTGATTACGTCAAGGCTAAGTTCCAAGATGAGTTGACAGGGGAGAGCGAGTGGATGTGGGTACGGGTGGATTCCTGCGACGACGAAGCGGGTCTTTTGCTCGGAAGGCTTGACAACGAGCCGCTGCTAGGCACAGCCCTCCACGCAGGCGACGAACTCGCGGTAAGTTACAAGAAAATCGTCGAGCATAGGAAGCCCTGGGAGTTCCAGAAGCAGTAGGGGTCACCGCATTCCCGCCACCGGGAAGGGGGCATCTGATGTAGCAGGACCTTTTTTGCCCCTTCGATAGCTTTTAGGCCCGCACTTTTCCTGAGCGGGCTTCCCAACTCCTCGTTATCTGAATCCACACCGCTGCTTGAGCTTTCCCGCCAGGATAAGAAAATTCGGTAGTGACTCATTTTGGATTTACAAATCGAAAAGCTAGGAATTGAACCTCCGATTCTCCTTGCGGAGTGTAAAAAGCTCCGGTGTCGTCGATGAAGAAGCGACCACCAGTGGGTCTTGCGTTGAGGTATTCGTCTGCTATAGCGTCGATTATCTTGGAAACGTGGCGTACTTGTTCCCTTAGACCCTCGTCTGTATAACCTCGCGTTACATATGGCCAAATGTCGCCGCGGGGGTTCGCGCTAAAGGCGGCTGGCCACTTCCAATGATGCTTAAGCTGGAGTCGCTTAATCTCTTCGAGTTCCTCTCTGGTTATCGTAAGCCCTTTCATGACACCTAGTCTCCGTGTGAAGGCTTTACCGAAAACTCCCGCGAGGGGACCATCGAGAGGTTTTTTTTTAATGTTCTGAAACGGTCTTTCCAGTAGGCGCAGCGTAGGAGGCCTCGGCGATGACGTATTCTTCGAGCACGTTATCAAAGTACTGGTCGATGAGCTCATCATCATCCTCGGGAGGAGCTTCGTCCATCTTCGCGTCCCAATTCTCCCAGACGTAGTCGACGAGTTCGGCTAGGGCTTCTTCCCGGCTGGAATGGATAGTGGCAATCGGGTCCCGGCCAGCCCAAGAGCATCCGCGTTCGCGAATAATCAAA
Organism: Terriglobia bacterium; assembly: GCA_020073545.1. Classification (GTDB taxonomy): domain Bacteria; phylum Acidobacteriota; class Terriglobia; order UBA7540; family UBA7540; genus Bog-366. The sequence goes on along the minus strand of JAIQEZ010000025.1, from coordinate 30,579 downwards.
ACAAATGGCATAGGCCCACTCCTATTTCGGCTGCCAATGTGCGGGTCACGGACAATATACCTCACAAGTCAAACTGGGGCGTTGAAGGCAGCCTCTGGGAGACCTGCGGCGGCGTGAACGGCAGTGGCATCGCTAGGACTCCCGGCCAAGAATCCACCCTTCAATCTCCCGGATTGCTCGGTCGTCCGGCTCGCCGGGCTCACGCTGGCCAAGGCACACCTTGAGCATCCCAAAGAGGCCGACCACAGCATCGAAGGCATCGTCCCCGTGCGGGAAGCCGCCCTGGATTTCCTTCTTGAGGCCATCCTTAATAGCGACGCTCTGGGCACCAGCCCAGCGAAGCAGCGATGCGCCGAGCTTTCCCCTGTTGCCCCGGTCCCGCTTGCTGCCGAGCGGCCCCTTGGAGAACCAGCCGTAGCACTCGGCTGGCCACGTCTCGGCACCAACGACGCTACCTGGCACAAGCAGCGAGGGCAGGGGGCTGTCAAACGGCCACAGCGAAACGTTCGGCAGGGCAGGAGCGAGCACATCACGCCAACCTGCGATTGCGGCCTTGCCGACCTGGTTGCCGCCCAGCGTCCAGAAGAGGCAGCACGCCTGCCTTTGGCCGTTGCCGCCCCGCTCGCATCGCCGGAGCAGGGGCTCGACCGACGAGACGCCGTGGCCGCGAAACAGTTCTTGCTTGCGCCTTCCTTTGTACCTGCCGTTCGGGTAGAAGGGGCGGTGTATCGATATCTGGCCGGGCTCATCGCATACGGAGTAGAAATCCTTCCACTCGCCGCACCCCAGCTTCGGGAGGAGGGCGCGGAAGCTCGCTATGCCTGCACGCTGGGCATAGAAAGCCAGAATGCCAATTGGAAAATCGAACCCAGCGAAGGCGCACCCGGTCTCCCCGGCTTCGTTGCGAAGCTGCCCAATGAGCGAGCCGGGATTGCCCACCAGCTCGGGGGCGAAGGCCGTGTAGCGGCCATCCGCGCCGAGGGCCACCCTGGCGCACCACCGCTTCTTCGCTGTGCTGCCCCAATCAGCGTGATAGAACACGTTTGGCTTGATGGGTTGCTGCATATTCGTTCGCTCCCCGTGCGGGAGCCCGCAACGAAATGTCCTTTTCACTAATCCCTCGTCCTCAACTCCCGTAGCTCCATGGCGGGTCCTTGAACTGGCGAATCATCCTTGTCAAATCGGTGAATGGGTCAATGAATCCTGCATGGCGCATGACCCATTCTGCCATGGCGCGGATGTCCTGTCGCTGCTCTTCAGGGACGCCCGCCCGCTCTGCTTCTGGGGAGAGCTTTTCCGCAAAGGCCCGAAATGACTTGCTCTGGTCCCAGAATCGGGCGAGGCTCTCAACGGCTTTTGCCCTCCTTTCGTACTCAGCTCTCCGGGCCGCCCGCTCTGCCTCCCTCTTCCGTTCCTCTGCCCACTTTCGTTCCCACTCTGCCCGCTGTTCACGCTGTCGCTTGAGCGCCTTCGCGACGGCCGCGAGCGACACCAGGAAGTGGCCGAGAAAATCCTCGACTCGCCTTTTCTTCCCGCCGGACCACGAACGGCGTACACCAAGATGCTCACTCCACTCAATGGTCAGCTTAAGACGGCCGGTGGGCTGATAATCCCATCTTGGAGGATGCCACCACGGTTCGCGTTTCTGACGCGAAATCTCACTGCTCGTGGGTTTGTGTTCTTTACGTTCGACAGCCTCGGAAATGAGAAACGCCAGGGGTTCTTCAAGCACCGTCACTTTCAAAGGCACGTTGTATGGTCTTGGCCACGTGAGTTGATATTTTGCCTGCTCAAGTGCTGCCAGCAGTGCGTCGCAGATTGGCAATGCCCTCGGAAGCCGCTCGGCAGACACTTGAATCGGCACCGCCATCCCGGGTCTCGCGAGAAGCATTCCCCTGTCGCCTTTTCTTGACCGGGAGAAGCACTTTTCGATTCGCAATGTGATGGGGTGGCTAAGGGGGCGGTCCTCGGCGAGCACAATCGTGGGGATTTCCTGCGCTTCCGTTTCGGTGCGCTGTTCCGGCAGCTGCCTTTCGTGGGCATAGATTTCGACCGTGCCTAAACTGGCCTGTGTCGCGGACGGCAAAGGAGTTCGCCCAACGCTCTGCCCGGCCTGAAGGCGTGCCCGGTACCCGCGAGCGGGGACGGGAATCTGATGGCGTCGGCACAGTTTTGCGAATCCAACGTCCGAGAAGCCGAACTCGACCGCGAGCTTCTGCATCGGTGTTGACCAGACCTTTTCGTAGAGTTCTTCGCGAGTCAGCGTAGATTTTGGTGCGAACACAGTTGCCTCCATCATCAGGTTTTGAGGCAAGTCTAAGTGAGCACGCATGCGGGAGAAAAACTTTTTGGAGGTTGCGGCTATTCACTCGAATGGAGGTGAGGCTTGTTGAGTCGCCCGATGGCTGCCCCGCCATGAGGCGGCGAACATCCAGCGCACGTCAAGAAACGAGCAACAGGTCGGCCCTACGTTTCGAGCAAGCCATGAGAGCAGCTTCGGCAACCGGGCGGACAAACATCGGTGTGTTGCCACTTTCTGAGGCCCATCGGAGCCACTTCCTTCCTACCATTTCCTACCATTTCTTAGGGTCATCGGAAGTTAAATTCTTCCATTGCCATTGGAAAAATTCAACATGCCGAAAAACAAGGGTTGTTTCCTCTTGTGTTTCAAAGGCTTGCGTTTTACCATAAAATTCGGAAAAAAGAGGAGCACCCATGGACGGAGTCCTCTCTTCGGCACCATCCTTCGTAAGGCAGTCCGCCCGACGCAATGAGTTGAAGGAAAAGGTACTAGGCGAGATCAACCCTGACGAGAAGTGGCGGGCGCGTCATGCCGGCAGAGTGAAGAAGAACGTCGCCCCCTGGTCGAGTTGGGACTCGACCCAGATCCGTCCTCCGTGCCGTTCCACGATCTTCTTGCTGATGGCCAAGCCGATCCCGCTGCCGGGGTATTCGGTGCGGGTGTGCAAACGCTGAAAGACCTCGAAGATCCGGCCGGCATATTGGGGGTCGATCCCCATGCCGTTGTCCTTCACCGAAAAGACCCATTCCGATGCCTTCCGCTCCGCAGCCACGTGAACGCGCGGGGTTTGAGTGTCGCGGAACTTGATGCTGTTGCCGATCAGGTTTTGGAACAACTGGACGAGTTGTGCGCCGTCGCATGGGACGGTAGGCAAGGGGTCATGAGTCACCAAGGCGCCGCTTTCCGCCACGGCCGCCTGCAGATTGCTGACCGCCTGGTCGAAGACCGTCGTACAGTCGGTCGGCACAAACTCCTTGCCATGGCTCCCTACCCGCGAATAGGCAAGCAGGTCATTGATGAGCCCCTGCATGCGCGCGGCGGCATCGACGATGTAGTGTATGAAGTCGTCGGCATTGGTGTCGAGCTTGCCCTGATAACGTTTCTGGAGGAGTTGCGCGAAGCTGGCCATCGTGCGCAGGGGTTCCTGAAGATCATGCGAAGCAGCATAGGCGAACTGTTGCAGGTCGGTGTTGGAGCGTGTCAATTCCCGAGTTTTTTGTTCCAAGGCCTCCTGGGAATATGTCAGCTCTCGGGTTCGTTTTTCGAGTGCCTCCTCGGCCCGCTTGCGCGCGGTAATGTCGCGTGCAATTGAGGCGACCCCGGTCACCTCTCCACGGGAGTCGGTGAGCGGGAACCTACTCAACGAGACATCAACAAGGCTCCCATCTTTCCGAACTCGTACCGTCTCGAATTGCTCAAAGGGCGCGCCGGGCCCGAGACTTGCAGGGATCTGCGCCACCTCCTCGGACCGGTCGGGTGGGGTTAGGACGGAAATCGGTTGACCCAGAACTTCGGCGGCAGAATAGCCATAGAGCTTCTCCGCGCCATGGTTCCAGGTCGTGATATCGCCTTCCAAGCTCTCGCCAATGATCGCGTCATCGGACGACTCCACAATGGCGGCCAGTCGAGAGATGGCTTCGAAAGCCCGCTTGTTTTCGGCACGGAGGCGTTTCTCTTCCACGGCTTGTTGGATTGCTACCGGCAGACGTGCCAGCCGGTCCTTCAGAACAAAGTCCGCCGCGCCCCGCTTGATGCATTCCACCGCAGCTTCGTCGCCCAGAACACCTGTCACGACAATAAGCGGAACATCCTTTCCCGATCGCTTTAGGACTTCCAGAACGTCCAAGGCGGTCCAGGCGCGGAGGTTATAATCGGCGAGGATCGCGTCGTACTCGGCTTTTTCCAGGCGATCCCGAAATAATTCCAGCGAGCCCGTGACATCGATTCGCGCCCTGCCCCCTCCGCCTTCGAGCGCGCGTGCAGTGAGTTTTGCGTCGCGCGGGTTATCTTCCACGATGAGCACCCGCAGCAAGGGCCGAGACGGCCCTTCAGGATCGAGCGGCGTTGCATCTACCATACCGATACCCTCTCAGGACTTGAAGGCGCGCGGCGGTGGCGGCTCGTTGACTACCAGCCAGTAGAACCCCAGTTGCTTCACAGCTTGGCGGAAGGAGTCGAATTCCACCGGTTTTTGGATATAGCCATTGACGCCGAGCTTGTAGCTGTCCACCGTGTCCCTTTCTTCGCGCGACGACGTGAGAACCACCACGGGAATAGGCTTTGTCCGGGGGTCACTCTTCACCGCCCGCAGCACCTCCAAGCCATCCACCTTGGGGATTTTCAAGTCCAAGAGCACCAGGCGGGGCGGATGCTCGAAGCTGCGCTCGGCAAACTGACCACGGCAGAAAAGAAAATCCAGGGCTTCTTCGCCGTCACGCGCTACCTGAATGTCATTGGCCAGTTTCTCCTGCCGCAGGGCGTGGAGCGTCAACGTCACGTCCTTGGGGTTGTCTTCCACAAGAAGAATTTGCACGTGTTGCTGAATCATTGCTTTCCTCCTCCACTCGGCTGGCTGTCCAGTTGCTTGCCCTCAAACGTTCCCAAGCTGAAATGAAAGGTCGCGCCCTTGTCGAGCTCCGCCTCCCCCCCAGATGCGTCCCCCATGCTTGTGGATGATGCGCTGTACCGTGGCCAGGCCGACGCCGGTCCCTTCAAAGTCCTCTGTCCGGTGCAGCCGCTGGAACACTCCAAAGAGTTTGTCGGCGTACTTCATGCTGAAGCCCACACCATTGTCACGCACAAAGACGGTCGAACGGCTATCCTGGCTGGTGACTCCAATCTCGATGACCGCCGGGCGGCGCGGGCGGGTGAACTTGACGGCATTGGAGAGCAAGTTTGCGAAAACTTGTTTCATCAGCGCGGGATCGCATTCCACGAAGGGCAGAGTCTGGACTTTCCATTGGATGTCGCGCGTGGGGTTGGCGCGTCTCAGATCCGCGATGACCTCTTGCACCAGCGAATTCAGTCCTGTCACCTCAACCCTCAATTCTTTGCGGCCCGTGCGCGCCAGGTTGAGCAAGTCGTCGATCAGCACGCCCATCTGCTGGACGGACTCGCGGATGGCCGAGACGTATTCTTGCGCCTCGGGCGACAATTGCGCCTCGCATTCCTCGGAGAGCAACTTGGAGAAGCCGTCCACGTGGCGCAGCGGTGCGCGCAGGTCGTGAGACACGGAGTAAGTAAAGGCTTCCAGTTCCTTGTTGCTTGCCTCGAGCGCGGCCGTGCGCTTCGCCACGCGCTGCTCCAGTTCGTCGTTAAGCTTGCGGATTTCGATTTCCGCCCGCTTCCGCGCGGTGATGTCGCGGGCAGCAGCGAACACGCCCAGAACGTTCCCGCGTGGGTCTCTGTAGACCGAGGCGTTGTAGAGCACGTCGGTCAGACGGCCGTCCACGTGCCGAACCGTGAGCGGATAGTCCGTGACCATCCCCTTGGCAAAGACCTGCTTGTAACCTTCCCGCGCCTTCTCCGGTTCGGTGAAGTAGTTGGAGAAGTCGGTGCCGACCAGTTTCTCGCGGGCAACGCCGGTGACTTTGAACGTGGCCTCGTTGACGTCGGTGATCTTGCCGTCCGGACTGATGGTGACCAGCGGGTCGAGCGAGGCCTCAAGCAGGCTGCGAGCATACTGAGAAGCTTGCTTCTGCGCGGTGATGTCGCGGGCGATGCTCGACATACCTACAACCTTGCCGGTGACATCTCGGAGGGGCGAGACCGTCAGCGCTACGGGGACGAGCCGGCCGTCCTTCCGGGCGCGCACACTTTCGAAGTGATCGACACTCTCCCCTTTGTCAATCCTTTTTAGGATGCTCGGTTCCTCGTCAAGACGATCGGGTGGCAGCAGGATGGAGACTGGCCTGCCTTTTGCTTCCTCGGCGGAGTATCCGTAGAGTCGCTCGGCCCCAGCGTTCCAACTCTGGATGATTCCATCCAGCGTTCTTCCCATAATCGCATCGTCCGAAGACTCCACGATGGCGGCTAAGCGGGCGCGCGATACCTGCGCCCGTTCACGCTGCGCAATGTCCCGATGCGTTATCCAACCTGCGACGATGCCGAAGGCGAGTGCCAGCAGCGCTCCCAGGACAATCATCGTCTCCGCATTCCTGGCAACGGCCCGGCTCGCGGCCTCGCGGACGTGCAGTAACTTCTCCTCGTGCAACTGCATGGAGTCAACGACCTCACGTATTTCGTTCATTAAGCTGAGCCCCTCACCCTTGTTCAGCTCTCGGCTGGCGGCCACAAATCCCCGCTCGCGGCGCAGCGAGACGAGGCCCTGCATCTGAGCAATTTTCCGGTCGGTCAGGGACAACAGTCTGTCCACGTTATGGCGTTGGAGGGGGCTTTCTGCGATCAGGCCCGGGAGCGTGCGGAGATACTCGCCGGCACGCGAAATCCCCACCTGGTGTTGCTGGAGAAAACTCTCGTTGCCCGTGGCCACAAACCCTCGCGTGCCAGCCTCAGCTTGCTGTATCGCCGAATAGGCCTGTTCAAGTTCGGCGCGGACGGCGTTGGTATACGCCACCCAGCGGTCGGTCTCAATCAGCGCCCGAGTGACTCGGTACTGGAGCGCCCCCACCGCCATGAGGGTCGCCAGGGCCAGCCCGAAGCCGGTTACAGTCTTTTGTTCCAGAGAGAACCGTTGGAAGAATTTCGTCCAGTTGCTCATTCTTGTTTCGTCCTGACGTGCCATTTTCCGGACTAGGAATTAGGCTCTATGCTGCCAACGGGAATTCCACCTTGCCTATCTGGCCGCCGGTGCTGATGAGGCGCAGGTTGCCAGCTCGCTAGCGAACCTCCTCCCATGCCGAGACGGGAAGCAAAAGAAAGACCTCAACCACCTTGGGGCCGAACTGCCGGCCGGCGCTGGAGGAGATAGCGCGGCGCCGGCCGCCCGGGCAAGGCGGGCAGGGAGAAACAAACCGGGTTTCTCCTCACGGCGCGGGGCCAAGGTAATCAGGCTGCGCTTGTGCCTCGGCGCGCTTTATCAACGTGGCCATCGAGCAGGGGGCTGCCGGATCGTAGGCGGACACTCCCCAGCTCACCGCCAAGGCGTAGGGCCGCTCTCCCGTGCTGTGGCGGGTCCGCAGGGCCTGCTCGAACAATGCCTTGGCTTCCCCCATGTGGCGGTCACAAAAGCGCAAGCACATCCAGGCGAATTCATCCCCCCCACCCGAGCTATAAGGTCGGATTCCCGAAAGGTGGCGCGAAGCGCCTCGGCAATGTCTCGCAACGCGGCATCGCCTTCCTCGCGCCCAAAAGCCTGGTTGATCTTTTCCAGCCCGTCGACGTCAGCATGAACCAAGGTCAATGTACGCTTGCCCAGATCGGCAAACCGCAGGAGTTGTTCGCCCAGCGCGAGAAAGCCTTGGCGGTTATAAAGACCGGTAAGTTCGTCTTTCGAGGTGTGGCCATCCGTCTCCCGCTGCAGGCGATGCCTCATCACCGCGTTCTGCATCGAACGCACCAGGGATGGGCCCTCGACTTGCCCTTTCACCAAATAGTCCTGGGCTCCGTCCCGGACGGCCTTCAGGGCCAGTTCGCGATCATCCAATCCCGTCCATACAATGATGGGGACGTCAGGTGCGCAGGCTTGCGTGGTCGCAAAGGTGGCTAAGCCCCGGCTCTCCGGCAGGTGAAGACCCAGCAACACCAGGTCCACGCCCTCCCCCTCCAGCTTTTCCAGGCCCTTGGCCAGCCCCTCAGCCCACTCAACTTCGAAAGCCGCTTCCGGAACTTCGGCCAGAGCCTCGCGGATCACTCGGGCGTCGGCAGGGTTATCCTCAATAAGCAGCGTTCGAATCGAACTGATGACCATCGGCTTTCCCTCCAGGGAGCGTCACCACGGAGAGCCAAAAATCTTCTATCGACCTGACCACATACATAAATTGATCGAGTCCCACCGGCTTGGTCACATAGCAGTTGGCGTGAAGGTCATAGGTCTTGAGGATATCCTCTTCGGCTTTGGAGGTCGTAAGGATGACCACCGGGATGCGTTTGAGTCTAGGATCGCTCTTGAGGTCTGCCAACACTTCGCGGCCATGTTTCTTGGGGAGGTTGAGGTCCAGCAGAATCAGATCAGAATGTCTCGCTTTGTTGTGGGGGGGCGTGCCGCGCAGCATGGCTAGCGCTTCCAGCCCATCCGGCGCCACGGTCAAATGGTTGCTGACTTTGGCGTCGCGCAGAGCTTCGATCGTCAGCCGCACATCCCCCGGGTTGTCTTCTACCAGGAGGATTTCTACAGGCTTGCCGAATCCCTCGTCCATAATCACTCCTTGAGTCCCGCCGGACTGACATTCGATAGCTTCCATGGCGACGGTCGTCTAACGCACGACTGACTACAAACCAACCCTAGTTCAGTCTTATTATCGGCAGGTTTCGTGGGGAGCTTGACACCCGAATGCGAATGTGGGGAGCATTATCCCATTCTAATCCATTGACCTGAGTCAGCTAGACACAGTCGCCGGAGGCACAGCGCAACGAAAAAACGCTGTGCATGGGGATAAGAAGAAAGGAAGCCTGCGGGGGGCGCGGCGGGCGGTGACGCCTTGGGATGTGAGCGTGTTCGTGCAATTCCTGCGGCGCCGGGGATATCGCGAGTGGCTGGGACAGCATACGTCTATCCATCTGAAATCCCGGAACCCGGCGCGGGCGTCATGGCAGACGTTGGAGTCCCCTTGTCCCTGTATCCCCTTACCCGGACAGGGGAAGAGACCAGAAAACACCGGCACAGGCAGAGGGTCAAGAACAACCGTCTTTAGAGAAGTTGGTCCAAGACCAGCGTCTCAAAGGCTTCCACCCTCTCGAAAACCGGATCATTGGTTATCAAGCCGGTCGCCTGGGCGTGTACGGCGGTCGCGGCCTGCAAAGCATCTGGAGTTCGCAAACGGTGCAGGGCGCGAAGCCGCGCGGCAAGATCTGCGATCTCCAGGTTCGGGGCAATCCAATCCAGGTGGGGATAGGTAGACAACAAGCCGAAGAACTCATCCACCCGTTGCTCGTCGGGGTCGCGATAGGGTTGAACCAGCAAATCCGTCATGGTAATGGTTGCGGTGATTCCCTTCGAATCGGGCCGTTCGAGCCACGAAAAGATGTGATCGGTGAAGGGAAGATATCGGGCGTTGGCCTCTAACTGGTAAATGAAAACACTCGCGTCCAAAGCGATCCGGCGGTGACGCCGGAGAAAGGTGCGGAGGGGGTCTAGTCCCAACTCTGGCGTTCCTTTCGAAGATGGCCGCGGGAATAGACACCGCGCGCCAAGCCGCGAATCGCGGCATGAGGGGATTTGGGTTTCTGCAGGACGATAACCCTTTCTCCGCGGACGACCACCAGTATCCTGTCACCGGCTCTCAACCGCAAGGCCTCGCGAGCCTCTCGCGGGATCACAATCTGATTCTTTGTGGAAAGAGTTGCTTCCGCCATAGCTTTACATTATAGCATAAAGTAAAGCGGATAGCGTCTCTTCCCAACGAATGATAGAATTACCTGAGAACATCCATGCGCGAATTCCCATCACAGCAAGAGATTCTCAAAATCTTCGGGCGAGATCCCCGCAAAACGTTTCGGCTTCGCGAGTTGGTCGTCGAGCTCGGCTTGCGGTCGAGCCAGGCGCGGGAGCTCAAGAGCGCATTAAAGGATCTCTCCCGCCGTGGCCGCATCGTTTACCTGAAGAAGAGTCACTTCGCACTGGCCCACAAGGACCGCCACGCCGCTACGGAGAATCCTGTGCCTGCTCCCCCCGGCGGCGCATCGCCTGCGCGGGCGCGCGGAACGAATGTCGTGAGCGGCCGCCTGATCGGCCATCGCGATGGCTATGGCTTTGTAGTGCCCGACGCGCCGCTGGCCGGCACCGACCTCGACATCTACATCTCCTCTGACGGCGTGGGCTCAGCCATGCACGGCGACCGCGTGGAAGTCCAGGTTCTTCGCGCCAAGCCGGACGGGCGTGTGAAAGGCCGCATCCTGCGCGTCAGCGAGCGCGCGCAGAAGACGGTGGTGGGCCAGTTCCATTGCGGCGCGCGTTACAACTACGTTCTCCCCTTTGATCACCGCATCCCGTTCGAGATCGTCATACCGCGCGGGCAGGAGTGGCCGGGCGGTGAGGTGCTTGACGGCGAGGGTCCGGCAGGAGTGAAGCTGCGCAGCCGCGACCGGCAGTTTGGGGGCGAGTCGGAAGGCAAAATCACGGGGCCGGAAACGAAAGCCCGCCGCACGGCACGTGACCTGGAAGGCCTGATCGTGGACGTCGAGCTCACCAGCTTTCCGCGCCCCGCCGAGTTGCCGCGAGGCCGGGTCATAGAAATTCTCGGGCGTCGCGACGAATTCGGCGTGGACGTAGAAATTGTCATCCGCAAATTCCACTTGCCGCATCGCTTTCCGGCGGAGGTGTTGGCGGAGGCAAGCGCCACGCCGCAATACATCCCGGAGCACGACCGCGCAGGTCGCCGCGATTTTCGCGGCCTGCCTATCGTCACCATCGACGGTGAGACCGCCAAGGATTTTGATGATGCCGTTTACGTGGAGCGCCTCCCGTGGGGGAATTATCTTCTGCACGTTCACATCGCGGACGCGGCGCACTACGTACGCCCCGGCTCGGCGGTCGACCGCGAGGCGCGCCTGCGCGGCACTTCCGTGTATTTCCCCGACCGCGCCGTGCCGATGCTGCCGCTCGACCTTTCGAACGGCATTTGCAGTCTGAACCCGCACGTCGACCGATTGGTGATGTCGGCGCTGATGGAAATCGATCCCGAGGGGCGCGTCGTCGAATACGAACTCCTGCCGGGCATCATCCGCAGCGCCGAGCGCATGACCTACACGGCCGTGCGCGACATCCTGTTGGACGAGCCCACCGCCCGCCAGCGCTATGCGGCGCTCATCCAGCATTTCAAACTCATGGAGGAACTCGCGCTGATTCTCAACCGGCGGCGCGAGCAGCGCGGCTCCATTGACTTCGATCTGCCCGAGCCGCTCATTGAGTTCGACGAGTTCGGCCGCATGGTGGGCGTCACGCGCTCGGAACGCAACATCGCACACCGCCTCATTGAAGAATTCATGCTGGCCGCCAACGAAGCCGTGGCCGGTTATCTCGAGCGCCGGGGGATTCCTTCCCTCTATCGCATTCACGAGAAGCCGGACCCCAAAAAGGTTTTGGAGTTTGAAGAGATCGCCGCGACGTTCGGCTACTCACTGGGCGTAGAACTGCCTGCGGCGCAGCGCCTGCGCACGAGCAAGCGCGACGAGCGCGACCGCTATCCGCGCTTCCTCGAGCGGTTGGACGCCAAGGAATTGGAGATCAGCCCGCGTCACTACCAGCGGCTGACCCAGCGCCTGGAGGGGAAACCCGAAGAGCGCATCCTTTCCTATTTGATGCTGCGGTCTTTGAAACAAGCGCGCTACTTGGAGGAGAACGTCGGCCACTTCGCGCTCGCGGCGCAAACCTACACCCACTTCACTTCGCCGATCCGCCGCTATCCCGACCTCATCGTGCATCGGATTCTGAAGGCCGCACTCGAAAAGGAGGGTGGCAGCGCCCACGTTGCCGGGGTTGCTGCAGACCAACGAGCCCGCACAGCGCCGGGGGCGCGCCTGGATGCACCACTGCAACCTCCACGCGGTCGCGCGGCAATGGATAGGCGCGCCGCCACGGCTTCGATCGGCCGTGGAGCGCCCGTCACCGGCCACATCCTCCCGGGCCGCGCCTTCGTGGTTCCGCAGGAACTCCACGCCCTCAGCGTGGCGACGTCGGAAGCCGAACGTCGTGCTGCCGATGCCGAGCGCGAGCTCATCGAATGGAAGAAGGTCTCCTTCATGGCGCAGCACGTCGGCAATGAGTTCGACGCCCTCATCATCAGCCTGACCAAGTACGGATTCTTCGTGGAGCTGACCGACCTGTTTGTGGAAGGTTTCGTTTCTCTCGCCACCCTCGGCGACGACTACTACGTCTACCGCGAACGCCAACGCGCCATCATCGGCCAGCGCACCCAGCGCGCTCTCCACCTCGGCGAACGTGTGCGCGTGCGGCTGGACCGCATTGATCAATCCGGCAATAAGCTGGAGTTTTCCGTGGCGGACTAGAGCGCGCCGGCCCCAGACCGCAGTTGCGTCTACGCCTCTTTATATAGCCAGGCCGAGACCAGCGTGGCCAGCATCGAGCCCACCCAGAGGTCGAGCATCCACCAGAGCGGGATGGCGCGGCTGAATGGCGCCCACGTTGCCAGCGACAGGCTGATGGGGAAACCACTCACGAAGCCCACGAGTAATCCCACCCGCAGTGCGGTGATGGGCCCCGGTCCGAGTGTGCTGCGCACCGACACGTACACCCAGGTGAGAATGTAGGTCAGCAGGAAGAGCATGACGAACCAGTAAAGCACGAAGAGTGGATAGCGCGGCTGGGCTAAGAACAATCCCGCCTTTTGCGCTTCCGCGTATTTCGGGGCCAGGATCACCATGTTGACGGCCGTGCTCCAGATTCCCCAAACTACGCCTCCCGCCAGCGTACCCAACGCGACACGACGTAAGCTGATTGCAGCCATAGTGCACCTCATCGCGAATGTCAGTCCCGGAGAGAAACCTTGGTCGCCAGGCATCGTACTGGCCCAGGGAAGACGTGTCAAGTAGCGAGCGTCCACGCCCTACCGGGGGCCTTTCTGGCAACCGCCGCGCGGTCAGCCTCCAGTTTTCTTCGGCCCCGCTTCTTGTGCCTTTGCTTGCGGCCTCCGGCGAAAACCGATATCCTACGTTCTGCTCGGAGCACCCGCAGGCTTTGTCAATCTTCGCGGCCTCGGATCGAGACGCCGTCGCATGAAGCGAGTCCTCATCCTTCACTACCACGAGATCTGGCTGAAAGGCGGAAACAAGAATTACTTTCTCAGCCGACTGCGCGCCGCCATCCGGCAGAGTGTGGCCGACCTGCCAGTGGAGTCGCTTGAGAGCATCGCCGAGCGTCTCGTCCTCACACCCGGCGACGAAGCCGCCCTTTCCCGGATCGTCGCGCGCCTGCGTCGGGTTTTCGGTCTCGCCTACATTGCCCCGGCCCGCGAAGTACCCAGCCCGCTCGCCGCGCTCGGCCCGGCGGCGTGCGAGATGATGGCGGAGAAAAACCCTCGCAATTTCGCCGTGCGCGCCAAGATCGCGGACTCGGCCTACGGTATGAATTCCATGGAGCTGGAGCGCGAGCTGGGCCGCGCCGTGCTGGAACATCTGCGTGCCCGCGACGCAAGCGTGCGCGTCAAGCTCGACGAGCCCGAGGTGACCTGTCAGGTTGAGATCGTTCCGGGGAGGGCGTTCCTCTACGCCGACCGCGTGGAGGGCGCCGGTGGCCTGCCCGCTGTCACCAGCGGGCGCCTGGTGGCGCTGCTTTCCGGCGGGTTCGATTCCGCCGTGGCCGCGTATAAGATGATGCGCCGGGGGTGCCACGTCACCTTCGCGCATTTCTTCGGCAACCCCTCCCCGTCGTGCAATTCTTCGCGCGGCGTGGCGGAGGAGCTGGTCCGCACGCTCACGCCCTATCAGTTCACGTCGCGCCTGTATTTGATTCCTTTCGACGCCGTACAGCGACAGATCGTGACGGGCGCGCACGAGAGCTACCGCGTGTTGCTCTATCGCCGCATGATGGCGCGCATCGCGCGGGAGATTGCGCGCGCCGAGCACGCCCGGGGCCTCGTCACGGGCGACAGCGTCTCGCAGGTTGCCTCACAGACGCTGCACAACCTCGCGGCCATCGATCATGGGCTTGACCTACCCGTCTATCGGCCGCTCGCCGGCGACGACAAAGCAGAAATCCTTCGGCTGGCGCGGCAGATTGGGACCTACAAGATTTCTTGCGAGCCGTTCGAAGATTGTTGTCCGCGCTTCCTACCACGCGCTCCTGCGATTTTCGCGAGCCCCCAGGAACTCGACGGGGCGGAGGTCGGGCTCGACATCGAGGCCCTAGTGCGCATGGGGTTGGAAGGCGCCACCTGCGCCGATTACAGGTTCGAAGGCGGCGAGGTGACGGTGCGCCTGGGTTGGCCGCGCCGGCTCGAGAATCGTCTCGCCGGCAAGAGGCGTGCGGAGAGGCAACCGGCTGCTCGCGACGCAGCTTCCAACTGAGCGGGCCTGCGGTGGCGCCGGAGGGGTAAGACACGAGGCAGGGAGGAGTTCAACTTTCGGCGCGCGTCCGTGTGCCCGAGCTCAGCGGTATTCATTGACGGTCCTCCGAGCGCCTCCTATAATTCTTGGCTCGAGGCGGAGTCATCCAATGACCAAGTGGGTTCTCACGATTGTGTTTTTGCTTTGCGCCCTACCGGGGTGGCTGGTGGCGCAAGAGGTCAAGCCCAGCGCGCCTCCGGCCGCGCAGCAACCCCCCTCCAGTTCTCAGACCATCCGAGTTCGCGTCGAGCTGGTCAACGTGCTGATGACCGTGACCGACAAGAAGAATCGCCTGGTCATCCATATGACCAAGGACGACTTCAATGTCTTCGAAGACGCCAAGCCGCAAACGGTCCGCTATTTCAGCCGCGAATCAGACTTGCCCCTCCGCATCGCCATCCTGATCGACACCAGCAACAGCATCCGCGAGCGCCTGCGCTTTGAGCAGGAAGCCGCCGTCGATTTCCTCAACACGACGATCCGCAGGGGCAAGGACATGGCGTTCGTGGTGGGGTTCGATGTGCAGCCGCAACTGATTCAGGACTACACCGACAACACGGAGAAACTCGCCAATGCCATTCGCGACCTGCAAGCGGGCGGCGTCACCAGTCTCTACGATGCGATTTTCTTCTCCTGCAAAGAGAAGATGCTCTTCTTCCCGCCACCCGAGCCTTACCTGCGCCGCGTGATGATCGTCATCAGCGACGGCCAGGACAATCAGAGCGAACACACGCGCGAGGAAGCGTTGGCGATGGCGCAGCGTGCGGAGGTGACGATCTTCACGATCAGCACGAACCGCAGCGGCACGGAGGCTCGCGGCGATAAGGTGCTGCGGCGGTTGGCGGAAGAAACCGGCGGGCGCGCTTTCTTTCCCTTCGAAGCGAGCGACCTGGCGATGAATTTCCAGGAGATCGCACGCGAGCTGCGCAGCCAGTACAGCCTGGCTTACGTCTCCACCAACGCCGCGCACGACGGAACCTTCCGCAACATCTCAATTCGGCCTCGGGAAAAGACCCTGCGCGTCCGCGCCAAGGCGGGTTACTTCGCACCCTCGCAGTAGTGGCGTCGCCGGCTCCCGGAGCCTCCGGGAATCTACTTGCTCCTCGCCACCAGCATAGTATCACCTAATTCACTATCCTTCCGGTGCATAATAACCACGGCGTGTCTGGACTTTGTAATCGCCCTGTCGGACCTTGACCTGAATTCTCCGATAGGCTCCGTCCAGCTTGGTGTTGGTGGGCGTATAGCCGAGCAGGTACTGCGTGCGGAGTTCGTTGGCGATTTGCTCGAACGCGGCGCCGGTGTCTTTGACACGATTGACTTCAATTACCCGGCCGCCGGTATCCTCTGAGAGCTTCCTCAGCGCCGAGTCGCCGCTGAATCCCATGGTGTGCCCGAAATAGAACGAACGGTCGATGATGGCGACGGAATAAATGATGATGTCGGATTGCTGCGCCGCCTCGAGCGCCTGCTCGAGTTTCATCTTGCTGCCCTGGTCTTCGCCATCCGTCAGCAGGATAAGAACTTTGCGGCCGATTTCGTTCTTGAGCAGTTCACGCGACGACAGATAAATCCCGTCGTAAAGGTGCGTCGCCCCGCCCGTGTCGCTGGTGGGAAAAGGTCCCGGCGTGGGGCCGACCCCTCCGCCATTGATCACATTCTCATCGATTGCCTTATCGAGCAGGCGGAGGTCCGCCGTGAAATCCTGCAGGAGTTCCACCTGCACATCGAAGTGAAGCACAGAGGCGAGATCCTTGGGGCGCAGGACTTGCCGAAGAAACGCCTTAGCCTCTTCTTTCTCCACCTCCAGCACGCGCCCCTGGCTGGGACTGGTGTCCACCAGGATGCCCATCGTCAGCGGAGTGTCGGTCTCGCGGGCAAAATAACGGATGACCTGCGGCTGCTTGTCCTCTTCGAGGAGGAAGTCGTCTTTGTTGAGGTTAGGAACCAACCTCCCGTTCTTCTGCTTCACCACCGCGTAAACGTTCACGACTGCCGTGGTAACTTTCAGCGTCTCGCCGGGGGCAGGAAGTTGTTGCTTCTCCTGCGCGCGGGCGAAAGGTGCGGCCGACAACAGAATGCAGAGTGAGCAGGTGATGTGTCGCATAGTGAACGGTCGAGGTCCTGGTGATTTGTGTGGGGTGTGCATCATCATCCTTGGGGCGCCCTCGTCCCCTCTGTGTTGGATGCGATCGGAAGGATTCGCGTCAGGCCCTGCGCTTCGATTGCGCCTTGCAGGCCGCCGTCCTAGTCCTGTGACCGCCCAAAGAAGTCCCGAACCCGCGCGCGTCGTGCCTTGCGACACCTTTCTCCGCTCTCCACGCCGCCCGAACGTCCTCTGCGACCTCGCGTGCGGTCATCGCTACAATTTTCGCATGCCTCACTTTTTCGCCGTCACCAATCACTTTCCTCTTGACAAGATAATTCGGTGAATCTATACATGATGATTGTATACGCGCTCCGCCAGCAACGCTGGCGCGAGAATTCAGGAAGTGAGGAGAATAGAATGGCAGCGAAGAAGAAAGCCAAGAAAAAGAGGTAAGCCTCTTTCGGAAATTGGAAAGGGACATTCGGGGGTGCAGCGATGCACCCCCGAGGTTTTTTCGGACGCCTTCTGATCTTTCGCCCGCACCGCAAGATTGCATTTCCCCGCATTCCATCGAGTGCCCTGATCCCTTCACGCGTTTCGTTGCACGCGCGGCGGGAGTCGCAATCGACCTGCCTCTCCCGTTATGGCTTACAGCTTGGCGCCTTGGCGTGCGACAGGGTTTTTCTAAGACTGCACGGTCAGCGCGCCAACGAATTCACTCCTTCAATTCTCGTTCCGTTGTCGTCAGCGCACGCGGTGCTTCATCTACCGGTTCAAGTTCCGGAATTTCCTCGCCCGTGGCCGCGCCCAGTTCCTTGAACTTCCGCGCCGACGGCAACACGCGGCTCTCCATTGAACCCACGGCCTTGTTGTAGGAGTCCACTGCCCGCTCGAGCGATCCGCCCATTGTCGTGAAGTGGCCGAGGAAGGTGCGGATGCGGTCGTAGAGTTCCTTCCCGAGATCGCTGATCGCCTGTGCGTTCTCCGCGATCTTCTCCTGCCGCCAGCCGTAAGCGACCGCGCGCAGCAGAGCAATAAGGGTGGTGGGCGTCGCCAGCACCACCTTCTTTTCCATGCCGTCTTCGATCAGCGTGCGGTCCTGCTCCAGCGCGGCGCTGAAGAAAGATTCACCGGGCAGAAACAGGACCACCAGCTCCGGCGCCGGGTCGAGTTGTTCCCAGTAGCTGCGCGCGGCAAGCTGGTTCATGTGGTCGCGCACCAGTCGGCTGTGCCGCGCCAGCGCGTCGACGCGATCCTTCTCCTCGGTGGCGTTCACCGCGTCCATGAACGCCTGCAGTGGAACCTTGGCGTCCACCGCGATGCGCCGCCCCCCCGGCAAGTGCACGACCATGTCCGGGCGCTGCCGGCCCGATTCCGAAGTCAGCGTCTCCTGCTCGGTGAAATCGCAGTGCTCCGACATGCCCGCCAACTCCGCCACACGTCGCAAAGTGAGCTCGCCCCAGCGGCCGCGCGTCGTAAGCGGCATGCGCAGCGCGTGCACCAGATTGTCGGTCTCCTTGCGAAGCTCCTGATTGGTTTGCTGCAGCGAACGGAGCTGCTCTTCGAGCGTGCCGTACGCTTTCTGCCGCGTCTGCTCCATGTCCTGAACTTGCCGCTCATAGCGCGTGAGGGCATCCTTCAGCGGCTGCACCAGCCCATCGATGGCTTTCTGCCGCGTCTCCAGATCACCCTTGGCTTGCGCCTGCAAGGTTTCAAACGTACTGCGCGCCAGGGCGATAAAAGCCTGGTTGTTGCTCTTCAGCGCTTCGGCGGAAAGAGCCTGAAAGGTATCAGCCAGGTTCTTCTTGGCGTCCTCCAGGAGTGTTTTCTGTTCTTCCAGACTCACCTGCGTCTCGCGCAGTTTGGTTTCCGCCGCAACGCGCGATTCGCCTTCAGCCTTGAGGCGCTCCCGCAACTCATTCGAATCCGCAAGCGCGCTCCTGACCTGTTCCAGTCCCGTTTGCGCCTTGACCTTTTGCTCGCTTTCTTCCCGGAGTTTCTGTCGCAGTGCGCCCAGCTCTTTCTCGCGAGTGTCGAGTGCCGCTTGCAGCGAGCCGAACTGCCCGCGCACCTCCTGCAGCGTGCTTTCCGCCGCCCTCACGCGGCCTTCGGCATCAACCTGGGATTTGACCAGTTCCGACCTGGTGCGGACCGCCGCCAGCAGCCAGCCGATCACGGCACCCAAAGCGACGCCCAGCACGAGAAGCAGGATGGAGTTCATGGGGATCACCTCGGCTTTCCGAGAACAGATAATACCTGAAATTCCGCTAGAAGGTCTCTTCGTGCGCCGGGCAGATCATCACGTAGTTGCAGTACTTGCACACAAAGCCGGGTCTGGGTGGAAACAGTTGTTGCCGGATTTGCGCGGCCACTTCGCGGATCTCTCTGATCACCGCATCCAGATCCTTGGGCGTCCGCACGCTGCAGACGGGCTCGTTATGGGTCAAGCTGTAGAACGTGAGCCGCGCCGGATTCAGTTGCATCTGGTCGCGTGCTGCCAGTGCGTACACGGAGAGCTGAAGGCTTTTGTCAGCGTCCTTCTGCGAGGGCGGCCGGCCCGTCTTGTAATCCACCAGCTCCACGGCGTGATCGGGAAGTGGATTGATCTGGTCGACCCGCCCTTCCAGCACCACGTCGCCCAAGTCGAGCGCGAAGTGCACCTCCATGCCGAGTGGAAGCGTCGTGCTGGTTTCGTGGTTCTTCACGAAAGTGCGCAGTTGCTCGAGCCCAGCCTTTTTGTATGCCTGCTCCTGGTATTGATCCTGAAAGCCCGCACTTTTCCAGATTTGCTCGAAGTGGGCCTGGAGTGGTTCGAATTTCACCGGGCCCTGCCTGCGCAGCTCAAAGTACCGGCGCACGCACTGGTGCATGATGTTGCCGAAAGTCAGCGCCGGCTGCGGTCCCGCCGGAATCTTCAGGTAGTGGCTGAACTTGAATTTCTGTGGACAGTCTTCGTACGTTCCGATGGCCGAGGCGCTGAGCCGAAGTTTCTCCCCCGCCACGATGGCCGGCGTGCGGCTCGCCCACGCGGCAATGGGCGGATAGACTCCGGGCGCGCTCGGCTCATCGCCGAACAAGCTACCCTGTAACCTGCTTGCGGCGGGAGGCTCGCGCGGCGCAGGCTGCGCAGGTGGCGCACCTGTCGCTTCCGCCGGCACCTCGGGAACCTGAATGCGCTCGAGGTCGCGAGCCGCCACGGCGGGGTTCGGCAGCAGATCGTCGATGAAAGCCGATGTTTTCTTTCCCGGCTTCGTAACGCTCGAAATATACAGCCGCTCCTTGGCGCGCGTCAGCGCCACGTAAAACAGCCGCCGCTCCTCCTGTTCATGAATGTTGGCGGGCGGCTGCGGGCCTTTGCGCAATGCCTCGGGGAATTCGATGACCGCTTTCTGCTCGCTGTGCGGAAAGCGCCGCGGCGCGACACTGAGGATAAACACCACGGGAAATTCCAGGCCCTTGGCGGCGTGCACGGTCATCATCTGCACAGCGTCCGCGGCGTTCGCAGGTTCGGGCGCTTCAATCGAGCCGCCGGCCTCGAGGAAGTATTGGAAGTATTCCCTGAATTCCAGCAGCTTCCATGAGTCGCTTTTGCCTTCCCATTCCTCCAGGAATTTCTGGAAAGCCTCAACGTACGCGCCGTCGGGATCCTGGGGCAGGAAGGCCAGCTCCAGCCGGCCGATCAGCCGATGGAGCAGCGCCGTCACCGGTGCGTGCTCGGCGTACTTGTGCAGCTCTCGGAGCAGGCGCTTCAGTTCCGGCCAGCCGGTCTGCTCCAGGGGGTCCGCGGCCGCAGACGCCTCCCATGACTCCAAGACCTCGTAGAGCGAGCAGCGGTCGCGCGAGGCTTGCTGGCGGACTTCCAGCGCCAGTTCCTCCGGGAAACTCCACCGTGGCGCGAGCAGCACCCGCGTCAGGCTGATGTTGTCGTGCGGCGAGTGGATGATGTTCAGATACGCCAGCAGATCGCGCAGGATGATCGTGGAAAGGATGGAGAGGCCACGGATGGCGAACGGAATCTTCCGGCGGCGAAATTGCTCCACCAGCGGATCGCGATAGGCGTGCGCGCGGTAGAGTACGGCGATATCGCCCGGCGCCGTGCCGTGCTTCGTGAGGCGCGTGACCTCCTCCCCAATCCATACGGCCTCGCTCAGGTACTCGGGAGATTGCAGGAGGTAGACGGGGCAGCCTGCGTCCTGGCTCGTGCGGAGTTTCGGCTTCGCCTCGTAGCGATCGTTTCTGGCGATCACGACGTCCGCCGCGCGCAGGATGCGTTTTGTCGAACGGTAATTAGTGTCGAGAAAAACCGTCTCGTGGCCGGGGAAGGCTTCGTCAAACATCTTGAAAGCGCCGTGCGAGGCGCCTCGAAACCGGTAGATGGCTTGATCGTCGTCGCCGACGGCGGTGATGTTGTAAGGAGCCTTGACCAGCCGCTTCAGCAGCTCGACCTGCGCGTAGTTGGTATCCTGGAATTCATCCACCAGCACGTAGCGAAAGCGCTGGCGATAGTACTCCAGCACTTCAGGCTCATGATCGAAAAGACGAACTGTCTCCGGAATCAAGCTGCCCAGGCTCGAGCAGCCGGCTTCCTCGATCAGCTTCCGGCTGTTGCGGAAGACCCGCGCGAGTTCCTGCTTTTTCTGAATCTCCTGCTGCCGCAGCGTGCGTTCAGCGGCATCCAGGGAAGGCGCCAGGAGGAGGAACTCCTTTTCCAGCGCCTCGGCGTAACGCTCAAAATCCACGGGCTCGATCAACTCATCCTGGCATCGGGAAAAGAAATCATTAAGCGAATGGAGGAAGGCGCCCGGCTCGGCGAGTTTTTGGTAGAAATCGAGTTCGAGTTTTTCCATCCGCCGTCGCAGGAAAATCCACACATCCACTTTGTCGAGCAGCGTGCGCTCGAAGTGCCGCTTCCGCAGCGCCTCATAGCAAAACGCGTGGAACGTCGAAATGTGCGGAGGGGAGTCAAGCTCCGGCAGGGACTCACGCACGCGGCGCTGCATTTCCGCCGCAGCCTTGTCGGTAAACGTCAGCGCCAGGATGGTGTCGGACCGAATCCTCTCGCCAGAAAATTCCCCACTGCGCAGTTCCATGCCCACGAAATCGATGAGCGCCGGCGCATCTTCTCCGCCCCCTCCCGACCCCGCCAGCAGATGCACGATCCGTTGCGTGATCACTCGCGTCTTGCCGCTGCCCGGCCCGGCAATGATCAGCAGCGGGCCTTCACCATGCTCGACGGCTTTCAGTTGTTCGGGGTTCAGCTTGAGCGCTGAGCTCATCGGCCCATTATTCCTCGAAGGTTCGCAGCGAAGCAAGCGATGGATAATCAGGTAGTGTCCTCGTTTGAAAAGCTGCGCCTCAGGGAGTTGTGCGGGGGGTCGGAGCCTTAGCTCCGACAGGATCGGGCCGCACGCCGTCGGGGGCTTCAAGCCCCGGAGGCTTCAGGGCCTAAAGGCCCCCTGTGAAGTCTTGGCTATTGTCGGACCTGAAGGTCCGACCCCCTTTCTGGAATTCACTCCACCATATTAGGACACAACCGATAATCAACTCCTCTCGCACGCGCGCATTGTCCACAGCGTGGCATACAGCACGCGGGAGGATGCGCGGACCCTGCTCCGTCTCGCCGTGGAGATCCCCGCGCACTCGGAAGCCGAAACCCTTCCTTTCGCCGAGGCGAATCGCGCTTTACAAAGCCTTAAAAGCAGTAAAATCCACGGTGCAGGCGTGCGGGTGATTTGACAGATTGCTAGCGGACCCATGAGGCTCTCATCCTGAAGGGCTGCTGGCGACGAAGAACCTCGTAATTTCTTGGAAGTGCACAGGGCGAGATTCTTCGCTTCGCTCAGAATGACAGCATGGGAGCGCTTTTCAGCAACCTGCTAAGCAATGCTAGGGTGCTTCGCGCAGCTTAGGCTAGGCGAAATGACAAAGATCCTTCTCCCGCAAGGCGGGATCAGGATGACATCGAATGGGCTCAGAATGACACGTAAAGGGCAATCCTCAGCAACCCGCCAAGGAGCAATCGACATGTACCGAAGAAGTCACAGTCTCAAGATGAGATTCTCGACCGCGTTCTTGCTGGCGTTCGGCGTGGCGACGTCGTCGCCAGCCGTGCGGGCGCAAGCCAATTACCAGCCCAGTAGCGCCAACCTCGAAGCGCGCCGCTGGTTCGAGGCCGCCAAGTTCGGGTTGTTCATCCACTGGGGTGCATACAGCGTGTTGGGGGACGGCGAATGGGTGATGAACAACCGGCGCATCACCGTCGAGGAGTACGAAAAGCTGCCCGCCTTCTTCAACCCCACGGAATTCGCCCCCGCCGAATGGGTGGCGCTCGCCAAGGCTGCGGGGATGAAGTACATCACCATCACCAGCAAGCATCACGACGGCTTTGCGATGTTTGCGACGAAGCAATCCGACTGGAACATCGTGGATCGCACGCCTTACAGGAAAGATGTGCTGAAGATGCTGGCGGATGAATGCCACCGGCAGGGCATCAAGCTGTTCTTCTACCACTCGCAACTCGACTGGCACAATCCCAATTACTATCCGCGTGGCCGGACCGGGCGCGAGACGGGGCGGCCCGAAAGCGGCGACTGGACCCAGTACCTGGATTACATGGATGGGCAGCTCCGCGAGTTGCTGACGAACTACGGAGAGATCGGCGGCATCTGGTTCGACGGTATGTGGGACAAGCCCGAGGCCGACTGGCGGCTGGCGACCACCTACAAACTGATTCACGACCTGCAACCGCAGACGCTGATCGGCTCCAATCACCATCACGCGCCTTTCCCGGGCGAGGACTTCCAGATGTTCGAGAAGGACCTTCCCGGGCAGAACACCGCAGGATTCAATCAGACCGCGGTGATCAGCAATCAACTGCCCCTCGAGACCTGCGAGACCATGAACAATTCTTGGGGCTTCAATATCGCGGATTCCCACTACAAGAGTACGCGTCAGCTCATTCAATATCTGGTGCGGGCCGCGGGCTATGATGCGAACTTCCTCTTGAACGTGGGACCGATGCCTAACGGGAAGATTCAGCCGGAATTCGTGACGCGCCTGCGCGAGATGGGAGAGTGGCTGGCGCGCTACGGCGAGTCAGTCTACGGCACGCGCGGCGGGCCGCTCACGCCACGGTCTTGGGGCGTGACGACGCAGCGGGGAAATAAGGTTTACGTTCACATCTTGGATTGGCAGGATTCTTCGCTGGCGCTGCCGGCGCTACCGGGCAAAGTGAAGTCCGCGCACTTTTTGAAGGATGGAAGCCACGCGGAAATCGCCGACACTGCTGGCGGCCTGGTCCTGCAAATTCCGCCGAGCGCGCGCGACGACTTTGACACCGTCGCGGTCCTGGAGCTTGGCGAGCGGTAAAACGGATGCCAGGTGTCGCGGGCAAGCAACAGAGTCCGAGATCCGAAGTCGGTGCTTTTGAACGACCCAATGACCCGATCACCGGATCACCCGATTCTTGTCGCTGCCTATCCCGACTTCGTCGGCACTCGCAAAGGACGCTCGCTGCCTCCTGCCTAGTGCTTACTGCTTATTGTCTTCCGCCGGTTCTTTCGTTTTGCGGCGTGTGGAGGTCCTTCGCGTTCCGCTCTTCGTCCCCGCTTTGGCAGTGCGCACCCTGCGCGGCTTGCGCTGCGGAGCGGTCTCAGCGGCAGCAGCTTCCCCGCCCGTGGCGGCCACCGGCGTCTCTTCTCGTTCCCCTGTTTCCCCTGCTTGCTCTGCGGCCTCCCAGTTCACGTCGGTCTCGACGGGCAGGAGTTCCAGCTCGCGGCCTGGTGACGCCTCGGCCGCCTGGGTCGGAGCGGTAGGTGCCAGCAGGGGAGCGGCGGGTGGGAAGGCGCGCCACACACCCTTGCGATCGCGATGCAGGCGCAGCCAGCCTTCGCGTTGCGCCTGGTGGAGAAGATCGAGCAGGCCGCGAAAACCTGACCGGTCGTCGATGGAGCCGCCGGCGGCGCGCAAAACCTGTCGAATCTGGCGCAGGTAGAGCGGGCGGCTCGGCGTCTTTTCAAAATGGCTGGGCAGCGCTTGCCGCAGCAGGGCCAGGGACTCTTCCAGGCTCGCGGTCGTGATCGCGGGCGGGGCGCTCGAAGCCGCCTGAGTCTTCCTGGCCGGAGCTTCTGCCGCCGGCTCGGATTCCGCCGCAGCCTCCACGGGCTCAGGAGAGACTTCACGGGCTCCCTCCATGTCCAGGGCTTCGACCAGGTAGCCGCGCTCCGTGCGGCGCATCTCCACCAGTCCCGCCTTGCGAAGTTTCTGAATGAATTCCAGAAAGGAGCCGGCGCCGAAGTCGCGCTCGCTGAACGTGGGATCGAGTTGCAGCAGCGTGCTTTTCAACAGGCCGAGTTGAGGGGCAACTTCGCGTTCGGCTAGAATCTCCAGCACGCGGCGGATATTCGGCATCGCCTTGGAAAGCGGGCGGCTTTCTGCGCTTTTTGCTGCCGCACGCTGCGAGCGCGCGGTGCGGGAGCCGTCGCCGCCGGTCTTGAGCAGGTTCTCATAGGAAATGAACTCGTGGCAGTTCCGCTGCAGAATGCCGCTCGTAAACTGGCGCCCGCCGACCACGAACACGCGTTTGCCGTACTGCTTCAGCTTCTCGACCAGAGCGATGAAGTCGCTGTCGCCACCGACAATCACGAAGGTGTTAATGTGGTCCCGCGTGAATGCCATTTCCAGCGCGTCGAGCGCCAAATTAATGTCCGCGCCGTTCTTGTCGCCACGCGGTGTCACGCTGCGCTGCACCATCTGGACGGCGTGTTGGGTCATCAGGCGGCTGTATTCGCCGGCGCGCGGCCAGTCGCCGTAGGCAATCTTGCTGACCACCTCACCGCGCTCTTTCAGCGCCTCAAGAACGATCGAGACGTCAAAGTCTTTCCCCAGCGTCTCCTTGACGCCGATCTGAATGTTGTCAAAGTCGATGAAAACCGCTAACTTCAGTCTTTCTTCAACCACGTTTCCTTCTTTCACCCGAGTTGCCCGCCGCGGTTTGCACCCCAGAAGCATTCCTCGGGACGTTACCTCACACTAAATATCATACTCCTAGACCCCCGTTCTTGACACTTCCAGAATTCGGTAGGGCGTTGCGGGTGGGAGTCGAAAACAAGAGGGGAACGGAGCCTGCCCCGCTTGCGTCGGGGCGGGAATGACATCAAGGCGAGGAGCCGTCGATATGAAAAAGCCCACGGTTGCCGTCGGCCTGCCGTGGCCGGGATGAGCGACGTGACCCCTCACCCGATCCCGCAGAGCGGGACCACACTTTCCCTTTGGAGAAGGCTGTGGATTAGGAGTTGCCGGCCCGCCTCTCATGAATGATCCGGGCTGAGGCGAGTCAGCTGAGGTACTTCAGGCTCTCGTCGATGAGGCGCTGCGTGCCGGCGTAGGGCTCGCCGTTGCCCTCCCATTCCATCGAGAAGTACCCGCGGTAGCCTTGCGCCTTGGCGATCTCGAAACATTTCGCCACATCCACGGTGTGGAACTTTCCTGCGTCGTCGCCTTCCGAATCCTTCACGTGGGCAATGCTGTAAGCGTGCTTGAACATCACTTCCATGGCGCGATCGTTGAATTCCTGGTCGTGGGTCATGATGGAATTGCAGAAATCCGGCAACGCGTACAGGTAAGGGTTATTCACCTTTTCGAGAACCTCGACGATGAAGAAGGGGTCCTCGGTGCGGTTATCGTCGTTCTCGAGCGCGACGATGACATTCTTCGCGGCGCCGTACTCGGCGAGTTGCTTCAGACTTTCCGCCGTGCGCTCAACGTTGGGGGTGAGCTTGGGGGGACCATCGATGTGAGCGCGAATGCTGGGCGCGCCAAGCTCCAGAGCGATATTCACCCACTTCTTGCCGTTCTCAACCGCCACCCGGCGCTTAGCGGGGTCGGTGTCGTAGAAGCTGGCGTGCACATCACAAGGAATGTCCACCACGTGGCAACCTGCCTTTTCCACGGCCGCGCGGAGCTTTCTGAGGTAAGCCGCGTCAATCGAAGAGAAGTGCTGGTCCAGCGGCTCGATGTTGTGAACGCCAAAGCGCTTCACCACCATGGCAGGAAAATCCGTCAAGTCCATTCCGGGCAACTTGGGATCGCGGGCCCACTTGTTGGTGGGAGCTTCGATGAACATGCGGAACGGCCAGGAGGCCACGGCAAGGCGCGCGCGGGGCTGGGTGGGGAACGTCAAACGCGGCTCGGTGGCGGACCCGAGATTCCCCCGCCACGCCAGCGTGGTCGCGCCTGCGGCCAGGACGGCCGATTTCTTGAGAAACTGCCGGCGAGAGTTCTTCTCCATGGGGTCCCTCTCCGCAAAGTCCTCTTCGTGCGAATAGATTCGCTCCGTGACGGAAGCGCGGTGATAGAATCCTCCCTCTTTCCGGCGGCGTCAAGGTGAACTCGGGCACACGTCCTGAATGGCAAGGACCCACCAAGAGGTCTCTGATGGCAGAAGCAATCAAAGTTGGAATCGTGGGGGCACGCTTTGCGGCGCGATTTCATTGGGAAGGGTATCGGCGCGTCTTCGGCGTCCCGGTGGAAGTCGTAGGCGTGACGGCGAAATCCGCAGAGTCGCGCCAAGCCTTCGCGCGGGAGCGAGGCGTGAAGGCCTTCACCTCCTTTGACGAGTTGTGCGACGCGGTGGATGTCATGGACCTCTGCACGCCAGGCTCGACCCACGAGCCCCTGGCGGTTCGAGCCTTCCAACGCGGCAAGCACGTGCTCATCGAGAAGCCGTTCACGGGCTATTACGGGCCGGGGACGGAGGATTTCCGCGGGAACACCTTCAGCAAGGAAGTGATGCTGCGCGAAGCGCTGGCGAGCTGCGCCCGCATCCTGGGCGCGGCAGACGCCGCAGGAAAGCAGCTCTGCTATGCCGAGAACTGGGTGTATGCGCCGGCGATTGCCAAGGAGCGGGAGATCCTGGCGAAGAGCGGTGGGCAGATCCTCTGGATCATTGGGGATGAGTCGCACAGCGGCTCGCACTCACCCTACTACGGCATCTGGAAGTTTTCCGGCGGCGGGTCGCTGGTGGGCAAAGGCTGCCACCCACTGACCGCGGCGCTCCACCTGAAGCGTGTGGAAGGCGAAGCACGTGACCGCAAGGCCATACGCCCGGCGGCCGTTTCCGCGCGCACGCATGAGATCACGCGGCTCGGGACCTTCCGCGACTCGGGATTCCTGCGCACCACGTACCACGACATCGAAGATTACTGCCAGGTGCACATCACGTTTGTCGACGGCACGGTTGCCGACGTCTTTTCCTCGGAGCTTGTCCTGGGGGGTGTGCACAACTGGCTAGAAGTTTTCGCGAACAATCATCGCACGCGCTGCAATCTGAATCCGCTGGGTGCGCTCGAAACTTACAACCCGCGCGAAGATATCCTGAAGGACGTTTATGTGACGGAAAAGATCGGCACCAAACAGGGATGGAGCCATCCGGCGCCGGATGAAGACTGGCAGCATGGTTACCCGCACGAGTTCCAGGATTTCATGGAGAGCATCGCGGCCAACCGCCCCCCCCTCTCCGGCGGCGCGCTCGCCCGCGACACGGTTGCGGTGCTTTACAGTGCTTACCTCTCTGCGGAGCGTCGCGGGGCAGAGGTGGGAATTCCCCAGTAGCGCCTCGTCTCCGCCAGCCACGGGCCGGGGCGCGCGCCACGCGGGGGGTCGAGGTTTGAATGGCACCCACCTCCCGACAGGCTACCTCGCGGCTACCACGCTGGGCTAGGTCGGAACGACACGGTTTTTCTGGGAGGATTGACACCTCAAGAAGCCCGTCCTTGCGACAATTTTTGTCAAATACTGTTCCACTCTGTGTCCGGCTGTGGCAAGATGTGAGCAGCAGAGGTGAACAACCTCTCTATTTTCAGACGCCCAGGGGCGAGGCAGAGATTGCGGGTTGGTATCTGACGTGCATCTCGTCCATTAGCATGGATTCAATGCCTCAGATGCCTGAGCTGTTCCAGGGTGCGCTCGTTGGGGGGAGGACAACAGGCCATGCGTCGTGACCACCGGGGTTTCTCGCTTATTGAGCTGCTGATTGTCGTCGCTATTATCTTGATCATCGCTGCCATCGCTATCCCCAACTTTATACGCAGTCGCATCGCCGCGAATCAGGCCTCGGCCATTCAGAGTATCCGCCAGATTACCACCGCGGAGGTGAGTTACTCCTCGACGTTTGGCCCTGGGTTCTCGACGACTCTCTCGGCGTTGGGACCTACCGCTGCCGGTCAGGGACCGACTTCCACCGCAGCCGGCCTGCTGGACGAAGTCTTGGCGAGTGGCTATAAGAGTGGTTACAGCTTCTTGTACGCCCCCACGCACTTTGATCCTGCCAGCAACCAGTGGTATGGATACGACGTGAACGGCGATCCTTCTGCTCCCGGCCGGACGGGCGACATGCACTACTTCGCCGACCAAAGCGGCGTGATTCATGGAAACGCCACGAATCAGGCCTCCTCGACTGACATCGCGGTGGGGAACTAGCGCCGGTCCCACTCGTTGGGCCGAAACGCCGCTGAACGGAAGGGCAATTATCCTTATCACAGGCACGCACGGTCGGCGGCGGGGCGGTAGCCTTTGTCCTGGGCTTCCTTCTGCGTCATGTACTCGCCTTCCTGCGTGTTTCCATACCAAGTCGTGCCGGGGCAATGGTAGGTCCTGGAGCGGGTGTTGACCCAAACCTTGACCTCGGGGTTGCCTGTGCCGAAGGCTTTGTGAACCTCGGACTCTGGGCTCCTCGCAGGGAAGTTGTGCGAGAAAACACCGTGCCACGCCAAGACGGCGGCGAGCAGCACCACGAGCGCGGCCGCTCCGCCCGCTGCGAACCATTTGCGACGGCTGCGGGGCGTGGCGGCCTTGGCCGGCTGCGCGCTGGCCGTCGTGGGCGTCACCGCCACGGAAGCGGTCGGGGGCGGCGCGAGGGCCTCAGCCACGGGCACACCACTCGCCAGCGCGGTCATCACCTCGCGCACTTGGGCGCAACGCGCCGCGGGGTCTTTCTCCAGGCACCGCCGCAGGATGGACTGCAGCGGTTCCGCCACCTGCGCCAGCCTGGGCGGCGTGCCGACCATGATCTCCACGCATAGCTCGAAGGCGGTCGCGCCCTGGAAGGGCAACTCTCCGGTCGCCATTTGGTAGAGCAGCACGCCCAGCGCCCACGCGTCACTCTGCAGGCTGGTGGCG
The DNA here is from genome assembly GCA_020073545.1 of Terriglobia bacterium. Classification (GTDB taxonomy): domain Bacteria; phylum Acidobacteriota; class Terriglobia; order UBA7540; family UBA7540; genus Bog-366. The sequence continues at coordinate 832 of JAIQEZ010000025.1, read as the reverse complement.
TTGCCGCGCAAGACTTCCGGGGCGAGGTAAGGCAACGTGCCCGCCGTCGCGCCGGCCTCCGCCAGCGGCAGGCGCGAACTCGTGACCTCCGGCATGCCCCTGCGCGGAATGCGCCGGCCCAGGCCAAAGTCCAGCAGCTTGATATGGCCTTCGGAAGTAACGAGGATGTTAGAACCCTTCAGATCTCCGTGAATGACCCCTCGCTCGTGCGCGTAAGCCAACGCATCCGCGATCTGCGCGCCGTAGCGCCGCACCTGCTCGAGCGGCAGGCCGCCCTCGGGGATCAGGTCTGAGAGCGGCAGGCCCTCGATGTATTCCATCACGATGTAAGCACGCTCGTCTTCTTCACCCAGGTCGTAGATGGCGCCGATATGCGGATGGTTCAGGTGGGAGGCCAGGCGCGCTTCGCGCAGCAGGCGCGCCCAGGCCAGCTCGTCGTCGCGAAGCTGGTCAGCCAGAACCTTGATCGCCACCACCCGTTCCAGGCGCAGGTCGCGCCCGCGATAGACTACGCCCGAGCCGCCTTCGCCCAGACGGTCTCCAATCTCATAATGCGCCAGCGTCTTTCCGATCATCTAGAGCCGGCACTCCTTCGAAAGCCATGGTAGCCCTGAGCGGAGTAGAAGTCAAAAAGGTATTGCGCGAAACGTCACTAAACAACCACCTGTGGGCCAACCCAGGCCGCACCTTGCTCGTCTCCCTCCCTGGCTGATTCTTTACAATTGGGGTTCCGTTCTAAGAATCGGGTGCCCGCCCTTGGACCCCGGACGGAGGCAGTAAGCAGAAGGCAGTAGGCAGCGAGCGCCGTGTGCGAGTCCCGACAAAGTCGGGA
>JAIQEZ010000024.1 GCA_020073545.1 Terriglobia bacterium | reverse complement strand
GGGGTCAAAACCCCGCCCTTCCCCTCCGTGGTGAGAAATCCGGGCTAAACGTGCCCCCTAATCTTTGCGCGCCGCCAGCTTGCTGACGGTGAGATAATGCCGATGGTTAAAACCCTGGCAGTGGCGCTGAATCGGCGCCGCAGGGTCTTACCCTGCACACATGCCCAAGGGCGGTATGTGCGTGCCACCCGCGAGACTCTGATTGGAGGTCAAGATGAAAAACTGGACACGTCGGGACCTGTTGAAGACGAGCCTGCTGGCGCCGGCCGTAGTAGCAGCGGCTCACGAAGCTGTAGGCAACGGAAAGGCTCAGGTCGGTACGTCGGGCGCGGCTGTGGCGGCTGACACGCCGCCCGCAGGGGCAACGCCTGCGTCGCTGGGGTCGGGCGCCGGACGGGAACGGCTCCTGCTGGATTTCGGCTGGCGCTTCCATTTCGGACACGCCGATGACCCCGGCAAGGACTTCGGATTCGGAGGCGGAAGGTCCGGCAACTTCCAGAAGACGGGGAATTTCCTTCCCGCCAGCGGCTTGGCGTTCGACGACAGCGACTGGCGACCGTTAGACCTGCCTCACGATTGGGCGGTCGATCTACCCTTCGAAAACGATCCGGCGCTCTCCAGCAAGGGATTCTACCCGTTGGGACGGACGTACCCGGCCACCAGCGTCGGCTGGTATCGCCGCGTCCTGGAGCTTCCCGCCTCCGACGCGGGCAAGCGAATCTCGATCGAGTTCGATGGCGCCTACCGGGAGACGATGGTGGTCTTCAATGGCTTCTACATCGGACGGCACAGCGGCGGGTACGACCCGTTCAGCTTCGACATCACCGATTTTGCGACCCCCGGCGGCAGGAACGTGCTACTGGTGCGCGTGGATGCCACCCTGAGTGACGGCTGGTTTTACGAGGGAGCGGGCATTTACCGGCACGTCTGGCTGGTGAAAACGAGCCCGGTTCATGTGAAGCAGTGGGGCACCTTCGTGCGCACCCAGGTGCGACCGGGCGAAGCTACCGTTTTGATCCGAACGGAGGTGGACAACCACGGCAAGGGTGCACAGACCACGCGCGTCATCTCGACCCTCCTCGATCCGTCCGGCAAGGTGGTGGGGAAAGCGGCCACCGCCCCGGTATCCATCGCAGGATGGGGAGATCACACCTACGAGCAACAGGTTGCGGTGAACCGGCCCGCCCTGTGGTCCCCTGAGGAGCGGAACCTCTACAAGCTGGTGACCGAAGTTGAAGCGGGCGGCCAGGTAGTCGATCGCTACGAGACCCCTTTTGGCGTTCGCACCGCGAGGTTCGACGCGGAGAAGGGCTTCTTTCTGAACGGCAAGTCCGTCAACTTAAAGGGAACCTGTAACCACCAGGACCACGCGGGGCTGGGTGCGGCGTTGCCGGACGCAGTGCAGTATTATCGGGTCCGGAAGCTCCAGGAGATGGGCTGTAATGCCTACCGCACGTCGCACAACCCTCCGACGCCGGAGTTGCTCGATGCCTGCGACGAATTGGGTATGCTGGTGTTCGATGAGACCCGCATGATGTCCTCGAATCCCGAAGGCCTGAGCCAGTTCGCAAACCTGGTGCGGCGCGACCGCAACCATCCGAGCGTCTTTATGTGGTCGATGGGCAACGAAGAAAGCCAGGCGAACACGGAAACAGGGCTGCATATTCTGACCTCGATGAAAAGGATTGCGACCCTGCACGATGGCTCGCGGCCGGTGTCGCTCGCACCCATCCGGGCTATCGGGGTCGGCGGCCTGGCCGTCGGCGACGTCATGGGCTACAACTACATGGACCCTGGCGCCGAAGCCTACCATAAGGCCCATCCCAAGATTCCCGTCATCGGCACGGAGACCGTCAGTGCCGTCGGCACGCGTGGCATCTACGTCACGGATCCCGCCAAAGGCTATGTCGGGTCGTATGACCCGTACACCACCACCGGGCGCGCTTCGGCGGAAGGCTGGTGGAGCTTCTGCGCCGCGCGGCCTTGGCTGGCGGGAGGCTTCGTGTGGACCGGGTTCGACTACCGTGGGGAACCCTCGCCGTACGAGTGGCCCAACATCAGCTCGCAATACGGCATTATCGATACCTGCGGCTTCCCGAAAGATGCTTTCTACTACTACCAATCCTGGTGGACTTCAAAGCCGGTTTTGCACGTCTTCCCGCATTGGAATTGGCCGGGCATGGAGGGGCAGGAGATCGCGGTCTGGGTCTACTCGAACCTGGACAAGGTGGAACTGTTCCTCAACGGCCAGAGCCTCGGCGCGAAGGAAATGAAGAAGGATTCGCACCTGGCTTGGATCGTCAAGTACGCTCCCGGCACGGTTGAGGCGCAGGGCTACAAGGACGGGAAACAGGTGATGACGGCAAAACGCGAAACCACGGGGCCGGCAGCAAAACTGGTGATGAATGCGGACCGCGAGGAGGTCTCCGCCGACGGCGAAGACGTTGCGATGTTCGCCGTCGAAGTTCACGATGCACAAGGCCGCGTCGTGCCCATAGCCGACAACGAAGTGACGTTCCAGGTCTCCGGGGAGGGGAAACTGATCGGCGTCGGCAACGGCGACCCGACCAGCCACGAATCCGACAAGGGCGCCTCACGAAAAGCCTTCTCGGGACTTTGCATGGCCATTATCCAGTCTACCAAGGCAGCCGGGAACATTAAGGTAGAGGCGACTTCCCCCGGACTCACGCCGGCTAGCGTCACGATTACGGCCAAAGCCGCGACGCTCCGTCCTCAAGCGGCAGTTTGGGAACGCGAGGTACCGGTGGGTTCGGGCGTCACGGGCCTGTGGAGGCCAGTACCGAGAGCTGACAACGCTGGCGGCCTGCTAGCCCTGCTCCTCGGCAGCAGCGACATGGTGTTTACGCTCAAGCAGGAAGGGAACAGCCTCAAAGGGAGTGTGGAGGGTGTTGGGGGCGGTTTCTTTGGCGGCGCGGACGTACCTGTCCCCATCGAAGAGGGCAAGGCAGACGGCAATAACATCTCCTTCAAGGTCGGAAACGCCACATTTTCGGGAACGGTGAACGCGGACCAACTCGATCTCCAGCGGACTGGGGGTTTCGGCTTTCCCCCGCCCAGCGCTCCCGCGGCGCCTGCGGGGGCGCGACCGGCGATCGGGCCCCCGCCGGACGGTTCAGACCCGTCGATTTCAACTGAACTCTGGCAACGCCTGGCGCACGGCCTTGGCCCCCTCGTCCTCAATAGGGTGAAGCGGTAGGGCCGGCTGTTGGAGTAGCGGGCTCAAGCCGGCAAGCTGATCGCGGCCCTTTACCAGGGTGCGCAATTGCAGACTGCGGCGGAAGTCGTCGAGGGCAGGCCTGCTTCGGCCTATTCCGCCTGTGCTCCCGGGGTGGAGCGCGCCGGCGGGAAGTACGTGCCAGTCGGGAGGACGAAGTGAACCGACTCTCCAGTAGGTGGAGGTAAATTATGCGTCTTCGCAGCGCAGCGAAGCTGCTTTCGCTCGTCATTCTATCCGTGGGACTCATCACGATGTTTATCTTTCTAACCCGGGCGCAGTCCCCGCGGCAGAAGGAAAAGCCCAAAGGGCCTTGGATGGACAAGAGTCTGTCACCCGACAAGCGGGCTGACTTGGTCATCGGGCAGATGACGCTCGATGAGAAAATCTCGCTTCTGCACGGCGGAGGCTGGAAGGAGTTGCTCGGGGGTCCTGATACCCTGCCGACCCGATCGCTCGGCGGGGCGGGCTTCATCCCCGGCATTCCGCGCCTCGGTATCCCGGACCTGCAAATGTCCGACGCCGCGGTAGGCGTCGCGCGAGGTGCAGTGTTTGGGCGTTACGCGACGGCTTTGCCCTCGGGCGTTTCCGAGGCGTCGAGTTGGGACCTTCAGGTTGCGCGCGACTATGGAGCGCTGATTGGCAGCGAGCTGCGCGATCTGGGGTTCAACATGTCCTTGGGGGGCGGCATCAACCTGACGCGCGAACCCCGCAACGGGCGCATTTTCGAGTACAAGGGTGAAGATCCCATCCTAGCGGGGAAAATGGTGGGCGCGGAAGTGAAGGCTGAGCAGGAACAGGGCGTAATTGGCGACATCAAGCATTACGCCTTGAACGACCAGGAGAGCGGCCGTACGTTTGCGAATGTCAAGATCGACACACGCGCCATGCGCGAAAGCGATCTGCTGGCGTTTGAAATCGGGGTCAAGGAGTCAGGCGTGGGCGCGGTAATGTGCTCCTACAATCTCCTCAACGGCGACTACGCCTGCGAGAACAAGTATCTTCTCACGGACGTGCTAAAGAAGGATTTTGGTTTCCAAGGGTTCGTCGTGTCAGATTGGGGCGCCACGCATAGCACCACGAAAGCGGCCCTGGCGGGACTGGACATGGAGATGCCCGGTAATGAACACTTCGGCGATGCGCTCAAGAAGGCGGTGGAAAACGGCGAAGTTCTCATGTCTCGTCTCGACGACATGCTGCACCGCATCCTGCGAACGGAATTCGCTGTGGGGCTGTTCGACAATCCGCCCGGTCGCAAGGTGCCGGACATCTTTGCGGGCTTTAGAGTGGCCCAGCGCGTCGCCGAGCAGGGCACCGTTCTTTTGAAAAACGCGAATGGCCAGCTACCGCTGCAGGCGTTAAGCATAAAAACCATCGCTGTCATCGGTTCGCATGCAGACATAGCCGTGCTTTCGGGGGGCGGGTCGGCTCAGGTTGATCCGCCTGGAGGAAACGCGGTGCCGACGCCATCCGGCACGGCCCCTTTCTTTGGAGGGGTGGTGTGGTTCCCCTCCTCTCCACTGAAAACGATCCGCGCCAAGGCCCTGAACGCCAAAGTGGAGTACAACGCGGGAACCGATCCTGCCTCGGCTGCCGGTCTCGCCAAGGGGTCTGATGTCGCCATCGTATTTGTCAACCAACCGGCCAGCGAAGGAGGGGACGCGCCAAACCTCTCGCTGCCTGAAAATCAGGACCAACTCGTGAGTGCGGTCGCCGCGGCGAATCCGCACACGATCGTTGTCCTGGAGACGGGCGGTCCGGTGACCATGCCCTGGATTGACAGCGTCAGCGCGGTGTTGGAAGCCTGGTATCCAGGTATCAAGGGAGCGGACGCGATCGCCAACATCCTTTTCGGCGATGTGAACCCCTCGGCAAAGCTGCCTCTGACTTTTGCCAAATCGGAGGTGGACCTACCACACCCCATGCTCACCATGCAGCCGCCACCCGGCCCCGGCGACATGAGGCCCTTTTTCCCCGATGCGCCTTCCAAAGAGAACTCCAGACGCTTTGACATCGTCTATGACGAAGGCCTTAAGGTCGGCTACAAGTGGTACGACGCCGAAGGCAAGGAACCGCTGTTCCCGTTCGGCTACGGACTTTCCTACACCACCTATGCTTACTCCGCCCTGAAGGTCACCCCAGGACAGGCACCGGCAGTGACGTTCACGGTCAAGAACACGGGGGCTCGAGGTGGCGCGGAGGTCGCCCAGGTGTATGTTGCGCTGCCACAAGCTGATGGCGAGCCGTTCAAGCGCCTGGTCGCATGGGAGAAGGTGCAACTGGCTCCCGGCGAAGCCAAAACGGTGGCGCTGACTTTGGATCCTCACTACCTGTCGATCTTCACTGCGGACAAAAGCGCATGGGAACTCGTCCCGGGCGACTACAAAGTGCTAGTGGGTGGATCGTCTCGGGAGACACCGCTTATGGGCACGTTCCGCGTCAAGGGAGGCCGCTAGGGCGAAACGGCCAGTCGGAGCACGACGGCTCTACCAAGGCGAATTTGGTCCGTGCCGCACGGGCTGGCGGTTTCCAGGGGACGACGCAGCCTACAGCGCCTGTTCGCCTCGTTGGCTATCGCGAATGCGCACCGCTTCGCTGACCTCAAAGAGAAACACTTTCCCGTCGCCGATCTTCCCGCTACGCGCCGCTTCAATCACCTTCTCCACGGCGAGTTGCGCGAGCTTATCAGGTAGAACGGATTCAACTTTGATCTTCGGAAGCAGGTCCACCGTGTACTCATTTCCCCGATAAACCTCCGAGTGGCCTTTCTGGCGGCCATGACCTCTCACTTCGCTGACCGTCATGCCCTGCACTCCGATCCCGTAAAGCGCTTCGCGGACTGCGTCCAGGCGTGACGGCTGAATCACTGCCTCCAGCTTTTTCATTGTGAGTCACCTTTTCCTGTCCTCGCCTGCACGCAAACCAAGCCGGCATTTACGGATACTGCCCAACCCGGTTTTGAGGCGAACGTTTTGTGATTGCCCATACGGGTGAATATGTGTTCGACAGCCCTTATTCAGACCACTGGTCCATGGAGACTTCCGCAAGCACCGGCGTGCCCTCGATCGTTTCGGCCTCAGCCTCTGTGATGGACGTGCAATAGCGCAGCAGCACAGGCGTCAACAACGTGGTCGCCAGAACCAGGACCACCACCAGGGAATAGATTTCCCCGGATACCACCCCCGCCGCATAGCCAATGCTGGCGGTTATCAGTCCGACTTCGCCGCGGGGGATCATACCTACGCCCACGATCAGCGAATCGCGAACGCTAAACGCAGTAGCCCAGCTTCCCAGCCCGCATCCCAGAATCTTTCCTAGAATAGCCACGAGAAGTATCAGCGCAAAGAATCCAAAGTGCCCGCCGAGGTGACGCCCGTTGATTTGCAGGCCGATGGAAACGAAGAAAAGGGGGCCGAAAAACGAATTCGCCATGGAGCGCAGGTCATCAATGATTTCCTTGTGGTTTGGTGTCGCCGCCACGAAGAGCCCTGCCAGGTAGGCGCCAGTGATGGAGGCCATGCCGCCGAGTGACTCAGCCAGAAAAGCAAAGAGGAAGCAGATCACCAACGCGACGGCAACGACCGTATGCGGCCCGTGAAGGTGCCTCGCCTGCCGGAAAATGAAACGGATGAATCGTGGCCCCAGCCAAAACGCCAACCCGGAGAAGATCGCGATTCGTCCCACCGTCTGCGCAACGCCTGTCCAGCCCGCCAGGTGCCCGGTCGAATGCATCTCCACTGCAATAACCAGTGATAGCACTAACAAGCCCAAAACGTCATCGATGACCGCTGCCCCCAAAATGGTCGAGCCGACCTTCGAGCGCAGCTTGTTCAGATTTATCAGCGTCTGCGCGGTAATCGATACGCTGGTCGCGGTGAGAATTGTGCCGATAAAAACCGACTCCCGCCAATTAAGACCGGCCGCTCGCGATAGGGCCGCCCCTCCCAAGAGTGGAAGGATGACGCCCCCAGTTGCTGCCCACAAAGCCGGGGCAACCGTGCTACGCATCACCTCCAGGTCCGTTTCCAGGCCCGCGACAAACATCAGCACCACAACTCCGAGTCCAGCGAGCACGTTTATCACTGCCGCCAGCGAAACGGGTCCCACACCCGCCAAACTGGTGGTCCCCGAAAACCAAGAAAAACGCCACACGTTCAGCAAGGTGGGGCCAAGGATCACCCCCGCCAGCAATTCTCCCAGAACCACGGGCATCCCGATGCGGCCGCCGAGACCCCCGAGCGCCTTGGAGAGAAGCACCAGCAGCGCAATAAAGAGCAGAATTTGTAGAGAAATATCCATGGTTTTATCGTTGTTCCTTGCCGGATGATAGCTTCGTCCAGCCCCGGATAAAGAGATACACCAGCGAAAACAGGCAGCCGACGGCTACCGGTCCCACCGGCGCGTGGAACACAAGAATCAGGAAGATCCCTACGCTGACCGCGCAAGCCAAGCTGACCCGCTGCCCCTTGATCGCCTCTACCAGCATTTTCCGAGCCTCCCGATCACTCACTTGTGTAACCTTGCGTTCGTCCACACCGTGTCTTCTATCTCATGTGAAAAACCAGGAACAGGCAGGCGGCCACGAGCAGGGCCATTCCCGCCTGGACCCATCTTCGAGAGAACGGCTTGTTCCAGGTCGGACGCGCCACACCTTTCGCCTCCCGCTCCCGCTCTTCCTTTAGGATCTGTGCCACCAGCCTCTTTTCATCGGGCGTGGCAGCGCACCTCAAAGCCCATTTCGCCTCTTCGTACCCCTTCTTGGGAATTCGCAACTTGAAGTGGAACTGCGCCAGCTTAAAGTGTGCGTAGAAATTCGAGGGTTCCACCTCTGCGGCCTTTTCAAAACTATCCAGCGCAGGGTAGACCTGACTGTCCATCGCGTAGGCAATGCCAAGCCCTACAAAACCGTCGGAGTAATCCGGCGCGACAGCCACAACCCTTTCCAGCCGCGTGATGGCCTCGCGAGGCTCACCCATTCCTAGGAGCTCGATTCCCTCCCGGAAGAGGTTCTTCGTTTCCGCGCTGAGCGCCGCCCCCGCTGCCGGAACGATCGAGGAGGCTCGGCCCTCGGGCCGGGTCTCCTCAACGTCCACCGCCAATGCAAAAGTCGTGCTTGCCATGTGATCCCCCTGCTTCCTCAGTGACGTTACTTGCATGACCGCGCCAGTTTCCCGGGCAGCGCCTAGGCGCGGTAGGCTTTCAGGACGAACTCCGGATATCCGAGGGCGCCCAGCTCGGGGACATCCAACCCCTCGAGTTCGCTTTGCGGCGACACGCGTTGGCCAACGATCACGTGGACAAGCCAGTTGAATATAAAGGACGCGCCGAAGACGAAACCGAGCAGCGTGGCCACCCCGATCAACTGCGCCACCAACTGTCCGGGGTCGCCGTAAAACAAACCGGTCACCGACCCGTTGACGCCGTTCCAGCTCCCGCCGTAATTGGATTTGCCATCCGCAAACAGCCCGACGGAGATGACGCCCCAGATTCCGTTGACGCCGTGCACCGAGATCGCGCCCACCGGGTCGTCTACCTTTGCTACCCGGTCGAAGAACTCTACACTCAGGCAAACCAGCACGCCGGCGATCAGTCCGATAATCGCTGCGCTGACGGAGTTGACGAAGCCGCTGGGCGCCGTAATGGCCACCAGCCCGGCCAGCAACCCGTTGCCTGACATCGAGGCGTCGGGTTTGCCGTAACGCATCCACATGTAAAGGATCGCCCCAAACGATCCCGTGCAGCCGGCCAGCATCGTGTTCACCGCGATCGAACCGATTCTCAGTGCGCCGTTACCTGAAGCTCCCAAGGTGCTGCCGGGGTTGAAACCGAACCACCCGAAGGCAAGAATGAAGCAACCCAGGAGCACGATCACGATGTCGTGTCCCGGCATGGCATTGGGTGAACCGTCACGATTGTATTTACCCAGCCGGGGACCGATGATCATCGAGACCGCCAGCGCCGTCAGCCCGCCCACGGCGTGGACGACTCCCGACCCGGCAAAATCACAGTAACCGTGACCGAGGCCGAAATTCGCTCCCAGTTGAGAGAGCCAGCCACCGCCCCACGCCCAGTTGCCGAAGAAGGGATAGGTGATCGCTCCCAGGAAGAATGTCGAGATGGCAAAGGCCGCGAACTTCCAGCGTTCCGCCGCCGCGCCGGTCACAATCGTTGTGGCCGTATCCATGAACACCATCTGGAACAGGAACAGGACCATGACACCCACGTCATAAGTCGCAGCCTGCGTGAGGAAGAACCCGTGTGTCCCGAAAATCCCCCAACTCTTTCCCAGGAGATTAACGGTGAACTCCGAGCTGAGCGGCGCCGTTCCTCCGAGATTGGCAGTCGCTCCAACACCGCCCATCTGGAAGGCAAAACCACAGACCCAGTAAGCGAACAACCCGAATCCATACACCATGAAATTCATCATCATGGTGTGGTTGGCGTTCTTCGCCCTGCAAAGACCTGTCTCAACGGTCGCGAACCCCGCCTGCATGAACATCACCAGGAAACCTGCCACCAGCGTCCAGACAAAGTTGATGGCGACTTTGTTCTGGCCGATCTGGTTGAGCGCGTCGCCCAGGGTCAGTCCCTTCTTTGCGTCGGACACAGCAACGTCGCTGATGGTTCCCGTCAAGGTGCCGCCAGGATCACCCTTCGCGAGATCGTCGGCTGACGGTGGATTAGCCTCTTTCACTACAAGGGGCGCCGTTAGACTGGGCGCGGCCGGCGGATTTGGTGCGGGCGCAGGCTGGCTGCTGGTTACTGAGCTCGGTGGGGTTTGGCACCAAGCCGTAATCCCGCATGAACCCACGATGAGCAGGGATGCCAGTAAAAAGCGCGTCAGAACCCTACGATGCGGCATGTCTTTCTCCTTTTCCATGGTGTTGGAATTACTGTTTCCAGATTGCGTGCTTTAAATGAGCCTTGTTCAGAACCCCCAAAATCCCCACAAGGGTCACCCCGATACCTACCAGGCTTAAGATGAGCCGGGCAGAGTTCGACGACGTGAAAGCGAGAGCCAGCACCGGGATCAGCCATCCGACGATGATTAGCGCCAGTCCGAGAATTTTCATGCTTCTCTCCTTAGGAAAGTCACCGGGACCGAAATCTCATCCCGTGGTTGATTCGTGTTCGGGGCCGCGGTCGAGCCGGCCCCCGTTTGAGCCTTTGGCTTCCGCTGCTCACGGCTCTCCGGGAAACTCCAGCTTCTTGATACGGTAGAAGCCGATACTGGAGTGCACGAGCATCCCCAGCCCCACGATCGTGAGGAGGATGCCGATCCCGCGGCTCGCTGAGGTGAGCAAAACCAGCCCGGCCGGAAAAGTCGTAAAAGCCACAAGGAATTCCGTCAGGTAAGCACCTTGCTGACGATTCGCTGCCATTTCGTGCTCCTTTCTTCGTTTTCGCTAACGAGTGCCCTGTGCATCAGCAACAGCGGGGAGGCTGCACTCCGCGCTTTCGAACGAGAACTCCCTTTTCTTACTTCGCCAATCCCCGATGAACAGCCACCTTTGCCGCCACCTAAATCTCCGGCGGTTTGGGGTTCTCTTTATAGGCTAAAGCCCCGCCATCGCCCGCCGGGACGGTCACTGGCTCAATATGGGTGCTTGTTGTTGCCCTTTCGTTGACCTGCACAACCAACGTACGGGATTATGAAACCCACGTCAAAGAAATAGATTTTTTGCCCTGAATTAGATTTTTTTGGCCAGGAAAAACTTCTAGTTCGCATAACGAATTCCCCGAGCTTCCGTGGAGGACATTAACGAACCCTGAGCAGCCCTCCGCTCCGTGGTCGAGTGGCTGCAAGGCTTCTTGAGTGAGTTCGTTTCACGCACAAATCCATCACCAGAGGTCGGCGCCGGTTCTTGTCTGAAAGGGGAAGCAGGGGGAAGCTCCACTTCCAACCGGCGCCGAATCTCCAGACCCGACGCATGGGCGTTCTATTCTTTCCAGTCAAACGTATAAATCAGTCCTAACGCAATCGTGGGCTGGTAATCGGTAAATGTGGAAGCCTTAGCGAAGATCGGTTGGTTAGCATTGTCGTAGCGGAATTCCAACCGCGTGATGAAATTCTTGTGCAAGGTCTTCTCAAAGGTTTGCGTTACCTCGTTGATGTGGGCGGGAGCTGTCCCCAGGGTAAATCCATTGTGATCGTCGTAGTACTCATAGCGGGTGGAGAGCGCAACGCTGTCCGTGAAAGCATAGCGCAGGTAGCCTGCCACGCCCGACCACCACACGGGGTTCAGGAAGCCCACCGGCATGTCGCCTCGCCCGTAGTCATAGTTCACAGCCAGCGACAGCTTCGAGGTAGGGTTGTAGGTCATCGTGGTGTCCGACAATTGCCGGAAGTGCTTGTTGGTGTTCGCCATCTCCGGACCGATCATATAGTTCTGCACAAGGGAGAACTTTTTGTTAGGTGTCAGGGTCAGCGTGAAGCACCCCGTTTTCCCCGTGTTGTTTTCAACGATGTTATTCCAGCCGTTGATGAGGTCTGCGTTTATTGAGACTTTGTCGTTGAAGGTGTACTTGGTTCGCACCCCGAAGTGATAGAAGGGGATCGCGTACGTGAAGAGGATCCCCCGCGAATAGTTCCAGTTATCCTTGCTCTCGATGACCTCTTCGCCCATGGGCGTCACGAACTTGCCCACGTCGATCTGCAATCCTTTGCCGACGGGGGCGAGGTACGAGAGGTAACCTTCCTTCAGGTACTGCGCAAAACCCACGCCTCCTGGGTCGGTCGCGTTGACCACGTTCATCGCATTGCCGTAACCGAACGAGAGGTGATAACCCAGCCGGCTCCCTTTCGCGTCCGGCGCTTTGTCGAAGATCAGTTCAATCATGTTCAGAGAGAACTGATTCTCCGGCCCATCAAAAGCGCGGAAACTCGTGGTGCGACTGGCGGGATGGTTGATGTCGTAGCCATAATTGGCATCGACAAAACCCGTCACGCTGGTATTGCTCAGCAAGCTGGTGATCGCGTTGGCGCTGCTGTTGACGGCCGGCGCCGCCGGTGTGGTCGCAACGCTTTGTGCCACTGTTGCAGGTGCCGCGGGCGCCGCAGGGGCCGCCGGAGCGGCGGGCGCCACGGCTGCTGGCGCGACCGCGCCCTGTCCCTTCAGCGCGGCGATCTCCGCCTTCAGCGCCTCGAGCTCTTTCTCGAGATCCTCAACCCGGCGGGAGAGTTCAGCCGGGGGTGTCTGGGTTTGATCACTTGGTGAAGTTTGCGCCCTAAGAGCTGGAGAAACTAAGCATACTAGACACAAACCCAACGTCAATTGCTTTAACGGACGGACAAGTCTCATGGATTCGCATATCTCTTTCTCCCCCACCAGAGCCGGGTCGGAGTCTCGCTTGGCGAGATTTCCCGCTCTGCGCAACCAGTGTCCTGAGCCTATCGTCAACGCGCACAAATCGTCAAAGAAATAGATTTTCTGCCTTGGATAAAAATCATTTGGCCAAATCTAGTTTTTCGCGGCCATAAAAAAGGTTTTTGAGTGACCAGGTTTGGGAGGAAGTAGGGTCCGGAAACCAGAGGTCAAGCTCCCGAGGTGCGGTCGACAAGAAAAGAGGAGGAAAAGCCGAACAACTGAAGAGCCGTAGTCGGCGCTCTTATCAGTATGAGAGTCCTCCCACCAGTCCCCTGACCCCGACTCTTCAATAGAGCCTACGGGTGTCCAGGTGGCGGTGGACTGTCACAAGTGACTCGTGGTTCTCCGGGCGGGCAGTCGCGCTGACCTTTAGGTCAGCAGGAAATACCTGAGGGTTAGCGCTACTCCAGGCCAGCGCGGTGGAACCCGCCGCGCGCCCCGCGTCGTGTCATCCCGAAGAACCTCGGGACGGGAATGACAGGGGAATGGGTTCGCATGGCCTGCCATTAAGATCGGCGGGCCGGACCGCAGGCCTTGCACTACAAGGGTCACCGCGGCCGTGCCGCCGCCTGCTGCGCAGGACTCATTGCGCCTGGGTTTGTGGGGAGGGCTTGGATGCGCAGGCCGACGCTTCCCGGAACTTTCACTTCCGGGAAGCACCTGACCCTACGATGAAAACGAAGGAGAATCGGCCGGGGATGAAGACGTCCAGCGGTTGGCCGAAGAATGCCCGTCGCGTGTCATTCTAATCCCGCCATGCGGGAGAAGAATCTGCAGTTCGCATTTGGCGCGAAGGTAACTGCAGACCCTTCGTCCGACGCGGGTGAAAGTCCGCCACTCTTACGGGTGGGCCGAAGGTCCGTCGATCTTAATGGCGGACGGGCTCAGGGTGACAGCTGAGAACCTTCGCCACCGCGGCGCCTCAGGATGACAGCCCCGAACGACCAGCACCCTGCTAGGCGCTGGAGGCCTTCTCGAAGCTGCCGATGGCCCGGGCCTCGTCGTCGTGGACGTCGAAGACCGTATAGAGTTTGGTGATCTGCAGTAGATCGTGAACTTTCTTCGTCAGGTGCAGGAGTTTCAAAGCTCCGCCCTGCTTGGCGACGCCCGTGAAGGCGCTCACCAGCTCACCGATCCCCGAACTGTCGATGTAGGTGACGTCGGCAAGGTTCAACAAGACCCACTTGTTGCCTTTGCTCAACTGGTCGCGGACCAATTCCCGCAACTGCGTGCACCCTTCTCCCAGGGTGATCCTGCCGCTGACATCGACGACCGTTACCGAATCAACCTGTCGAATTGTGGCTTTCATGCTCACGGTCGCTTCCTCCTTGTTTAGGCTGAATTTTGGAACTCAGGCGTTTCACCAAAGTCACCTCCGTCCCCTTGCCGTTGATGTGTTCCACGCGGAACTCGTCCATGAAGCTGCGAATCAGAAAGATCCCTCGCCCGGACACGTTCAGCAGGTTCTCATCCGCCAATGGATCGGGAATGTGCTTGGGATCGAAGCCGTTGCCCTGGTCCCGGATGCGTATTTCCAACCGGTCGCGATGGATTTGAAACCGCAACCAGACGCTCTTGCTGGAATCATTCTTGTTGCCGTGCCAGATGGCGTTGATCATCGACTCGTGCACGGCCATCTCAATCCGATGCTGCTCCTCCTCGTTGAATCCTGCGGTGCCTGCCACCCTGCGAGAGATTTCCTCCGCCACCTCAACGTTCTTGAGGTCACTCTCCAGAGTTACTTCCACCACGCTGCTCTCAGGAGTCATAGGATACGGGAGGGCTGCTCGTCCCGTTTTGAAATTACCCCAGGGGTGCGTGAAAGTCAACGTAAGCGTGAACTTTCTCCCCGCCTCCTTTCCTCATAATCTCAATGGTCATGTCCGCCAGACGCGTTGAATAGTGGTTCACGATTTCGCCCCCGTCCTTCCACAGCACCACGATGTCGGGCACGACCTGCGACCCAGCCAAAGCGGCGTAGAGAATAATCGAACCCCCTTGCGGCGTCAACAACTTGGCCTATACAACTTGGCCAACTCAAGTGCCTCCCCCTTCCGGCTGGCAGGTCATCAAACCCGCCAGGCTGGAGCCTGACTCCGGTACAATGGAGGGTGACCGCCCAATGGGCAGCGAGGTCCCTGACCTCCCGCTGTCCCTTGCTGCCGGCCGACATCTACGAGGAGCCCGAAGCTGCATGTTCATACTGAGGAAAATCGTCTCACGCTTCTTATTCCCTCTACCCCTGTCTCTGGAGATCCTGGTGGTGGGGCTGTACCTGCTATGGTTCACGCGCAAGCAGCGAGCCGGAAAGACGCTGGTCAGCTTCGGAACCCTGCTGCTCGCCGGGCTGAGCTATTTCTTCACTGCGAATATGCTCCTTCACCCGTTGGAGCGTCGTTTCCCACCTTTCATCGTGGCCTCGCACGCGGGGGTTTCCACGCCCGCTCCGCACCTCATCGTGGTTCTGGGAGGAGGGGCGAACAACGATCCGGGGGTCCCCATCACCAGCCGCCTTTCCTCCGACCTGATGGTCCGCCTTGCGGAGGGTCTGCGCCTGCACCGTGAACTTCCCGGCAGCAAACTAATCCTTTCGGGAGACGCCGAGATGGCCGAGCGCATGTCTCAGGTGGTCCAGGCACTCGGCGTGGGTCCGCAGGACATCCTTCTGGCGGCCGGATCGCGCGACACCGAAGAAGAAAGCCGCCGAATCGCTCCGCTGGTAGGCCAGTCACCTTTCATTCTGGTCACCTCCGCCGCGCACATGCGGCGGGCCATGGGTCTATTCAGAAAACTGGGCATGGCGCCGCTGGCCGCTCCCACGGACTACCGCGCCCCGCAGCAGGCGCTCGAGCCCGACGATCTCTTTCCTAATGCCTACGAGCTCTTCAAGTCGCAAACCGCCGTCTATGAGTACCTGGGCTTGGCATGGGCGGAACTGCGGGATAAGATTTGAGTGAGGACGCCGGGGGGCAGTCCAGGGTCGAAAGGTGAATGCCCGTCCCTCCGGCTGCAGTTTCTCACCCCGGCCCTCGTCGCACCCGAATTCGATAAGGTGTTGCACGCGGCGCGGTCTCAATGATGGTGTGGCGTCTGTCCGCTGGGTTTCAAGTCTTTCGGCTCCCTTGCCGATACGAATGTGGTGACTGTGGCTCGCGCGGCTGGAGGCTATTGGGTTTGGTATTGCGTCCCCGGACCCAGGGGCCCGGTATGGCAACTTCCCGCGCCCATGCAACCCGCTTGCGTCTTTACACCTCTATAACCCTGTGTGATAATGGTTTAGGTGAAGACTTGGCGGGGCAAAAGGAAACCATGACAATACACGTCAGAAGGATGGGGGCTGCTTTCAGTCTCTTTTTGTTTTTGGGGGGAAGCTTGTGGGCGGCGCAGCAGCCCGCACCCGCGGAGCCGGGAAAGGCTCCGGTGCAAGTGCCTAACGCTTCTCCGACCGCACCGGACCATGCCAAGGCCTACTATCACTTCATGCTGGCGCGGCGTTACAAGGAGCTGGCGGGGGTCTACAATCGCACCGACTACCTTGAGCGCGCGGTTTCCGAATACAAGCAGGCCATTGCCGCCGACCCCGACTCACTCTTCCTGCGCGTCGAGCTGGCCGAGCTTTACTGGCGCGCGGGCCGCGTGGGCGACGCCGTCCGCGAAGCTGAGGCCGTGCTGAAAGCTGACCCCGACTATCCCGAAGCCCACCGTCTGCTCGCGCGCATTTACTTCCACATGCTCGACACTACCCAGCCGGACCGCAACGCCACCAAGCAGAGTTTGGGCAAGGCCATCGAGCACCTGGAAGTCCTGGTCCGACTAACCCCAAACGACACCGATTCCTGGCTGCTGCTGGGCCGGCTCTACCGTGCGAGCAACCAGCCCGCCAAGGCGGAAGAGGCCTTCCGCAAAGTCTTGAAAACTGATCCGGAGTCCAAGGTCGGGCTCGCTAACCTGGCGGAGCTCTACTTCCAGCAGGGCGACTATAGCCACGCCGCCGAGGCGCTCACGAAGATTCCCGAGAGCGATATGGACTCCCAACTCCTCGGCACGCTGGCTTATGCCTACAGCCAGACCCGCGATTTCGACAAGGCCGTCGCGACCTATGAGAAAGCGCTGGGGCAGGATCCCGACAACACGGAACTCCGCCGCGCTTACGCCGACGCGCTTTTCAGTAACGGCAAGAACGCCGCAGCGCGCGTGGAACTGCAGAAGATTCTGAAGTCCGACCCCGACGATGACGCCAGTTACATGCGCCTGGCGCAGATCGACCGCCAGGAAGGCCGCTTCGACCACGCTCGCCAGGAACTGGACAAGGCCAGGGCCTTGAAGCCAGACAACCCGGAAATCCCTTACGAGCAGGCAGTCCTCGAAGAAACGGTCGGCAACGACGACAAGGCCCTTCAAATCCTGCAAGGGCTGGTGAAGCAGTCAGAACGGCCGGAGGCTCAGTACACCTCGGCGGAAGGCAACAACCGGGCGCTTTTCCTCGAGCGGCTGGGTCTGCTCTACCGCGGCCAGGGGAAGTTTGCCCAGGCCCTGGACGCCTTCAAACAGATCCTGGCGCTCGGCAAGTCGCAGGCTCCGCGTGCGGAGTTTCTGATCGTCGAAACCCTGCGCATGGATCGTCAACCTGACAAAGCTCTGGCCGAAGCCGGCGCGGCCCTCCAGACCTATCCGCAGGACCGCCCGCTGAAGATTCTGCACGCCACCCTGCTCGGCGAAAGCGGGCACGTGGACGAGGCCGTCGAGCAACTTCAGACCTTGCTCACCAAAGGCCGCACCGATCGCGAGATCTACATTTCCATCGCCCAGGTCTACGCGCAGGCCAAGCGCTACGGCGACGGTGAGCAGGCGGTGCGCAAGTCGCTCGACATGACTCCGAATACGGAGGACCAGGAATACGCGCTCTTTGTTCTGGGCTCCATTTACGA
Organism: Terriglobia bacterium; assembly: GCA_020073545.1. Lineage (GTDB taxonomy): Bacteria > Acidobacteriota > Terriglobia > UBA7540 > UBA7540 > Bog-366. The sequence continues at coordinate 28,707 of JAIQEZ010000024.1, read as the reverse complement.
GCGGCAGAAGAGATACGACCTAGCGGAGGAGACGTTTAAGAAAGTGCTTTCGATGAATCCGCTGAACTCCTCCGCGGCGAATTACCTCGGCTACATGCTGGCGGACCGCGGCGTCCGTCTGGAAGAGTCGGTCAACTACATCAAGAAAGCGCTGGTGCTCGAGCCCAATAACGGCGCCTACCTCGACAGCCTGGGCTGGGCCTACTTCAAGATGAATCGCTACGACCTAGCCGAGCCGCACCTGGAAAAGGCCGCCCGCCTCATTCAGAACGATCCGACCATTCACGAGCACCTGGGCAATCTCTATCTGCACATGGGCAAGCCCGCCATGGCGCAGGGAGAGTGGGAGCGCGCGCTGAAGGAATGGCCCCAGGCCGTTTCGAGCGACTTCGACGCCGAGCAGGCCGCGCAGCTCCAAAAGCAGCTCGAGGAATTGAAGGTCCGGCTGGCGCGCGATAGGTCCGCACAGAAATAAGCGCACGAAGGCTCGGCGGCCTTCCGGCGGCGCGCGTGGCACCGCACCGCTTCTTTCTGAGGTGAGATTAGCCTGCCTGATCCCGCTCCGCGGGTGCATGCGAAGCCATCTTGAGAAAACGCCGGGCTGGTGGCAAGCGACCTCCTCCCGGCAGCGCGCTCCCTTGAAAAAAACGTTGCGCCTTCACGCTTTCGCCAAGATCAACGCGGGCCTGAAGATCCTCGGCCGGCGGCCCGACGGCTATCACGAAATCCGCACGATTTACCAGACCATCGCGCTGCACGACCGCCTGGAAATCAGCCTGGCGACATCGCCAAATGCCCTTGCCGTTGAATGCGCCAACCCCGCGGTTCCTGCGGGTCGCGGCAATTTGGTCTACCGTGCCGGTGAGTTGTGGCGGCGCGCCCGCGGCTGGCACGGCGGCATTCGGGTTCGAATCGACAAGGGGATTCCTCCCGGCAGCGGGCTGGGCGGCGCCAGCACCGATGCGGCGGTGACGCTCCTGGGTCTCGAGCGCCTGACGGGCGACCGCCTAGACTTTGCCGCGCGACACAAGCTGGCTGCCGCGCTCGGCTCCGACGTTCCCCTGTTTCTTCTCGGAGGTCGCGTGCTCGGCTGCGGCCGGGGTGAGGAGGTTTATCCTCTCAGCGATCTCCCGTTGCGTGCTTGCCTCGTGGTTTTCCCGGGTTTCTCCGTTTCCACCGCGGAAGCCTATCGCCAAGCCGGTTCGCGGTTGACAGAGCGGCCTCGAAGCGCGTACATTGGTAGTTTCGGTGCGTGGCCACAACTCCCCCTGATGAGTTGGGGATCGGCCGAAAACGACTTCGAGCAGGTCGTTTTCGCGAGGTGGCCTGAGCTGGCGCGCGTGAAACGTCGGCTCATCCGGGCCGGGGCCGAAGTTGCCTCCTTGACGGGCAGCGGGTCTGCTGTATACGCCTTCTTTTCTTCGGCTCGTCAAATGGACCGCGCCTCGAAACTCACCCCCAAAGGGTGGCTCTGCTTCCGGACGCGCACGTTGACGCGCGCCAGCTACCAGCGAAGACTATTTGGCAATTGAGTCATTGTGCGGCTGACTCGACGCGCTAGCTATGGGTGGAAGCCGTTTTTCAATCACCCGATCGCCCGATCACTCAATGCTTCCTGGGAGGTCGTCCAGTGGTAGGACACATGCCTTTGGAGCATGGAACCCTGGTTCGAATCCAGGCCTCCCAGCCAGGTTTGGTCCCAAGCTGTTGCGCACACGCGTGAGGATGCGACGATGACCAACGGGGTTCGGCACACGCCGAAAGTCTTTTCGGGAAATGCTCATCCGGCATTGGCGCGGGAGATCTGTGAAAGCCTCGGGATACCGCTGGGGAAGGCACGGGTGGGACGCTTTCCGGACGGGGAGGTGCGGCTGCAAATCCTCGAGAACGTGCGTGGCGCCGATGTGTTCGTCATTCAGCCCACCTGCCGCCCGGTGAATGACAATTTGGTGGAGCTGCTGGTGATGCTCGACGCCTTGAGCCGCGCTTCCGCCTATCGTATCACCGCCGTGATGCCCTATTACGCTTACGCCCGCCAGGACCGCAAGGACCGCCCGCGGGTGCCCATTTCCTCGAAGTTGGTGGCGGACCTGCTCACCTCTGCAGGCGCGGACCGCGTGCTGGCGCTCGATCTACACGCCGGGCAGATTCAAGGATTCTTCGACATTCCCGTGGATCACCTTTACGCGACGCCGGTCACGGTGGGTTATTTCCGCCGGCTGAAACTGAAGAATCTGGTGGTGGTTTCCCCCGACACGGGTGGGGTGGAGCGCGCCCGGGCATTTGCCAAGAAGTTGAAAGTTCCGCTGGCGATCATCGACAAGCGCCGCGAAGACGTGGACGTGGTAGAGATGTTCAATGTCATCGGCGACGTTGAAGACAAGACGTGCTTGGTTGTCGATGACTTGATCGGTACCGCCGGGACGCTGGTAAAGAGCGCGCAGGCTTTGAAGGAAAAGGGCGCGGATAGAGTCTATGCCTGCTGCACGCATGGGGTTTTCGCCGATGGCGCCATCAAGAAGATCTGCGCGGCGCCTCTGGAGCAAGTCGTGGCGACGAATTCCATCCCCCTCACGCCGGAGGCGGAGCAGTGCGGCAGGATCAAAGTTCTGAGTGTGGGCAAGTTGCTTGCGGACGCCATTCGTTCCATCCATGAAGAGACTTCCGTCAGCAAGCTCTTCATCTGAGGAAGAAAGGGCAGGGCCCGCACGCCGAGGAGTAGAAAGCCATGAGTCAAGCATTCACGGTTGAAGCAGAGCCTCGCGAGGATTTCGGCAAGAACGCCGCGCGGCGCATGCGGCGCACGGGACGCATTCCCGGCGTTGTCTATGGTGGAGGCGGCCCGGTGATTCCGCTCACCGTGGACCCGGGCGGGATCCGCCGGATTCTCCACTCGGAGTCCGGCCACAACGCCATCTTCACGCTGGAGATACGCGGCAAGGCGCCGGCGCGCGTGATGATCCGCGACTGGCAGTCCGAACCCGTTCACGGCGACCTGCTGCACGTGGATCTGGTGCGCATCGCCCTCGATGCCAAGTTGAAGTTGAAAGTCCCCATCCACGTCACCGGTGAACCCCAGGGCGTGAAGGTCCAGGGCGGAATCTTCGAGTTCGTCCTGCGCGAAGTCGAGGTCGAGTGCCTGCCCGACAACATCCCGGAGGCCTTTACTGTGGACGTGACGCCGCTCACCATCGGCCACAACTTGCGCGTCGCGGACCTGCCTGTGGGGCCGGAGGTGCAGGTACTGACGGACGCCCATCGCGTGGTGGCGCATGTGGTGGCCTTGAGGGCGGAAGAAGAGGAGAAGCCCGCCGAGGTCGCGGAGGCGGTTCCGGCCGAACCCGAGGTCATCCGCAAGGGCAAGGCGGAAGAAGAAGGCGCCGAGGAAGAAGCCGGCGGAGAGAAGAAAGAAAAAGGCAAGGAGAAGGAGTAACACCTGGCCGTTGCGGGTTTCGAGTGAAGCTGATCGTCGGTTTGGGGAACCCCGGCTACGAGTACCACCGGACGCCCCACAACTTGGGGTTCATGGCGATCGACCGCTTGGCCGACAGGTGCGGCGTGGAACTGGCGCGCCGCGAAGCGCAGGCGCTGACGGTTTCCACCGAGCTGGCAGGCGTCCGCGTGGTGCTCGCCAAGCCGCAGACCTACATGAACCTGAGTGGCCTGGCGGTGGAGCGGTTGCTCCGTAACTACGAGCTGGCGACGCGCGACCTGCTGGTGCTGGTCGATGAGATTGAACTCCCGCTGGGCATGCTGCGCATCCGCCCGCGGGGCAGCGCCGGTGGGCATAACGGTTTGAAGTCCATCATCGGCGCCCTGGAAGACGATGATTTTGCGCGGCTGCGAATGGGCGCGCGGCCGGACCGCCAGATGGAGGATTACGTTTCCTACCTCCTGGGGCCGTTCCCTCCGGCGGAGATGGCGTCCGTGGGGGAGATGCTCGACCAGGCCGGCGAGGCCGTCCGCGTGGTTCTTTCGGAAGGCGTGCAAACGGCGATGAACCGCTTCAACCGAAGGGTTTCATCCCCAAAGTCGTGAGGTCCTATGCGTAATTACGAGATGATTTTCATTGTCCGGCCCGATGTGGCCGACGAAGAGATCCAAAAGCTCATCACGCAAATGGAGGGCGTGGTCGCTTCGGCAGGCGGTAAAGTGGAGAAGGTCGAAAAGATGGGCCGCCGCCGGCTGGCTTACCACGTCCGCAGGCAGCGCGAGGGCTTCTACGTCCTCTTCAACGTGCAAGGTACCGGAGACACGGTCAGGGAATTTGAGCGCCGTCTCAAGGTGACCGACACGGTGATCAAGTACCTCACCGTATGCACAGACGAAATTCTGAAGCGCGCGGAGAAATTCAAGGCTCTGCGGGCCAAGCAGGAAGCCAAGCGCCGCCGGAGCAAGCCCGCTTCAGCGCCCGTGGCGCCCCCGGCCCCCGCGGAGACCGCGCCGGCCTAAAGGAGTAAATGACCATGGCTGTTCCCAGGGAAAACGCGCCCCCCGGCGAGCGTCCGCCCCGGCGGGAAGGATCCGGCGGTGGCAGGAGGCAATACTTCCGCCGGCGCAAGGTCTGTAAGTTCTGCGAAGAAAAAATCGACGTAATCGACTACAAAGACGCGCGGCTGGTCAGCGAGTTCATCGCGGAACGCGGCAAGATCCTGCCGCGACGCCTGACCGGCACCTGCTCCACGCACCAGCGCGCGCTGACGGAAGCCATCAAGCGCGCCCGGAATATCGCGCTGCTGCCGTTCGCGGCGGGAATCTGAACGTCAGCGGCGCGCCGCCCTAGCCGGGCAGGGTTCCGGGAAGGTCCGTGCCGGACCGCCCCGCTCGCCGGCGTGCCATTTCGATTCAGGGAGTTTCAGCATGGACGTTATCCTTCTGGAAAACATTGATAAAATTGGAACGCGCGGCCAAGTCGTGAAAGTGGCCGATGGCTACGGGCGCAACTACCTGCTGCCCAAGAAACTGGCGGTCGCGGCCACGCCGCAGAACCGCAAGTGGGTGGACCAGCAACGCGTCCGCTTCCTCAAGCTCGAGGCCAAGGAGAAAGCCGACGCCGCCGATCTCAGCACGCTGCTCGAGGGCGTTAGCGTCACCGTGATCCGCAAGGCGGGCGAGAGAGGAAACCTCTTCGGCTCCGTCACCTCGCTGGACATCGCGGAAAAGCTCGTGGCCCAAGGCTACCACATCGACAAACGGAAGATCCATCTCCCCACGCCCATCAAGGTGCTAGGCGAGTACGGCGTCCCGGTTAAACTCCACCGCGAAGTGACAGCGAGCGTCAAGGTCCTCGTCGAGCCCGACGCGGAATCCAAGGCTAAGATCCAGGCTGCCGCGGAAGCTAGGGCCAAGGCCGCAGCCGAGGCGCCGCCCGCCCCGGCCAAGGAAACTCCGGCCGCGCCCGCAGAGGCTCCTGCTGCTGACGCCGAGCCGGAAAAGGAATAGCCGCGCCCGCTCCGCTTTGCCCGCGGCGCCGGCGTGGCGGGACTTGTTCGCGTTTACTGCCCTCGCCCCCTTGGAGAGAGCGTCCCGACTTGTCGGGACGGGTGAAGGGTCGCTTCCCAGCCGAATTGAAGGGTCATTGCGTAATGCCCTCCAACCATCTGGCATTTTGGCCCCCTCCGCTGGCAGCAGGAAATATCCACAGGCAGGGCTAACTTCTCCACATCTTTTGCGACTTTTTCACAGGATATCCGCAAGGGAGAACGTCCTTCGACTGTACACGCTGCGAGAGATGCGAGACACTGCGCAGTCAACTGTCGAGAGGCAAGTGTCAAGAGACCGCGGCAGCCGAGGTGGCCAGGCGGGCCGCTCGTGCGCGCACTTGGGTCGTCAAGTGCACTGCAAAGGATCTTCAGGTTCTCTTCACGCTTGGTGCTGCCGGGGTCTTGGCCGGGCGTTCCCGGAGATCAGGAGCTGCAGCAAACCGTCGCGAGAACGCAGCAAGTTGATATAAAATTGAGAATAGGCCGATGCCGACCGCAACCGCCAGCGACCGAACTGTTCCTCACAACCTCGAAGCGGAACGCGCCCTGCTGGGCTCGGTCCTGCTCGACAACGGCGCCCTCAACTCCGCCCTTGAAATCCTGGGTAAGGACGATTTCTTCTCCGATGCACATCGGCTCACGTTCGAAAAGATGGTCGAGCTTTCGGAGAAGAACCGTACCATCGATCTGGTAACGCTCTCCGAAGAACTTTCCAAAGACAGCTTGCTCGAAAAATCCGGCGGTGCGGCTTATCTCGCGGCGCTTACGGACGGCGTTCCCATCGGCACCACGGCGGCGATGGGGGAATACTGCCGCATCGTCAAAGAGAAATCGACAATCCGGCGCTTGATCAATGCGTCGAACAACGTGATCTCGCGTTGCCTGGAAGGCACCGACGACCCCGAGACGCTGATCGACTTGGCGCAGAGCCAGGTCTTCGACATCGCCGAGCAGCGCGTGCCCTCAGGGTTCGCGAACATCCGCGAGATCGTCAAGACCAGCTTCGGAAAAATCGATGTCTTGTTCGACCGCGGCCAACGGGTGACGGGCGTTGAGACGGGTTTCGTGGACCTCGACAACATGACGTCCGGGCTGCAGGCCGGCGAGCTGATTGTGATCGCGGGCCGCCCTTCCCTGGGCAAGACCGCGCTGGCGCTCAACATCGCAGCCCACGCGGCCATCGAGAGCCGCAAAATCGTGGGACTTTTCTCCCTGGAAATGAGCAAGGAATCCCTGGTCATCCGCCTGCTTTGCTCGGAGGCGCGCATCGACAGCCACAAGTTGCGCACCGGTTTCTCCAACCGCGAGGACTGGAAGAAGATGACCGAGGCCTTGGGCAGGCTGTCAGAGGCGCCGCTTTACATCGAGGACACGCCGGCGCTGAGCATCATGCAGATTCGCGCCAAGGCCCGGCGGCTGAAAGCGGAGAAAGGACTCGACCTGCTCATTGTGGATTATCTCCAGCTCGTTTCGGGCCAGGGCCGCTTCGAGAACCGCACCCAGGAAGTCAGTTACATTTCGCGCAGCCTGAAGAGCATCGCCAAAGAGCTGAAGGTTCCCGTCCTGGCGCTCTCGCAATTAAGCCGGGCGCCGGAGCAGCGGCCCGGCCAGCGCCCGCAACTCTCCGACCTGCGCGAATCCGGTTCCATCGAGCAGGACGCCGACGTGGTCATTTTCATCTTCCGGGAACGCAAAGCTGCCGAAGCACAGGAGGGTGAGGAAGAGTTCGCACACGGCGGCATGGAAACCCGGCTGATTATCGGCAAGCAACGCAACGGGCCGACGGGAGAAGTGCCAGTCGTCTTCTTGAAGCCTTATGCGAAGTTTGAAAACAAGGCGCGCGAGGACGGTGAGGCTTACGCCTGAGCACCGCTCACGGCTGACTTGAGTGGCGCCCCCATCTGGATAATATAGATCTCGTGAATCCTCCGACTGACAAACTCCTGCGTCCGACTTGGGTGGAGATTTCGCTCTCCAAACTGCGCCGTAATGTCCAGCGCATTCGGGAGCTGGCCGGCGCGCGGAAAGTGATGGCCGTGATCAAGGCCGATGCCTACGGCCACGGCGCCGTACCGGTCGCCAAGTGTCTCGCCGAGTGCGGCGTGGACTGGTTCGGCGTGGCCACCGTCGAGGAAGCCCTGGAGTTGCGCGCGGCAGGAATCCAGCAGCCCGTGCTGCTGCTGGGCGGGCTCTACATGAGCGACCCGGCCCACCTGATCGAATACCGGTTGACGCCGTCGATTTCCTCCACAATGCGGCTCGATACATATGCCGAATGCGCGCGTCGCTACGGCCGGCCGATCGAGTTCCACTTGAAGGTGGATTCGGGACTGGGACGGCTGGGCCTGCCGCACGACCGCGTCGTGGCTTTCGTCGAACATTACCGCGAGCTCGAGGGGCTACAACTCAAAGGGCTCTTCACCCACTTGGCGTCGGCGGAAGATCTGGTGGCCTCGCAGACGGACGACCAGGCGCAGCACTTCGCAACCGCGCTCGAGCAACTGCGCCGGTTGCAGGTCGAGCCGGAATGGGTTCACGTCTCGAACAGCGCGGCCCTGCTGGCTGGCCGGAACTTCCCGGAAAACCTGGTGCGCATCGGCGGATTGGTCTATGGTTACGGTGTGCCGCTGGTCGTGCCGCCTGGCCAGGAGCTTCCCAAAATCCCCGAATTCGAACCCGTCCTCACATTCAAGTCCCGCATCGTTTATATGAAAGATGTTCCCAGCGGCACGCCGCTGGGCTATGGCGCGGCGTTTTACACGCGCCGGCCCTCGCGCATCGCCACGGTGCCTGTCGGTTACGCGGATGGCCTGAGCCACGCGCTCTCCAACCGCGGTTACGCCATCGTGCGCGGACGGCGCGCGCGCATCGTCGGCAGCATCAGCATGGACCTGTCGCTCCTGGACGTCACGGACATTTCCGGAACGAACATCGGTGATGAAGTCATCTTGATGGGCCAGTCGGACCACTGCTCGATCACCGCCATCGAAATCGCCCAACTGCTGGATACCGTCCCCTACGAAGTCCTCTGCTCCATCGGCAAACGCGTGCCGCGGATTTACGTGGAATGATCCCCGCACGGCCACCCTGCGCGGAGGATGAGCAAAGAGGCGCGTTTGGCCGGAAAGCCAGAGGCTTTCCGCACAGCGGGGCGGCAGAGCCGCGTGGAATGCGGAAATCTTTCGCTGATTTAGACAGCCCTGGTCTGTAACCGTCGGGCTTGATTTTCCATATACTTCGGCACTCCCCGCCACGACGGGGCAGCCGGCGAGCCCCGCTAGCGTGCTCTTTCCAAATTGATGATCGGGGCCGAGCGTCGCTACAGCCCTAGATTCCCAGTTTTGAGACAGGCTCCAAGGGGAGAGGGTTGCTTATTAGGGGTGCACGGGGCGGTGCACAGAGTCGACAAACCGCCGCTTCTATTCACCCCGACCCCATCGGGGTTCAATTTCCGCAGTCCGGCCCATCGATGCAAAGAAAGAAGATTATAGCGCAGCCTATCCACCTTCGCGAGCGGGGTCAGAAAGCGGCTCTCACCCTGCCAGCGCCGGTGCGGGTGGCGGCTCCAGGGCAGGTGGTCCCTCAACGGAGGGAGGAGGCGGTGGCGGAAAGACAAGGGTGCCGAGGGTGGGATATCGGGAGCCGAAAAAGTGGAGGACATAAGACTGGAAAAACACCATGGGGGGCGTGCTCAGGAGTGCAATCAGGTAGAGAATGCCTGTCAGGATGATGCCGCCCAAGATAACCACGATGCTGATGGTGGCGAGGTTCCAGGCCAGTCCCGCCGCTTTGCCCACAAAGAAAAGGACGACGCCTGCGATCACCAGGGGAATCGCCACGGCGATCAGGGCCAGCAGTGTGGCGATGCCGAAGATGATGGCGCTGCCCATGGCCAGCACGATCTTCATCAACACAAAGCCTGTGAAGGCCAGCTTCTCCGCCCCCAGCATCGGCAGCAGGCGGCGCCAGGCGTCAAGCACCCCGAGCTTCTCGAGAGCCATGAGGGGCACGCAGAAATCCTTGGCGAACAGGGCGACGACCGCGCTCAACACAAAGAACGCAAACAAAACAAAGAGGAGCATCAGCCCGCCCAAAATCAGTGGGGCGAGGTGCTCGCGCGGGTGGTGGAACAACCCGGCGCGCCAAGCAAAGAAGATCGGCCCGCCGATCAGCAAGAGCAGCCCGGTCCAGACGGCAAGAAAGAGGCAGAGACACCAGAAAAAGTAGCTTCGACCATAGGGTTCCCAGCGGTCCCAGCTCCCTTTCAACTCGCAGCGATCGTGAAGAACGGAATCGAAGAGCACGAAGCGGTACACCGAGGCCACGTAAACCCACAGGAGAATGAATAAGAGCACAAGGGCGACGCCGGCAATAATCCAGGGTAAGAAGGAGAAAAGATGACCCCAGTCGAATGGCCGGAAGCTGAGGAAGGAGTTGCCGCCACGGGAGCGCGGGTGCGGGTAGTTGAAATTTCCCGAAAATCCGCCTCCGCCCGTGAATTCGCCGGTGATCAGGCAGACGAGGGCAAGGCGTGCCCAGCGCTGGAATCGAAAGGGCACGAAGAGCTGGCGCTTGGTCTGCTCAAAGGCCGGGCCGATACAGTCAACAGCTGATAAGGGCTTGGGCATCTCGCAGCACCTTTCGTAATTGTGCGCAACGCATTTGCAGGGCTCTTAGCAAGCCTGTTGTCCATGAACATAGTGTTGCGTGCCGGGAGAGTCAAGAGGTGTTTGCAGAAGGAACAGCGACCATCTGGCGAACGGGGGTGGGGCGGCAGGGGCTGAGGGTTCGGCCCTTATTGCAGTCTTAAGGACGTGGCGGCGAGCTCCCGGGCAAGGACCGCGGCTGCCGGTGGCGGTCGAGCCAGTAGGCCCAGGTAACAAAAAGCCAGAGGCCCAGGGCAGCGATGGCAATCGCTTTCACGCTGGGTGGCGGCGGGCCGAAGAGGTTCCCGAAGTAGATCAGAACCAGCAGGACGATGAACGACCAGAACGCGTAGATCCCGACGCGGTCGCGCGGCCGCGTGGCGTGGACATAAAGCACCACGCCGAGCGCGAAGATTGCCCCCTCGACAAGGAGGGTTCCGGCCCGCGAGTTCCAAAGGCCGAGCCCCACATACGTCGAGCTGCCGGGGTAGAGCGGCAGGTCGGGGCGGTGGGTGAGCGCATCGAGCACCCAGTGGCTCATCAGCACGAACCACAGGCAGAGAGCGCCGCGCGAGTCGTGTTTAACCAGTCTGTAAACACCCGCGAAAAGGCTGGCCCAGCCGACGTCTGCGACCAGGCTGTGCGAAAAAGGGTAGGAAACGAAATCCAACGGTGTGAAAGCTGTATTGCCTGGCGCGATGGCAACCCGCTCTACCCCCAGCAGAAGGAAGATCGGCCAGAGGAGGTCGGCGAACTGCGCAGCCATCACCAGCGTGCCGAGCGAGGTGCGAGGCGCAGCCTTTTTCGCGGCCAACGCGACTGCGAAGTGCCCAATGAACACACGGACTCCTTCCCGACGACTGAATCCCAGCCTACTGCGAACTGAGGAACCCGCAAAAGGGGTTCAGTGTGAGAAACAATCCAGGCGGGGCGTCCAGAGAGATTGCGCCGGGTAGGATCTTAGATGCTGAACTCGCGCTTGACCTTCTCCGACTTCTCCGCCACGGAGCGGGCCAGTTGCTCCTTGTACTCGACCAGTTTCTGCGCGATGCCAGCGTCGGACGTGGCGATGATCTGCGCGGCGAAGATGGCGGCGTTGATGGCACCCGGCTTGCCGATCGCCGTACAAGCCACGGGCACGCCGGCGGGCATCTGCACGGTGGAGAGCAGCGCGTCAAGTCCCGCGAGCGTGGTGGTGGCCATGGGTACACCGACGACGGGCAGGATGGTTTCCGCGGCGATCACCCCGGCCAGGTGCGACGCTCCGCCCGCGCCGACGATAATGACTTTAAGGCCGCGCTCGACCGCCGTGCGTGCGTACTCCGACGTCCGGGCGGGGGAACGGTGCGCGGAAGTGATCTCAAGCTCAAAGGCAATGCCGAATTTCTTCAGGGTTTGCGCGGTTTCAACCATGACGGGCAGGTCAGTGTCGCTGCCCATGACGATGCCAACCAAGGGCTTCTCAGGCATCTTCTCTTCCCTCCCTCGCTGATCGGATTTGAAGGCCCCAGTGTGAAGTCGGCCCTACTTACGCGACGACGGACGCTCTCCTCTGGGGGCGCGTGGCCGCTTGGGCTCCCGGGCGCTCGAAAGCCGCCGCAGTCCCTTCGCACCGATGTCTGTCCGGTAATGCATGCCTTGGAATTGAACCTTGCTGACGCCCGCGTAAGCACGCTGGATGGCCGAAGGCAAGTCTTCCGCAACGGCTGTGACTCCCAGCACACGCCCGCCGGTGGTAAGCAACTGGTGATCCTCCACCCGCGTTCCGGCATGGAAGATCTTGACCCCCCCTAGCGCCTCCGCCGCTTCGTAGCCAGTGATGACGTTGCCGACCTCGGGCTTTCCCGGGTAGCCCTGGGACGCCAGCACGACGCACACGGCAGGGTTGGGGCTCCAGTGCGCGTCCACCGCCGCCAGTTGGCCCTCGCGCAGCGCCTGCAGCAGGTCCGCGAGGTCGGAGCGCAGCCGCATCAGGATGGGCTGAGTTTCCGGGTCGCCCATGCGAACGTTATATTCGAGCTGCATCGGGCCCGCCGCCGTCAGCATCAGTCCGCAATACAGAAAGCCGCGATAAGGAGCGCCTTCCATCTCCATGCCCGCCAACGTGGGCGCGACGATGGAGCGAAGGATATCATCGTGCAGCGACTCGCTGAGAATGGAGTCATCACTGTACGCCCCCATGCCCCCGGTGTTAGGACCGCGGTCTTCATCCAGCAGCGCCTTGTGATCCTGGGTGGGCACGAGGGGAAGAATGCCCCGCCCGTCCGTAAGCACGATGAAGGAGGTCTCCTCGCCCGTTAGGCAGTCTTCGATGACCACGCGGTCGCCGGCGCTGCCTATCGTTTTCCGGCGCATGAAATCGTCGATGGCCTGTTCCGCTTCTTCGCGGCTGTGTGCGACGACGACACCCTTGCCCGCTGCCAGCCCATCGGCTTTGACGACAACCGGAAGCGGAAAAAGGGCCAGGGCTTTGAGGGCGTCCCCGAAGTTCTCCGCGACGGCGAATCGCGCCGTCGGAATGCCGTGGCGCTGCATGAACTCCTTGGCGAAAATCTTGCTCCCCTCGAGGCGGGCGGCGGCTTTGCTGGGGCCGACAATCGCCAGCCCCTCCTTTTCGAAATCGTCCACGATTCCGGCCACCAGCGGTGCTTCCGGCCCGACTACGGTGAGGTCCGCGTGCACTTGCTTCGCAACTTCCAGGATCGCCTTCGGCTGCGAGAGGTCCACCGGCAGGCACTCCGCCTCCTGTGCGATCCCGGCATTGCCGGGGGCGCAATACAACTCCTCCATGCGCTGGCTCTCATGGAGCTTCCAGGTAAGAGCGTGCTCGCGACCGCCTGACCCGAGAACAAGAAGTCTCATTGGATGGCGTACACTATTCGCAACGGGCGAGTTTGTCAATCCGTTAGATGGGGTTAGATGGGGGGTGTCAGATCGTCCGTTTTCCGGGATGACTCGGTGCTATTGCTGGGGCGTCTCCACCTGCTTGATTGCCGCTTTCGAGCTCGGGTCATTCTAACGTCAGGGGCGCGTATAGGGGTATAATTGCGCTATGAGTACCGAGGTCATTCCCAAGCTGACCTTCGAGCAATTACGCCAGCTTCCCAGCGACGGGAAGCGCTACGAGCTCGTACATGGAGAGGTGCATGTGACTCCAGCTCCTGCAACCCGACATCAAGCCGTCGTTCAGAACCTCGCATTAAATCTGGGGTCTCACGTCATCAAGAACCATCTCGGCGAGGTGTGGACAGCGCCTTTGGATGTGCGTCTGAGCGAAGATACTGTATTGCAGCCGGACTTGATTTTCATCTCAAATGCCCGTGCCGGAATCATTCAAGAGAATTGGATTGCAGGTTCCCCGGATCTCGTCGTGGAAGTCCTGTCCCCCTCCACCGCACCCCACGATCGCGCCACCAAGCTGCCGATCTACGCGGAGGCAAAGGTGCCCGAAGTCTGGCTCATCGACTCGCAGGCCAAGACGGTGGAAATTTTGAAGCTCCAGGGGGAGAAGTATCTCGTAGATGCGACCTACGCAGGTCACCAAGTCCTCACTTCCAGCCTCATTCCCGCGCGGCAACTCTCCCTTGATGATCTCTTCGATTTCCGCGGGCGGTTCTAGCGGAAGACTCGCACACATGGCGCGACGACCTTTGCGCCACCCGCCGGTTACTTGACGCCCACGAGTGATTATCTATAAAATCCGCTTGGTACCAAGTTCATAATGAGCACAAAACCATGACTGCACACGCCACACGTACGCACCTGATCGCCTTCTTTGGTTGCCTCTGCTTAGGACTGTTCGTCCCAACAGAGTGTGTTTCACTCGCTCAGGGGCAAGAGAAAACTACACAACCAGCGGGGCCTTCAGGAGGCGTCCCTGGGAGTGAACCCAGGTTTCGTCTCCTTCGCGCGGTTGCGGGCACCAAGGGCAGCGAGCAAGGGGGGAGATTCGTCATAGAGGATCCCCGCACAGTTTTCAATGTTCCGGCCGACCAGAAGGTAATCGTGCATTTCGAGTGGGAAGGCCCTCCGGGGATTCATCACCTTGAAGGATTCTGGAAGAACCCTGAGGGAAAGATCGTGGTGATGTCCGACTTCAGCTATGAAGCCAAGCAAAGAAGGTTCGGGGCGTACTGGACATTGACGATCTCCGAAGGTTTGCTGACAGGACTCTGGGCGCTCGAAGCCCACGTGGATGGTGAAGTCGCGGGGATCCAAACCTTCCAGATTGTCGCCGGACCTCCTACCGCCGAGCCGAACGTCAAAAAGCTCCCCAGTCGTGCTGAGATCTATAAGTTGGCCCTGGGTGCGACGGTAGATGTGCAAAGGCTGAGTACGACAGGCGAAATCCTGGGCACCGGGTCAGCATTCGCAGTCAAAGACGGACTCCTTCTCACTGCTTATGATGTTATCGACTGCGCCAAGTCCCTCCGGGTTGTTCTCCCCAACGGAAAACAGACTGAATCGCTTGCAATCCTCGCGTCGGATCGATTGCAGGACTGGGCATTGTTGAAGGTGCCTCCTCTTGGCCTCGCCCCCTTGGAGTTCGCGAAGCCCGACTCATGGTCGGTGGGCGACGAGTACTTCTCTCTGGATGTCCCGGCGTCGGGAGGGCGCACGCTCGTGGAGGGAAGTATTACCGGCATGAATGATTTTCCGGACTTTCGGAAACGGATACATCTCTCCCTCTCAACAGGCCCCGGCGCGAGCGGCTCTCCCGTGTTTAACGAGGCCGGCGAAGTCGTCGCGGTCATGTCGCACGCCAGCTTGCTGCCCGGTTTGGGATCCTTCGATCCCATAAGGATCGCCTATCCCGCAAATCTGGCAGGAATAGATTCCCCTGCGCGCCTCAACGACGTGCTTGCCGTTCCCATCAGCGCGATCCGCATTCCGGACGCGGATGTGCAGCCGATCCCCCTTAAGGAATTCGCCCAGGCGGGTGGTTTGATTCCGCCGTTGGCGACGGGAGATCGCATCATCGACCGTGGAGCGATTGCCAAGAAGGTAATTCGGCAGGGCCCGATCCCGCAGACCGAGGGCGAAAAGTTTCAATATTCCCGCCGCGACGGACAGGTCATGGTGTTTCTGAGTTTCCTTTCCAAGGAGAAGATTAGATCCCAGCTTGTTTGCCGATTGTACGATGTGAACAACCATCCGGTGAGAGAATTCAAGCCCGTAAGGCTCTACCTTGATCCTTCCAAGAGGAGCGACATGTGGTGGCCGGTCGATATTGGCACACTTCCGGCTGGCCTCTATCGTGTGGACGTGTTCATCGGCGAGGAGCCGGCTTGGAGAACTTTCTTCCGCCTGACAGAGTGACTACTCGCTGCAATGCAGATGCCCCCCTTGCTCCTCTGTCCCCACAAATCAGGGCGCCCGCAGGCTTTGTGAAACTCTACCGACACAGCGTGCCAAACTGGAGCCAGACTGCTAAGATTGTAGTTCAGCGACGGGGCGGGACTCCCAACCATGCTGTCGGGCTTTACGGAAAAATACGATGTGGTGGTGGTGGGCGCGGGGCACGCCGGGTGCGAAGCGGCGATGGCGGCGGCGCGCATGGGCCTCCGGACCGCGCTCTACACCATTAATCTTGACCTCATCGCGCAGATGTCCTGCAATCCCGCAGTGGGAGGTATCGCCAAGGGTCACCTGGTGCGCGAAATCGACGCGCTGGGCGGCGTGATGGGTGAAGTCATCGACGCGGTGGGAATCCAGTTCCGCTTGCTCAACACCAGCCGCGGGCCCGCCGTGTGGTCTCCACGCGCGCAAGCCGACAAGAAACTCTATCGCGCGAAAATGCGCCAAGAGCTCGAGTCGGAGCCGAACCTACGCATCAAGCAGGCGGAGGTCATCGACCTGCTGATTGAGGACCGTAGCGCCGGCAGCCTGCCCCGACCTGTCGGGGTCTCGCCGACACGGCGAGAGGTAGCGTCGGCCAACCCTGACCCCGCCGGCCCGAGGCCAGCGCTACGCGTGCGGGGCATTCGCCTGCGCGACGGGCGAACGGTCGAGGCGGGAGCGGTCATCGTCACCACCGGAACTTTTCTCAATGGGCTGATCCATTGCGGCGAAAACCAGTATCCGGCCGGGCGCTCGGGCGAGCCGCCTTCCGTGCTGCTGGGCGAGGCGCTGCGCCGGCTGGGCTTCGAAGTGGGCAGGCTCAAGACCGGCACGCCGCCGCGGCTCGACGCGCGCACTATCGACTTCGCGAAGTTTCAAGCGCAACCCGGCGACCCGGTTCCCACGCCTTTCAGTTTCCGCACCAAGGCGATTTCCCAGCCACAGACAGTCTGCTGGATCACTTACACGAATGCGGAGACGCACCGCCTGATTCGGGAGAACGTGCATCGTGCTCCACTCTATTCCGGCCAGATCAAAGGCATCGGACCGCGTTATTGCCCCTCCATCGAAGACAAGATCGTGAAGTTTCCCGACAAGCCGCAGCATCAGCTTTTCCTCGAACCGGAGGGTATGGACACCTACGAGATATACGTCAACGGCATGTCCACCTCCATGCCCATCGACGTGCAGATGGCGATGGTGAAGTCCATCGCGGGCCTCGAGCGCGCGGAGATGATTCGGCCCGGCTACGCCATCGAGTACGACATGGTGCAGCCGACCGAGCTCTTTCCGTGGCTCGAAACCAAGAAGATCCGGAACCTGTTTCTTGCCGGGCAGATCAACGGAACGACTGGCTACGAGGAAGCGGGCTGTCAGGGCATCATGGCGGGAATCAATGCCGGGCTGCGCGTCCAAGGCAAAGAGCCGGTGACCATCGACCGCACGCAGGGGTATGCGGGAATCCTGATCGACGATCTGGTGAGCAAAGGCGTGGACGAGCCTTACCGCATGTTCACCTCGCGCGCGGAATTCCGCCTGCACTTGCGCATCGACAACGCTGACGAGCGCCTGACCCCGCTGGGATATCAGCTGGGCACGATCAAGCTGAAGGACTACGAGGCCTTCCTCGAAAAGCGGCAACGCATTTGTGCGGCAACGAAGTTCCTCCTGGAGACGCGCTTGGATCCGGACTCGCGCGCGGGCCACGAGATCTACTCGAGACTTGGACTTATGGACAGCGGGCGTTTCACCGCGCCCGCGCCCTTGACCGGCGCGCAACTGCTGAAACGGTCGGAACTCGCGATCGACGATCTGATGGCGTGGATCGGCGAGGGACTGCGTTCGAGCGGTGGGGACAACGGCCCTCGCCCCCAGGGGGGCGACGGCGGCGCGCAAGGTCCGGGTGAGGGGGTTGTGCACGTCGATTCGCTGACTCGCGAAGAAGCTCGCCGCGTGGAGACGGACTTCAAATACGCAGGCTATCTCCAGCAGCAGGAAAAGCAGATGGAACGAATGAAGCGCGCAGAGGCGCGACGCATTCCGGATTGGTTCGACTACCGCAAAGTCTCCGGCCTTTCGCGCGAGGTCTTGGAGAAGCTCACCAAAGTGCGGCCACTCACGCTGGGCCAAGCCTCGCGCATCCCCGGCATCACCCCTGCCGCCGTCTCGCTTGTTAATTGCTACATCGAGATCTTCCAACGCCGGGCGGCGGAACAGGCGTCCAAATAGAGGAAAGAAACCCGCTGAGGAAAGACTCCGTCCCGTAAGTCCCTTTTTTCCGCCAGCACCTCAGCTTGCATCCGAGCCCGACTTCCAGCGCTCGTAGGCTTTTTGCATTTCAGGTTCGGGGTCGATGCCGAGGGCGTCGGCGACGCGGTTGATGTAGTTGAAGTAAGCGATGACTTCGACGGCGTCGAGGATGTCGCGGTCGCTCAAGCCGTGCAGGCGCAGCGTCTCGAGGTGCTGGGCGCGCAGGGCCGCCGGGGCACGCGTCATCATCTCCGCGAATTGGCACATGGCCTTCTGGCGCGGCGTCAACTTCGCGCGGCGGTAGTCGTGCTTGACGTGCTCTGCCAGTTGCTCATCGTGCGATTCGGCACGGAGATCCTCTCCGTGAGCTTCGATTCAATAGAAGCAGTGATTGGCCCAGGAAACCACGGTGGCCAGCATTTCGCGCTCGGCGCGCGAGAGGCCGGAAGGGCCAAACATCGTGGTGCGATACATCTGCATGGACGCCTGCAGCGCGGCAGGATTCAGGCTCTGGACCTTGAGGATGTTGAAGACTTTCCCGGCGCGCTGGACGGCGGCATCGTATTCCTGCTTCAACTCCCCTGTTGCTTCCTGGGGTTCGATCACTTTGATCCAGGCCATAAGGCTACCCTCCCAGCATTCTCGTCACAACTCTTCCGGCCCATACACGGGAAACCGGGAGCTCTCTATTTTGCGCATCCGATCGTCAGCAACTCTAAAGTCCCGGAAGGATTCTAGCAGTTTTGGCTAGAGACGTGGCGACAACCCTTTTGGCTGCCCAACGGTGGCAACGGACGCCAGACAGAGTGAGGGAATTCAGTGGCATCCCCCACATTAGCCGCGGCTGTGGGCTGCCATGGGACGGGGCAAACTCGCCACGGCGACACCAAGCTGACCCACTCGCGAGGGGTTCCGCCGCTTCGCGTTTCGGTGGGAGCTATGTTAGGATGCCAGATTAGCGAAATTTCGGCGGCGTGCGAGCCGCCCAGACCCGTTCGGGGTCTCGGAAAGCCTTCAGGGGAAAAGCGAATCTTGTGAACCCAGCAACTCCTCAACGTCCGCGAATTCTGAGCGGCATGCGTCCCACGGGCAGGCTTCATCTCGGCAATCTGGTGGGCGCTCTGCAAAATTGGGTGAAGCTGCAGGAAGAGTACGACAGCTTTCACTTCGTCGCCGACTGGCACATGCTCACCACCGGCTACGACAACACCCTCAGCTTGCGGCAGGACACCTGGGACATGGTCGCGGACTGGCTCGCCTGTGGGCTCGATCCCACCAAGGCCACGTTCTTCGTCCAGTCACGCTTGCCGGAACATGCGGAACTGCACCTGCTCTTCTCCATGGTGACGCCGCTCGGGTGGCTGGAGCGGGTACCCACGTACAAGGAACAACTGGAAAACATCAAGGACCACGACATCAACACGTACGGCTTTCTCGGCTACCCTCTGCTCCAGGCCGCCGACATCCTGATGTACAAGGCGAACTGCGTGCCCGTCGGCGAGGACCAGGTGCCGCACGTGGAGCTGACGCGGGAGGTGGCGCGGAGGTTTAACCTGGCTTACGGTGATCTTACACTGCGGCCGACTCCTGACAACGCTTGGCACGCTCTTGCAACACAAACAGGCATTGCCTCTGCTGTCTCGGAAACTAGGGGCGTCGGTTTCCTGCTGAACGGCTCTATCCCCGCAGCACAAAAGGCTGAAGCTATCCAACAGGCATTTTGCAGCTCTCCACTTGGGATGAAGGCGTACTTCTTAAACAATGGGCTGGGGACCATCCGCGAGATCTTCCATGAGCCCAAGGCGCTGCTCACTTCTGCGCCGCGGCTGCCGGGCACGGACGGCCGCAAGATGTCGAAGAGTTACGACAACGCGATTTTTCTGACCGACGTGTCGGAAGTGGTTTCGAAGAAGCTCGCCGGGTACATGACGGACCCGGCGCGCAAGCGTCGCAACGACCCCGGGAATCCCGACGTTTGCCCGGTGTTCGACCTGCACAAGATCTTTTCCGCTCAGGGGACGATCGATCGTGTGAATCGCGAATGCCGCACGGCAGAAATCGGTTGCGTGGATTGCAAGAAGCTTGCGGCCGGGCACCTCAACGCATTTCTCGCGCCGATTCAGGAGCGGCGGAAACCTTACGAGCAAGATCCGCAGAAAGTCTGGGATGTGCTCGAGAAGGGAACCGCGAAAGCCCGCGCCGTGGCGCAGGCTACCATGGCCGAAGTGCGCGCCGCGGTGAAGCTGACCTAGATGATCGACGAACCGCGCGAGCCGAATCCGGAGACACCCGCACCGGGAGAGCTGGGCGAAACTCCCGCTCTGGCGGCCAAACGTGTGTCGCACCTGACGGCCCCTCCCCCGCTGGTGAAGCTCGCCATCTACGAGGGACCGCTCGATCTGCTGCTCGACCTGATCCGCAAGCAGCAGGTCAATATCTATGACATTCCCATCGCGAGGATTACGCAGCAATATCTTGAGTATCTGCACATGATGGAGGAACTGAATATCGACGTGGCGGGCGAGTTCATCTTCATGGCCGCCACGCTGATTCACATCAAGTCGCGCATGCTGCTGCCCCCCGACCCAACCGCCCCACCCGAGGAGCAGGAAGACCCGCGCGCGGACCTGGTCCACCGGCTCCTCGAACACGAACAGTTCAAGAACGCCGCGGAGATGCTCAACTCGAAGCGCCTAGTGGAAGACGCCATGTGGTCCCAACCGGGCATCGGGGAGTTTGCGGAGGCGGAAGACGAGCCGGGGCTGGTGGTTTCGGTGTTCGATCTGATTTCGGTGTTCCGCGAAATCCTGGAGCGCGCCAAGAAGCGGGCGCAGATACAGATCAAGCGCGAAGAGGTCACGGTGGCGCAGATGGTTGAGCACGTGAAGCAGATGCTGCGCGCAAGATCAGGCCCGGTTCCGCTCGCAGATTTGTTCGGCGACTATCTGTGGCGACAGGCGCTGATCGCCCTATTCCTGGCGCTGCTCGAACTCGTGCGGTTGCGCGCGGTACTGCTCCGGCAGAAGGACCTGTTCGCGCCTATCACGGTGGCGAAGAGCCGGAGGTTCGAAGAAATCCTGGCGGCCACAACCGCCCAGGAATTCGCGGCAGGTTTGGAGGAAAGTCTGAGTTAGTTGTCAGTTATCAGTAGTCAGTTGTCAGTCGTCAGTAGAACGGGATTGCCAGTCCCGACGGCAACGAGCCCGCAACTGAAAACTGACCACTGAGGACTGAAGACTTCTTTTATGCTGAATGATGAAAATCTGAAGGCCATGATCGAGGGGATCATCTACGTGGCGCCGGAGCCGGTCACGCTCGATGCCATCCTGAAGACCCTGGACGGCCAGGAGCGCGAACGGGTAAAGGCCCAGCTCGACCAGCTCATTGCCGATTACGAGCAGAACCAGCACGGCATTCAGATCCGGCAGGTGGCGAATGGCTACAAGTTCTCCACCAAAACCGAGCACCACGAGATCCTGCGGAAATATGTCAAGAGCCTGAAGCCGCCGATTCGGCTTTCGAAGCCCGCGCTCGAAACGCTGGCGGTGGTCGCGTACCGCCAGCCGGTGACGCTGCCGGAAATCGAGGAAATTCGCGGCGTGGATGCAGGCGGGGTGATCCACACGCTGATGGAAAAGAAGCTGGTGGTGACGGCGGGGCGGAAGAGTGTGGTGGGACGGCCGATTCTCTATCGTACCTCGCGGGATTTCCTTGTGCACTTCGGGTTAAAGGACGTGGGCGAGTTGCCCAGCCTGAAGGAATTCGAGGAACTGGCAAAGCGTGCGCTGGGCTCCGAGTGGACCGACGACGAAGCTCCGGCGGCGGGAGCTGAACCCGCACCGATATCGAGTGCAGAGGCTGACGCAGGGGCGGGCGACGCAGCCGCCGTGTCGCCGCCTCCCGAGCCCGCGCCGCTCGTTGCCCAGGAGAGAACGCCTGGGGAGAATCTGGAAGCGGCAGCATCCGCCAGCGGACCCCCGGCCCCCGCGCCAACCGCACCGAGCGAAGAAAACGTTGCACCAACCCCCGAGGAGACACCTCCCACGCCCAGCTAGGGGCGACCCTGGAGGGCATGGGTCACGGCAACACCTCCCGCTGGTCGCGGATTCGAAACTGCAGCCTCTCGCGTCTATGCAACAGCGCCTCCAGAAAATCATTGCTGACGCAGGTATTACCTCTAGGCGTAAAGCTGAACAGATGATTCTGGAAGGTCGCGTCAGCGTCAACGCCGAGGCCGTCACACAGCTCGGTTCAAAGGCCGATCCCGAGCGCGACCACATCCGTGTGGACGGCCGTTTGCTGAGTCGCGCCACGCAGCACGTCTACCTGCTGCTGAATAAACCCGTCGGTTACGTTTCAACGGTCAGCGACCCGCAGCGCCGGCCCACCGTGCTCTCCCTGGTACGCGGAATCAAGCAACGCGTCTACCCGGTCGGCAGATTGGACTACCACTCCTCCGGCTTGATGATTCTGACCAACGATGGAGATCTGGCGAACTATCTGATGTCGCGGGCTTCCTCCGTGCCCAGAACGTATCATGTGAAACTGCAAGGCCGGCCGGAGGCCGGGGAAATCGCGAAACTGGAAAGCGGGGTAGTGCTCGACGGGCGACGGACAGCGCCCTGCCAGGTCCGCCCCCTTGCAGAGGGCGACAAACCTTGGTATGAAATCACTCTCGTCGAGGGCCGCTACCACCAGGTCCGGCGGATGTTTGAGCGCATCGGGCAGCCGGTGGTAAAGTTAAGACGCGTTCGGATTGCGTTCCTGACCGACCGCGGCTTGCGGCCTGGTGAGCTACGCCACCTGACGCGTGCGGAAGTTGAGCGGTTAAAAAACTGGAAGGGGGCAAGGTAGCGAAGGGCCGGCCCTCCTGCGCGGAGTGCGCGCCCCTACCTCAGAATCCATGCCGCGATCTTCCATCTACGATATGCTTCCACCCTGGTCGAGCCGCATTCGACCCTACCCGCCGGGCAAACCTATCGAGGAAGTGGAGCGCGAACTGGGACGCACGGCCATCAAGCTGGCGTCGAACGAAAACCCGCTGGGACCTTCACCCAAAGCCCAGGAAGCCATCCGCAACTATCTCGGTCATATTCATATCTATCCCGATGGAAGCGGATATTACCTGCGGAGGAAGCTCGCAGAGATCCAAGGCCTCTCCATGGACCAGATCATCCTGGGCGCGGGTTCCACCGAGCTGATCGAGTTGGTGGCGAAGACGTTTCTTTCCGGCAGCGCCGACGAAGCGATCACCTCCGCATCGGCTTTCTACATGTACCGGCTGGCCATTGAAGACATGGGCGCAGGGCTGGTGCAGGTGCCGATGCGCGACCTGACCTTCGATCTTCCCGCGATTGCCCACGCCATCACGGCGCGCACCAAGGTGGTTTACCTCGCCAATCCCAACAACCCCACGGGCACGATGTTCACCGCCGAAGAGCTGGACCGCTTCCTCGAGGCGATTCCCTCGCGCATTCTCGTGGTGTTAGACGAGGCGTACTTTGAATATGTGCAACGCCCGGATTATTCTCATTCGATTGACTGCGTCCGGGCGGGGAAAAATATCCTGGTGCTGCGAACTTTTTCGAAGGTGCATGGCTTGGCAGGAATCCGGCTCGGGTACGGCATGGGACACCCGGAACTGATTGAGTGCCTCCACCGCATTCGCTCGCCGTTTAACGCCTCGAGCTTGGCGCAGGTGGCCGGGATGGCGGCGGTGGATGACCGTGAGCACATCGCAAGGTCGCTCGAGACCAATCGCCGCGAGATGAAATTCCTGACCGGAGAGTTGACGCTGCTGGGCGCCCGGTACACGCCCTCGGCCGGGAATTTCCTGCTCATCGATACCGGGCGGGATTGCGAGGAAGACTTCATTCGGTTGCTGCACGAAGGCGTGATCGTGCGGCCCATGAAGCTTTACGGCTTCCCCACTTCCCTGCGCGTGACGGTGGGAATTCACGAAGAAAACGAACAATTCCTGGAAGCCCTGCGCCGTGTGCTCTCGTCGCCGGTGAAGGCGGGCAAGCTGTAAGGGGGGTCTTGGGTCTCTCAGTCCGGGGTCCGGAGTCTAGAGGCTCTTGTTCCGGAGCCCGGCCTCTTTGACTCGCGACTCCGGACTCAGAACCCACGACTCCGCAGGCGGCCAAGGGTTGCAGGTGATGTCGGACGCAATCATGGAAATTCTCGAGCATGGCAAGACACTGGCGGTGGTAGGCCTGTCGTCGAAGGCTGCACGCCCGAGCCACGGCGTGGCAGCCTTCATGCAGAGCCACGGGTACCGGATTATCCCCGTGAACCCGCATGAGGGATCGGTCTTGGGCGAGAAGGCGTATGCGTCACTCGACGAAGTCCCCGAGCCATTCGATGTGGTCGTGATCTTCCGCCGATCAGAATTCGTTCCGGAAGTGGTGGAGGCCGCCATCCGCAAGCAAGCCAAGGTTATCTGGATGCAAGAAGGGGTGATCCACGAGCAAGCCGCCGAACGCGCCCGCGGCGCCGGCCTCACGGTCGTCATGGACCGCTGCATTCTGAAAGAGCACGCCAAGCGGTTTGTGACCGGTGGTATTTGAAGTACCGGGCGCAATTCACATTGCGGAAAACTGCTGGAAACTGAGCTGCATGCTCACCCGCCCCGCGCGTATTTCTTCTTCCACTCCTCGATGGCCTGGAGTTTTTCCTTCAGCTTCTTTTCGAAGCCCTGATCGGTGGGGCGGTAGTAGCGGCGGTCCTTGAGGTTGTCGGGCAGGCACTGCATATCGGTGAGTTTGTCTTCAGCCTTATGCGCATACTGATACCCCTTGCCGTAACCGAAGTTCGCCATCAGTCCGGTCACGGGGTTGCGCAGATGGAAGGGCACGGGCTCGGCGATAGTCTTCTGCGCGTCGCTCGCGACTTCGCCATAGCCGACGTAGAGCGCATTGGACTTGGGGGCGAGCGAAAGATAGACCGCAGCCTCCGCGAGCGCCAGATTCCCCTCCGGCATTCCCAGGAAGTGCACGGCCTGCATGGCAGCGACCGTCACGCTCAGAGCATTCGGGTCGGCCAAACCGATGTCCTCCGAGGCCTCGCGAATCAGGCGGCGCGCGATGTAAAGGGGATCTTCTCCCGCTTCCAGCATGCGGCCCAGCCAGTAGAGCGCGGCGTCGGGGTCGGAGTTGCGAACCGACTTGTGGAGGGCGGAAATCAGGTTGTAGTGCTCTTCGCCGGCTTTGTCGTACAGCAAAACCTTCCGCTGAATGGCGTCTTCGATCAGCCCGTCGGTAATAGTGATGCGTCCTTCCGCGTCGCGCGGAGCAGCGGCGACGGCGGTTTCGAGCGTGTTGTAGGCCGCGCGCGCGTCGCCGTTCGCGAACACCGCAATTTGCCGCAGGAGCTCTTCGGAGATCTCAATGTGCTGGGAGCCAAGGCCCTGCTTTTCATTGCCGAGCGCGCGGCGGAGGAGCGCCTGCACCTCGTCGGTCGAGAGCGCGGAGAGCATGTAGACTTTGGCACGCGAGAGCAGCGCGGCGTTGACTTCGAAAGAGGGATTTTCCGTGGTGGCGCCGATCAGCACGATGTCGCCCCGCTCTACGTAAGGCAAGAACGCATCCTGCTGCGCCTTGTTGAAGCGATGGATTTCGTCGATGAACAACACCGTGCGGCGACCGTAGTGCCGTGATTTTTCCGCCGCCGCCATCACTTCCTTGATTTCCTTGATGCCCGCGAGGACGGCGCTGTAGCGCACGAAGTCGCTGCGCGTTTTGCGTGCGACGATGGTGGCGAGCGTGGTCTTGCCCGAGCCCGGTGGACCCCAGAGGATCATGGATCCCAGCTCATCGCGCTCGATCTGGCGACGGAGCGGCTTGCCCGGACCCAAAATGTGAAGCTGGCCAACGAATTCTTCGATCGCCTCCGGCCGCATGCGGTCGGCCAGCGGCGAGGGACTCGCCGCCCGTTGCGGCGGGTTCGAGGAAAAGTCGGGGGGAGTTGGTCCAAACAAGCTCATAGCCATTGGTGATTGCGTGATCGGGTGATTGAGTGATTTGGCGGTCTGGTGATTGTGCGATTGAAAATCACAGAGGTTCCTGGCAATGGCTCAATCACACAATCGCCAAATCACCCGATGGCTCAATCAGCCAATCACTCAATACTTGAACCCTCGCTGGCGTGCCGCTTCATACAGAAAGATGCTAGCTGCCGTGGCGGCGTTCACGGAATCCACTTCCTCCCGGATCGGGATGCTCAGAAGCTGGCTGGCGTGCCGGGCAATCTCCTCGGGCAATCCGGTGGCTTCGCGCCCGACGAGGATCGCGAGGGGTCGCGTCAGATCTGCGCTCGCGAGCGGTGACGGGCTGTGACGATCCGCAGCCACGACGCGGACGCGATGGCTCAGGAACGTCAGGGCCTCATTCGGATCGAGGTCGCAAACGAGCGGAAGCCGGAAGATGGCTCCCGCCGAAGCGCGCACGGCCTTGGGATTGAACGGGCTCACCGTCTCCTTCAAGGTGAGGAGCGCCGAAGCGGAAAACGCCAGGGCGGTGCGCAGCATCGTGCCGAGGTTGCCGGGATCCTGAATTCGACAGGCCACCAGCAGCAGGGCATCGTGCCCGGCCGCAACTTGTTCGAGCTCGCAGGTCGGCAGTTCTACGAGCGCGGCGATTCCCTGCGGAGACTGAGTTTGCGCGACGCGCTCGAACAAGCGGTCAGGGACCTGCGTGATTTCGGCCTCAGCAGGCAGGCGACCGAGGAGTGCGGAGAACTTTTCCGCTGCGCCGCTCGCTATCAAGACGCTGTGAGTTTTGACGCGGGGCGCCGCCTTCAGCGCTTCCTCCACCAGAAAGGGTCCCTCCACAGCCAGCCAACCCTGCCGCGTGGTTCCTTCGGCCAGCGCCCGCCGGAAAACCTTCACGAGCGCATTCGTGGGACTGCCGACTTCACGGGGATTTGTGCGCCTCACGGGATGACCTCAGCCGTACTACTGACTGGGACGACAGCTTAACGCCGTGGCGGCATGATGTCGAGACCTGAGCGTTCCGCCATGGACTTCGGGAGGCCTTGCGCGCGCCCGCGTGTGATAGAATCCCGCCGATTCCTGGCATTCCTTAGAAAAGCCTCTGGAGGCCTTCATGCGCAAGCTGGGCTGGTTGCTTATCTGGTTCTGTCTTGTTCCCGCTGCACTCGCTCAGGAATTGAGCGGGCTGCTCGCGGACCTGCCGAAGCCACACGACTACGTCCTGAAACGCGTCTCGAGCTGGGACCGTACCGGGGCGAACGACGACCTGCGCAAGATTGCGGCGGGCGAAACATTCACGGTGTTCGAGGAGTCAGGCCCGGGCGTCATCACCCACATCTGGTTCACGATCGCGAGCGCTGAGCAGGCGCATTTGAAAAAACTGGTGCTCCGCATGTACTGGGACAACGAACCCACGCCCAGCGTCGAGACGCCCATCGGCGATTTCTTCGGATTGGGCCTCGGGGAGTACTTTACCTATCAATCCTTACCGTTTGCGGTCGGTTCCACGAAGGCCTTGAACTCGTTTTTACCAATGCCGTTCCAGAAAATGGCGAAAATCACGGTGACCAACGAGGGAAAACTGCCCGTGAATTCATGCTATTTCAATATCGATTACCGGAAATACCCGAGCCCTCTTCCTGCCGATACGCTCTACTTCCACGCGCAGTATCGGCAGGCCACGCCGAATCATGGCTGGACAAACCAGTGGCAGAGTAATGGCGATCCCTTCGTCAACGGGAGACCCGACCTGACGGGCGAGGACAACTACGTTTGGATGGAGGCCACAGGACGCGGGCACTACGTGGGTGTGACGATGTCGGTGCTGCAAAACCAGGACGGCTGGTGGGGAGAAGGTGACGACATGTTTTTCATTGACGGCGACAAGCTCCCCACGATCACGGGCACGGGCTCGGAAGACTACTTCCTGGGAGCATGGGATTTTGGCGATCAGCCGTTCTCGTACGAGCTGTTCGGCGCACCCGTCAAGGGTGAGGAACTGGCGGGAAGCCGATCATCGGTTTATCGCTTCCACCTGGATTCGCCGATTCCCTTCACGAAGTCGATTCGCGCCACCATCGAGCACGGGCACGCGAATCACCGCTCGGACAACTACTTCTCCGTCGCCTATTGGTATCAGAGGGAGCCGCACACCCCCTTTCCTGCACTGCCGCCGGTTGATCAGCGGCTGCCCAAGCTTTATCCCGTGGGTGGACCAGGGAACGCAGGAAAGTGAACTAATCGGGTGATCCGATGATCGGGGGATCGGGTGATTGAGTGACCGGACGATCAGGTGACTCATGCTTATCCGGTTGTTTCAGCAAGCCCCAATTAGTAGTATATGGGCATGCCGCGCCCAGCGTTTCCGAAAACCTTGCGCGAGTTTCAGTCGATGTTCGCTACCGAAGAGGCTTGCCAGAAGTATCTGGCTGAGTGCCGCTGGCCGGACGGCTTCGTCTGCCCGCGGTGCGGGAACCGCAGTTCTTACCAAATCGTGAAACCGCGGCGCTGGCAATGCACTGGTTGTCGGTATCAAGTCTCCCTCACGGCAGGGACGATTCTGCATAACACGAAAACGCCGCTGACGGTTTGGTTCTGGGCGGCCTACCTCATGACCACGGATAAACGTGGCGTCTCGGCGCTTCTCTTGCAGCGCCAGCTTGGTCTGCGACGTTACGAGACGGCGTGGATGATACTGCACAAGTTGCGGCAAGCCATGGTCAACTTGGCCCGAGAGCCGCTGCGCGGGGAAGTGGAAGTGGACGACGCCTGGGTTGGAGGTATTCAAGCGGGTTTGCGGGGAAGCCGACAACTGAGGGGCCGGAAGGCCGCCCTCATCGTGGTAGCGGTGGAGAAGCGTGGCCGCGCGACCGGGCGCGCTCGCATGGCGGTCATCCCGGATTTCAGAGGCGGAACCCTCATCGCCTTCCTGCGACAGAACGTAGCACCTGGTTCTCTCGTATACACCGACGGCCTCGAGAGCTTCAGTGGATTGGAG
>JAIQEZ010000166.1 GCA_020073545.1 Terriglobia bacterium | reverse complement strand
GAGCAACGAGGCATGCGCCGCGTGCGACTGCGCGGGCTGAGCAAAGTGGGTGGGGAAATCGCCTTGGCCTGCACGGCCTTCAATCTCACCCGCCTGTGGCGGCGAACCGCCCACGCGTAGCCGGGGACGGAATCGCTGCTCCCTTCGCGGGCCTGTGGAGTCGAGGACTCGTAGCAATATCATGACGCCAATCCGTCCAAGCAAGATCTTGAGCCTCTCACACCGCAGTTGCCACACAGACTCCCCAGGGGAGAGGGTGCCCGACCCGCCGGGCAGAACCTCTGGGCGGCGCGCCGAGGTAGGCGAGCGGGTGAGGGGTCGCTTCTTCACCCCGAGAGGTAGAGACCCGAAAAAAAGGGGCCGCGCCAGCCCGCGTGCAGAATACGATTCATTCCTCCCGCTCGATGACGCGCGGCACCTTGAAACTTCCCGCCCCTTGCTCGGGAGCGTTCGCCAGAGCCTCCTCCTGCGCGAAGGTCTTGCGCGGCGCGTCGGCGCGCAGCGAGGGGTGCTGGGAGGAGGGATAGGTGACCTGCGCCATGGGCTCGATCTGCGAGGTGTCCAGTTCGTTCAGCTTCTCCATGTACTGCAAGATCGAATCCAGTTGGGGGAGGAATTTCTTCATCTCCTCCTCCGTGAGTTCCAGGTGGGCGAGGTCGGCGACGTAGCGGACGTCTTTTTCGGTTAAAGCCATGGGCTCAATTCATCTCCGAGGGCGGGCGAAGTACTTGGCATAGGAGCTTGCGATCACCCGGGCAATTTCGGCATCGGGGATCGAAGTCGTGTCGACATCTCCCTCCTCGGGGACCAGAGTGCGTGTGGCGGTTCCGCTCGAGGGTCTTGCGGGAGCAAACAAGTCAAGTTGGGCCACTTGCTTCACTCGCAGCTTCTTCACCACCGGCTGACCCAGAAAGCTGTTGATCTCCGCGCGAATCTCCTCCGTCATCTGTCGAAGCTGTCCACCCCAGGTGGCGCAGTCGGTGGTGAGGGTCAAGACGCCGGACTCAAAGGCCGCAGGTTGGGAATGCTGCGCCATAGTCTTACCGGCGATGCGGGGCCAAAGCGGAATCAGGATTTCCAGCAAGCGCGGCTCCGCGCGGCGGATCTGCTTTCTGAACACAAACGGTAATAGCTTGCCGATTTCATGCACGTTCGGCGTTCCCCCGCGCGGACTTTGGATGCCCAAGGAATCGAACAGTCTAGCATATTGCACGCCAGCGGGGAAACCGCTTGAGAGGGACTCCTTACGCTTCTATAATGCCACCCCCATGAGGTTGATTCTTGCCTCCCATTCGCCGCGCCGCAATGAGTTGCTTCGCAACGCGGGTTTCGATTTCGAGGTCTGTCCCAGCGGAATCGAAGAGGGGCAGCCGGGGTCCCGCGAGCTTCCCGAGGAGTTCGCCCGTCGCAATGCCCGTGCCAAAGCGCTGCGCGTGGCCGCGAATTCCCCGCCGGGGAGTTTGGTGCTGGGGGCGGATACGGTCGTTGCCATCCACGGCTTGGTCCTCGGGAAGCCCCACGGGCCCTACGACGCCACACGCATGCTCCGCCTGCTTTCCGGCCACACGCATCAGGTCATCACCGGAATCTGCTTGGCCAGACCACCGGGCGAGATCGTAGCCCTCGCGCACGAGACCACCTTCGTCACTCTCAGCGAACTCACCGATGAGGAGATTCGCGGCTACGTCGCGAGCCACGAACCCTACGATAAAGCCGGCGCGTACGCCATTCAGGGATTGGCGTCGAAGTTCGTGAGGCAAATTTCAGGCTGCTACTTCAACGTGGTGGGTCTTCCGGTTCCTCTCCTGCGCGACATTCTCAAGGTCTTGTCGGAACCGGCTGCCGACGGCGAAAATCGACCGGTCGACTAAAACCCGCGCTTCATCAAAGGATGACCCGCTCGTCACCCTCGCGACGAGTTACGCGCTCTCGATCGAGGTATTCGAGCAGAGGGATGGCGTACTTCCGCGTGAGCCCGGTCAGGGCTTTGAAGTCCGCGACGTTCAGTCGGCTATTCTGCGCCTTGCGACGCGCCAGGATCCCGCGCAGCTCACGGAGCGCCGACTGGTGGAAGATCAGGTCCTCCGTCACTTTGTGCAGGATATTTTCCTTCAGGAGAATCCTCAGCAGCTTTTCGGCGCGCGCCCGATCGACCTGCAACTTCCCGAGGACTTCGCGCGCGCTGGGCACAGTCAGGCCGGCCTTCTGGAAGGCGGCGCTAATCTGGTCTCGCGCTGCGACTTCTTCCGGAGACAGTTGGATCCGGCGTCCACCCAGCCGGACCGTTTCGCCCTGCACGTCGACTTTCCCCTGCGCCACCAGGGACTGCAAAAGGGCGTTGAGCAGCGCCGGTGATGGTAGATAGCGCGCCGCGCCACCGGCGCCCAGCTTGGACCGCAGCTCCTCTTTCGGCAGCCCGCCGACCAGCGGGTCCGCCGCGTGAAATCTCTCGAGCTGCTCGACGACGCGCTTCGCCAGTTGCTCGAAATGTTCCTGGTGAACGAGCAGGCTGGGTGGTTGTCCGAGGAGCGCAAGACGGTTTTTGGTTTCGAGGGATTTTGCCACGCGGAGAACATCCGCAGGTCTCCAACCCGTGCGGGCCGCAAGCGCGGCGACAGTGGCCTCACCCGCCTGTTGCGCTAGAAGCTCCAAGCGGGCTTCCGGCTCTCCGCGCTCCAAAACACGCAGCGACTCGAGCGCCCCGGCGTCGCCAAGGCGGTGCTTCGGGGGCTGATTGTCGAGCACGCTGCCGCCGCCTATCGTGGTGACGGGCGAAAATTGCCGAACAATGAAGCGGTCACCGGGAACGAACAACCCCGGCTCCGCCAGGCGGAGTTGCACAAAGCCGGTCGCGCCCGGCGGCAGCTCTTTGCCGTCGAGCAGCACAACCTCCGCCAGCATATCCGCGGTCCCGCAATGAAAATGCACCTGAGCATGGTTCCGCAACGGCCGTGAGCTGGGCAGAAGGCTCAACCTGCAATCCAGGCGCGCCGTAGGCTGGAACAAGTCGGGCGTGGCCACCGCCATGCCACGCGTTATCTGCTTGGCTTCGACGCCCGCCAGGTTGAGAGCGGTTCGCTGGCCAGCCGTGGCGCGGTCGGCGGGGGCATTGTAGACCTCGATGCCACGCACGCGCACCCGCCGGCCCAAAGGGAAGATCTCCACTTCGGCTTCTTTCTCAACCGTTCCGGCAATGAGCGTCCCCGTCACCACAGCCCCAAATCCCTTCATGACGAAAGAGCGGTCGATGGGAAGCCGAAAGGGCAGGCCGACCGGCTTGGGAGGGAGCTCCAGGCCCAGCCGACGCAGTTCCTGCTTCAGCTCCCCTAGTCCTTCGCCCGTGCGCGCGCTCACGGCAAGAATCGGCGCGCCTTCCAGGAATGAGCCCGCAACGAAGTCCTGGACCTCCAGGCGCACCAGGTCGAGCACATCTCGCTCCGCCAGGTCCGCCTTGGTCATCACGATCAGACCCTGGCGAATGCCCAACAGCTTACAGATGTCGAAGTGCTCGCGCGTTTGAGGTTTGATAGATTCGTCAGCGGCCACGACCAGCAAGACGATATCGATGCCTCCCACTCCTGCCAGCATGTTCTTCACAAACCGCTCGTGGCCGGGAACGTCGATGAAGCCAATCCGCAGGCCTTCACCCAAGTCCAGGTGAGCGAAGCCCAGGTCGATGGTGATGCCGCGGCGCTTCTCTTCCTCCCAGCGGTCAGGGTCGGTGCCGGTGAGCGCCAGGACGAGCGCCGACTTTCCATGATCGATGTGACCTGCAGTTCCCACGATGACGTATTTCATGGAATTCCGATTATGCGGTAAGCGCGCAGGCGTGGCAATCATTCCCTGAGGAGGGGAACTAATGACGCCTGCAAGTTATGGGGACGCCATTCTCCACTCGCCGTGCCGGCCGCTGCAATGTCCGCTTGGCAATCGCGGGGCGCGGGGGCCTCACTCCGGTGCTGGCTGGGCGGGCGGAGCCGTTACGGGTTGCGGCTTCTCGACCTCGGGGCCCAGCCAGACGCTGGCGATTGTCCAGTCGCCGTAGCGCTTTTGCAGGACGATATCGTAGTAGGCCGTCGCGGTGGGGTCTTCGAAGACCACGCGGGTGAGGGCGCGGTTCCTATCCGGTGACAGAGTGATGCTGCGGATCTCCACAGAAACGGGCGGCTTGGACGGCGTCCGGGCGGGCGGAGTCACACCCTTTCCCGCGGCCTTTCTTTCGGGAGAAACGGGCGCCGCCGGCGGGGGAGAGGGCATCGCCAGCGCCGGGCTGAAGTAAGTTCGCACGGCGGACTCGACTGAGCCACCGGCCTTCTTTCCTTCCGGCGAAGCGAGGTATTTGGCGCGCGCTTCAATGACCGCACGGGCATTGTCCAGGTCGTCGCGGATAACGACGTCCTGCAGTTTGCTCTCCGCCTCGCGTAGCCGAGGAAGCAATTTAGGGTCGGTGTGAACCGTAAGGGCAATGACCGCGGTTTCCGTCACGGTGCGGTCCGGCTCATCGTCGGATTTCTTGATGACGTCGAAGAGGACGTCGGTGGCTTGCGGCGATTCGTATTCCGCCAGCATGCCATAGGTGAAACGCCGCAGGTTGAGGTCGCGGGGGTCGGTGAGCAGTTTCCACAAAATGCCCAAAGCCTGTTCGCCGCCGATGAAGGCCAGAGACTGCGCCGCGTATTCCGCGGTGCGATCGTCCTTGAGCGCCTCGGCGAGCTGGGGAATGAGGGCTGGCCCCGCCGCGAAGGTCGCGCGCAGGAGCGCCTGCTGTGCCTCTTCGTTAGGGGAGCTCAAGATGCCGTAGAGCAGCTCAGGAGCCCAATCGCCGGGCAGAGGCTGTTCCGGCTCGGTCCCGACCGGCGGTGCGGCGGGAGCCTGGGCGCTTTCCGTTTGCGGTTTTGCGGGTGCTTGCTGAGAATGACCTGGAATGCCGGGCAACAGGCAAAGCCCCACCAGCAAGCACAGCGTGCTGGCGGGCCTACCTGCGCAGGCAGGCCGCACTATGGTGCCGTTTCTTGCTTTCCGGCTGCAGGACGTCGCCCGCAACCCTGCATCCGCGGAATTCGTCATAGGGTGTTCCGCTTTCGCTTGGATGCGACGGAACCGGAACAAGTTGGAGAGAGTACCCACCTCCGTGCGCGGACTGGAATTTCCAGGAACCTCGCGCATCCTCGGCATCAACCTTTCCGCAGACCGTCCAGTAACGGCGGGAGTTCGCGTAGATCATCGATCACGAGATCAGGTGGAACCTTCTGCAGCGTGTCCGCCCCGAATCCATAGGTGACGCCACAGGTCCAGACGCCCCCGTTCCGTCCGGTCAGCACATCGGTGTCAGAATCGCCCACCATGAGGGTCTGGGCGGCAGGAATCCCGAGATCTTCCATCATTTTGTGCAGACCCACGGGGTCAGGTTTCTTCTGCGGAAAACTGTTGCCACCGTAGACGAACGTGAAGTAGGGCGCGAACCCCAGCCGCGTCAGCATCTCGCGGCTGAAAATGACGGGCTTGTTCGTCAGCACCGCCAGCTTGTGGGCCTGGAGCTTTTCGAGCGCCTCGGGTACTCCCGGGTAAGGGGCTGTATTATCGAGCATATGATCACGGTAATAATTCAGGAAAAAGGCCATGCCTTTATCAACATTTTCAATCGTGGCGAGCGTTCCCAACGAGCGGCGCACCAACTCCGTGGCGCCGTGGCCGATGTAGGAGGCGATCAAGTCGAGCGGCAGTGGACTGAGGCCCATCTCGCCCCGCATGGCGTTCACGCTCAACGCCAGGTCCTGCTTGCTGTCCACCAGGGTGCCGTCGAGGTCGAACACCACGAGCCGGATTTGATTCCAGGTTGGGGTCACGGGGTTTGCATCCTCACGCCGGGGGCGGCGGTTCGACTCCCGGCTCGAGCGCGCGCAGGACCAACGCGGCCTGTTCCGCTGGAATGGGATTAAAGTGGAAGCCCTCCGTTCCCAGGAAGCGGCGCCGCCCCTCGACATCGGGTTGAATTATGATGTGCCAATGATAATCATCCCGCAAGGTCTCCCACCAGTCTTTGGTGGGCTTCTGCGCCTGCAAGTTCGGTTCGGTGTGAACCACCATGTGAAGAGTCGGCGAGAGTTTTTCCACGCGTTGCAGGCAGGACTTGAGGAATGGGGCGAGCGACGCAATGCGCCCGGGTTCCGCTAGATCGTTCTCGAACGAGGAAGAATGACCTACGGGAATCACCCAGAGCTCATGAGACCAACGCGAGGCGAAAGGACAAAACGCCACGAAATCCGCATTCTGATCCACCACGCGTTTCTCCTCGCGCAGTTCCTGCTCCAAGGCGTCGCAGTAGATGCACCTTTCCCGCCTCAGGAAGTGCATGCGGCTCCAGCGAAATTCGATTTCCAGCAGTTGCGGCAGAACGGGCGTCCCCAGCACCTGGGAATGGCTGTGGCCTTGCAGCGCCGCGGAAGCTGCGGACTGATCCTTGAAGAGCGAGACATAGCGGAGGCGACTGTCGCGCTTCAGGTCGAGGATGCGGTCGCGGAAAAGTTCCAACACCCGGGTAAAATCTTCCTCGGGGATCTGCGCCAACGTCACGCCGTGCTGGGGAGTTTCCACGACGATTTCGTGCGCGCCGACAGCGTTCATGAGGTCGAACATCCCCTCGCCGCGGCGGTCGGTGCCACTTTCCACCCGGAACAACGGGGCGCGATCGTGGAAGACGCGCGCCGTCCAGGCGCCGCTCGCGTCGCGACACTCGCGAATGGCGCGGGGCGTCAGATGCTCGTGACCCGGGCAGAAGGGGCACAAGCCGCTCTCGTCGTGCACGTCCGGCATCACCGGGCGCTTGCCGGTCACCACCCAGCGGCGAGTGAAAGGGTCTAAGCGAAGTTCAGCCATTGTCGGGCCTTTCCTTTTTGTGCTCAGCACGATGGCCGTGCGGCGAGCCACCTGCGGCAGCCACGGCCGTGATTCGAGAACCTGCCATTCTAGCTCGGATTGGCGACCGGGTCATGCGGGATGAAGGGCGGACGGAGCGACATGCCCTGGGGCTGTGGGATCTTCGTCGGAAGGTCGGTTGTAGGGGACCCGCGCGGGCGAAGGGCCACTAATCCTAATGGCGGACCTGCTGCCCCGACGCTGCAATTCCCGAAGGGTTCTCGAAGGCCTGTGAGGCTCTGCGCCTGCCCTGCCTGCCGCAGGCACGGTAAGCAGGCCGCGGCAGTCAGGGCAATCTGGCCCGGCAAGAAAGACTCTTCAAATCTAAGAGAGAATCAACCGGCTCCACGTGTCAATGGGAATCCGTGGGAGGCGGCGTTGCACCATCGGCCGCTGGCATCCTGCGGAAGGCAACGGTGGTAGCGATGACGACGACGAGTAGATAGGCGATGATTGGCGCAATAAGTACCAGGACGCCGACCGAGTTTTCAAAGCTCTTGCCGATTGCCCTGGCTTCTCCTTCTGCGGTTAAGAGCATGCGCCGCAGTCCTAGCTCTATGACAAGGAAAGCCACCGCGAATCCCAGTAGGCCACGGGACATCCGTGCGCCTAGTCGGTTTAGACGCCAAAGGGCAACTCCGGTTGGAATTAGAAAGAGGGAGCATACAACCGCGACGGCCGTCTCGATCCGGTAAATGGGCAGAACGTAAGGATGCACTGCGTCCACGCCAGTTTTGTTCTCCAAGACCAGCACATACCACCACGCGGCAACGTTAAGGCCCCACAGCGCCACGATGACGTCAAGTAGTCCAAGAGCTCGAAGGAGAGCCCGCGGCCAGGGCTTCCAGCCGGTCTGTTCGTTTCCAGGGAGCGAAGCCGGTGCGGTCGACGCCCGACGCAGTCTTCGATAGGCGAGGTTTATAGCAATTAGTGCAATCAGCGGGTAGCCAGTCAGAAGCTGAAGGTCCCCGGAGATCCACGTCCCGGATGCGACGAGCATGCTGTCTTCCACGCCCTTCGCTTTGTCACCCCACAATGGAAGAAGGACGAGGATTGTTTCCCACTCGGCCCAACACGAGATTACCTCGAAAGACAAGACG
The DNA here is from genome assembly GCA_020073545.1 of Terriglobia bacterium. Classification (GTDB taxonomy): domain Bacteria; phylum Acidobacteriota; class Terriglobia; order UBA7540; family UBA7540; genus Bog-366. The sequence continues at coordinate 714 of JAIQEZ010000166.1, read as the reverse complement.
ACGTTGGATAGCCAACGACCCCGTGGCTCAAGCCGCCAAAGTGCAACTCCCGCTCTTATCAAGAAAACGAGGCACAGAAGAACGACGATCGTATAGACACAATAGAACGGTAGTGCGTATGGATATCGCGGGTCGGGCACCAGAGCTCTCGGGGCAGAAGTAAAGTACATCCACACCACCTCGCTTATCCCCACGAGCCCTATCAGAATGTGCAGGACACCAAATATCCGCAGTGTCAACGCGGACCAAAACTTCATCTCATTTTCTCTCGACACCCAACCCCCTCCACACCAGGCCGACAACCCAACATGCCAGAGTTGTTTGGCGAAGGAAGGGATCGTCCTCCAAGCCTCGCCTCGGACGCCCACAGACATTGGCACGACTAAAACGGCAAATTCGGCAGCAGCCCTTCCCTGCAGGCAGAACTACAAACGCCCTTGTAGCAACTCTCTTTCTTCTCTGCGAATTTTTCCACACATTTTTTCGCAAGCTCATGAATCCCCGTACTAGTCCCTAGGGAGACCCCCCGGCTCTGCCGGGGAGGCAGTAGAAGTTTGACAAATACCGGAGTCCATCGGGGAAACTCCTTAACGTGAGCCGCCAAAGCACACGAAAAGGAGCTCCACGATGGACGAAAAGGAAAGCCTAAACCATACGAAGTGGGAGTGCAAATATCATGTAGTCTTCATCCCAAAGTGTCGAAGGAAGACTTTG
>JAIQEZ010000023.1 GCA_020073545.1 Terriglobia bacterium | reverse complement strand
GGAAGCGCGTCCCGCGGCGTAGTGCCAAAACCGCAGGCCGCCGCCGCTTCGCGATGACGGTTCGATCCGGCCGGCCGCCGGCCGTCCTGGGCAAGGTGACGGATTGATTCAGGTCAACGCCCGCCATGCCCGGCGCGGCTATCGTTGCGGCCGCGAGGAGGTGGGGATGAGCGGGCTAGCGCGGCTCGGCGAGGGCGTGTTCGATCTGACGAAGGCCTATTGGAAGAGCGACGAGCGGTGGTCGGCGCGGGGGCTTCTCGCCGCGGTGGTTGCCCTCAATCTTGGGCTCGGCTGCGCCCCCACAATTTCTACTGGTGGGACCGCCATACCGGAAGGCCGGTGGCTGACCACACGAAGGATGCCGATCCGGCGCTGTTCGGCAGTTTCTTCATGCCGGATGGCATGCCGGTCAAACCGGCTTTTCAAATGCTCAAAGAGCGCGTGGCCGACTGCACGCCGGAGTGGGCCGAGAAAATCACCGGCGTTCCAGCGGACACCATCAAGCGCATCGCGCACGAAATGGGCGTGACTGCACGTGACCAAAAGATCGAGTTGCCCATCCCCTGGACAGACTTCTGGGGCCAGGAACATGAGACCGTCAGCGGCAACCCGGTCGCCTTCCACGCGATGCGCGGACTGGCGGCGCATTCCAACGGCGTCTAGACCATACGTTCGCTGGCAGTGCTGATGTCGCTGCTGGGCACCATCGACCGCCCCGGCGGTTTCCGTCACAAGGCCCCCTACCCGCGCGCGATTCCGCCGAACGCCCAGCGGGCGGATTTGAGCAGCTCAAGACGCTTGTGGGCGAGTGGCAGGCCAAGAGTCCGAAGGGAGAACTGTTCACGACTACGATCCGGTTGGTCTCAAACGCCACGGCGCTGGAGGAAACTTTTCAGAACTCGGAAGACAACCAGATGGTCACGCTCTACCATCCCGATGGGAATCGCGTCGCCGCGACCCACTACTGCAGCGCCGGCAACCAACCTCGCATGGAGACAATCGCAACTACGGCAGACCAGAAAGAGTTCGACTTCTCATTCCAGGGCATCACCAATTTGCCGAGCCCCGAGGCTGGGCACATGCACCACTTGGTGATTAAGATTGCCGACAGCGACCACTTCTCGGAGGAATGGACTTGGCGCGAGAACGACAAGGAGCAGGCACACAGTTTCGAGTTCACGCGGAAAAAGTAGCGGCGACCCCACTAGGCGGGGTCGCCAGCCCTTGGGGTTGGACGACAGTGGCGATCTCCCCGTGCGGGATCGCCACCAGGACGCACGACGCTGGCTGCGAACCCCGACCAAAAACCGCAGAGTAATGCGCTCCCGTGGGGCTCGAGCAGGTGGCGCCGAGTCGTTCAGGAACGCCGCGGTTTTTGGTATCCTGCCTGAGAAACAGCCGCAGACTTAAAGAACAAGTCTGCGTTACACCCCTATGATGCAACTCAAAGCCAAGATCTCCGAATTGTTTGCCCGCCAGGAGAGCCAGTACGGGCCCGAGTACTTCCGCGCCTTAGACGAACTGAAGGTCGCGCTGAATGAAGGCCGGGTGCGCGCCGCGGAACCGGACGCCAGTTCGCCTTGGGGCTGGCGCGTGAATGCCTGGGTGAAAATGGGCATTCTGCTGGGGTTCCGCATCGGACGCGTCGTGGAGATGCCGCCGAGCGACCTCCAATTCCGCGACAAGCACACCTTTCCCCTCAAGCGGCTTCCTGCTGACCAGAACATTCGCGTTGTGCCCGGCGGCTCCTCGATTCGCGATGGTTGCTACATCGGAAAGAACGTGACCTGCATGCCGCCCATGTACGTGAACGTTGGCGCCTACGTGGACGACGGCACGATGATCGACTCGCACGCGCTGGTCGGTTCCTGCGCGCAAGTCGGCAAGCGAGTACACATCAGCGCCGCAGCGCAAATCGGCGGTGTGCTTGAGCCGATTGGCGCGCTGCCGGTCATTATCGAGGACGAAGTGCTGGTGGGTGGCAATTGCGGCGTGTACGAGGGCACGATCGTGGGGAAAGGCGCGGTCCTCGCCGCCGGCGCCATCATCACGGGTTCGACGCCCGTCTATGACCTCGTGCGCGATGTCGTGCATCGCCGCGAAGCGGAGAAGCCGCTGCGGATTCCCGAGGGCGCGGTCGTCGTCCCCGGCGCGCGCGCCGTCACCAAAGGCCGAGGGAAAGAACTGGGGATTTCACTCTACACGCCGGTCATCATCAAATACCGCGATGAGAAGACTGACCAGGCTGTGCGGCTGGAAGAACTGCTACGTTGAAAGAAGCGGTCAGCAATCAGCCATGAGCGGTCAGCCAAAGAAGAAGCAGTCAGCGATCAGCAAAAGCGACAAGGGCCTGGCTGAACGCTAAGAGCTGATCACTGAACGCTCCCTTATACGGGCTTACAAGCAATTCATACTCATCACCCTCCAATTTCCGCCGAAATGATAATAGAGGTTGACGCGGCAGGGTAGACATGCTATTTTACCTACCGACTGGTCGGTCATTCGGTCCGGCCAGGCGCTAAGAGAGGAATATGGGGAAGCTTTTTTCGGGTTCCGAACTCTTGCTGGAAAGCCTTAAACGCCAAAGGGTGGATGTGTTTTTTGGCCTCCCCGGGGGGGCGGTCCTTCCCCTTTACGATGCCCTATACAGTGCGGGCATCCGCCACTTGCTGGTCCGCCACGAGCAGGCAGCCGCTTTCGCCGCCGACGGCTACGCGCGCGCCTCGGGGAAACCAGGAGTCTGCCTGGGAACGTCCGGACCGGGCGCAACCAACCTGATCACGGGCCTGACCTCGGCGATGATGGATTCCATCCCAGTCGTTGCCCTGACGGGTCAAGTCCCGGCGTCCTTGATTGGGAAAGATGGCTTCCAGGAGGCCGACACGATCGGCATTAGTCTTCCCTCTACCAAGCAGTCGTTTCTGGTCCGCTCTGCGGCGGACATCCCGGCGGTCATCGATCGGGCTTTCAGGGCTGCTGTCTCGGGACGTCCGGGGCCGGTGCTGGTTGACCTCCCCAAGAGCGTGCTCATGGAAAAGGCAGAGCCCTGCTACCCCCCCAGCACCGGCGCCGAGCGACCCGAGCGGCTGCGTGAGTGGACGGATGCCGAAATCGAACGAGCGGCGGATATGATCCTGGAAAGCCGCCGGGCGGTGCTTTACGTGGGCGGCGGGGTGATTTCTGCCGACGCCTCACCAGAAATTCGCGAGATTGCGGAGCTGACTCACATCCCGGTGACGACGACCTTGATGGGCATGGGCGCCTTTCCTTCGCGCCATCCGCTTTCGTTGGGAATGCTGGGCATGCACGGTTCGTATGCCACCAACCTGGCGATCTGCAACTGCGACTTGCTGGTGGCCATCGGGGCGCGATTTGATGACCGTGTGACGGGGCGCCTCAACGGCTTCGCCCCAGACGCCAAGAAGATTCATTTTGACGTTGACCCCTCCGAGGTCAACAAGAACGTGCATGTGGATCTGGCCCTGGTCGGGGACGCGCGGGAAGCACTCCACGCTTTGATTGATGTTTTGAAGCGACGCCAGACGGCTCCGACCCCCGATCGGCAGCAGTGGCTCCAGCGCATTGAGTCCTGGCGTACCGAGCACCCCCTGACCTATGACAAGTACGCGAATACGGTGAAACCCCAGTATGTGATTGAGTCCATCGCCCAGCACGCCCAGGAGAACGCCATTGTAGCGGTAGACGTGGGCCAGCATCAGATGTGGACCGCGCAGTTCTACAACTTTTCCCGGCCGCGTACGTGCCTCTCCTCCAGCGGACTGGGGTCCATGGGCTACGGGTTCCCTGCGGCCATGGGCGCGCAGATGGCCTTCCCGGATCGCCAGGTGATTGCCATCGTTGGCGACGGGGGTTTCCAGATGACCCTGAACGATCTGGCGACGGTGGTGCAATACCGGGTACCCGTCAAGATCGCCATTATCAACAACCGTGCGCTGGGCATGGTGCGCCAGTGGCAGGAGATTTTCTTTGAGAAGCGGTACTGCGACACTGACCTCGATTTTGCGCCGGATTTTGTCAAGCTGGCCGAGGCTTATGGCATCCGCGGCACGCGCGTCGAGCACCGCACCGACGTGGTGGATGCGGTCGAGGACTTCCTGAGTGACCGCGAGCCCCGCTTGGTTGATTTCTGGGTGGACCCGGCGGAGAACGTATATCCCATCGTTCCCCCCGGGGCCTCGCTCGCCGAGATGGTCGTGGAACCGCCACGAGTTTTGGTTGAAGAAGAGGCGCTGGACGATCTGTGGGCTGTGTAGGCCCAGGCACGGGCGGCCCTGGCGCAAGGCCCGGCCGAGTTTTGGTCAACGCACAGGAGTACACTATGCAGTGGCTGATTACGCTCGAAACCGAGCAGGACCTGATCGTGACTTGCCGGCTGATGAATGTGTTTCGCCGCAAGGGATTGAAGATCGTGACCCTGGCCATGGCGGCTCGGCCGAGTGGCCTTTCCATGATGGCGGTTATGGAGTCGCCAGAGGCGGACGTCGATCACATCTTTAACCTCCTGCGCCGGATGGGAGGCGTTCAGCACGTCACTTGTTATCGGCACGAGCCCTCCGAGGACGCTGCCTTCATTTTCATCGACGCGGATCCCGACACCTCCCGGGTGGCTGAGATTCTCGAGACCTTTCCTGGGTCCAAGCTTATCTTTGCCAGTCATGGAAAATATCTCCTCGAGGTTCCCGCTGAAGGCCGCCGGCGAACCGCCGTGCCGGCTTTCGGTATCCCGGAGGTTCTTCCCTTCGCCTGTGTGAAAAGTACCCGGAACGTGTCGCGCCCGGAGCTGATCGTCGCGTAAGCTTGATGAGGTAGTGTCCTAATTTGAGAAACTTCGCTCGATGGAGTTGGCTAGGGGGGCGGAGCTCTAGCTCCAACATGATCGGCGGGCGCCCAGTCGGGGGCTTTGGCCCCTGAAGCTTCGGGGCCTAAAGGCCCCATTTGAAGTTTTGGCTGTCGTCGGACCTGAAGGTCCGGCCCCCTGTCTTGAATTCACTCCGCCAAATTAGGACACTACCCTTAATGAGGACGGGTTGACGTTCGATTCGGGCGGGGTAATTAGCGGGTCGGCGAGCTACCTGCTTCGTATATAATCCAGCTTTTCAAATTCAATGCTTGGCGGAGGGCTAGACGGCTATGGCTAAAGTCTATTATGAGCAAGACGGTGACCTGAAAAATCTCGCGGGGAAAACCGTGGCCATTATCGGCTACGGCAGTCAGGGACACGCGCACGCGCTGAATCTACGCGACAGCGGGGTCAAGGTGATCGTTGCCGAGCGCGCCGGCGATCCGCCACGCACCAAGGCAAAAGAGGCAGGCTTCGAGGTCATGGAGGCCGCGGAAGCCGCCCAGCGCGGTGACCTGATCGTCGTGCTCATCCCCGATCCGGTGCAGGCGCAGGTGTACAAAGAGGCCATCGCCCCCCACCTCGGGCCGGGCAAAACCCTGGTGTTTGCTCACGGGTTTAACATTCACTTCAAGTTTATCGTTCCTCCGCCCACCGTGGACGTCATCATGATCGCGCCCAAGTGTCCTGGGCATCGCCTGCGCGAGCTCTTTACCGAGGGCGTAGGCGTGCCCTCGCTCTTGGCGATAGAACAGGACGCTTCCGGCCGTGCCGAGAAGACTGGGCTCGCTTACGCCAAAGGTATCGGTTCGCTCAAGGCGGGCGTGATTCGCACCACCTTCAAAGAGGAGACGGAGACCGACCTCTTCGGCGAGCAGACGGTGCTGTGCGGCGGGGTCTCGGCCCTCGTCACGACGGCCTTCGAGACGCTCGTCGAAGCCGGTTACCAGCCCGAGATTGCCTACTTCGAATGCCTCCACGAGCTGAAGCTGATTGTGGACCTCATCTACCAGGGTGGGATCAAGTACATGCGTTATTCGGTGAGTGACACCGCCGAATACGGGGATTACACCCGCGGGCCCGTGGTGATTGACGCCCGGGTGCGTGAGACGATGAAAAAGGTTCTGGCCGACATTCAGAGCGGTGTGTTTGCCAAAGAGTGGATGGATGAAAACGCCAAGGGACGCAAGCGGTTCCTGGAAATGCGCTCCAAGGCTTCCGAACATCTCATCGAAAAGGTGGGAAGCGAGCTGCGCAAGATGATGCCTTGGATCCAGACATCCAAGAAGGAAGCCACCGCGGCGCAGGCCGCAGCAAGGCGGTAGTACAAGGCTCTCAGCGCTCAGCAGTCAGCTAAAGCTCTGGCTGATAGCTGACCGCTGTCAGCTTCTTCTCATCACCCGAGGACCACTATGAAAACCACCGACGCCAAGTCATTCCCGCGAAAGCGGGAATCCACGGAGGCTCGCGGCGCGCGCGACTTTCAGAGCCGGGTAAAAAAGCTGGCGCTGATAGGCTGCGGGAAGTTGGGCGAGGGCTTGCTTTCCGGCATGTTGGGTTCACAGCTCGTCCCGGTCCATCGCGTTGAGGTGACCGTCGCTCATCAGCCGCGCGCCGATTACTTGGCTGAGAAATATGGCGTCAAGGCGCACACCAACAACCGCCAGGCGGTGGCGGGCGCCGATCTGGTGTTGGTCAGCTTGAAGCCTCAACAGGTGAAGGGCTTCCTGCACGATGTAAAAAAAGCGTTGCGCAAGGATGCGGTCATCATTTCCGCCGCGGCTTCCGTCACCACGACGCTGATCGAGCGAGAGCTCGGCCACCCTGCCCATGTGGTCCGGGCCATGCCCAACACCCCCTGCTTGATTCGGCAGGGAATGACTGCGCTGGCCGCAGGCAATCACGCTACGCCCGAGGACGTTGCGCTGGCGCGGGAGATTTTCGGTTCCATGGGCCGTACGGTAGTTGTGGATGAGAAGCACATGGACGCTGTTACGGGCCTTTCCGCGTCGGGTCCTGCCTACGTCTACCTGATCATCGAATCGCTGGCGGAGGGAGGCGTGAAGCTGGGTCTGCCGCGCGAGCTTTCCACCGAGCTTTCCGCGCAGACCTTGCTGGGTGCATCGGCCTTGGTCCTACAAACCGGCGAACACCCGGCCAAACTGAAAGACATGGTCACCACCCCCGCGGGCTGTACGATTGATGGGTTGCTGGAACTCGAGGAAGGCGGCCTGCGCGTCACCCTGATCAAAGCGGTGGTCCGTGCCGCCCAGCGCGCCAAGCAGCTTGTAGAGAGCCAGAACACCTGACAGATTGCTGGAAGACACTCTGATAATGTCATTCTGAGCCCATTCACTGTCATCCTGAGGCGAAGCCGAAGGATGTTTGTCATTTCGCTCAGGGTGAACTGCGCGAAGAACCCCTGTATTCTTGGAAACAATCAAATGCTGAGATCCTTCGTCGTCCGCCACGGCGGACTCCTCAGGATGACATGTTCGGGACCTTTTCATTAGCCTACCAGCCCGGTGCGCAGCCAAGCCTTCAGCCGGCGCGTGTCCCGGAGTTGGCGACTGGTCACTGTTGGGATAACAACAACGTGCAACAATTTGTGTCACGATGTCAATCGGCCAGCGCGTGGCTGGGTCTCCGCGCGATCCAGCCGTCAATCAGGGTCATCTCCGTTGCAAGCAATTAGAGCAGGCTTGGAATGTCACGCGCGCCGTGTAGTACGCGAACGATTTCGACAGGCTTTCGGGCGGTGTAAATAATCAGGTATAAGCCCGCCGGCCAGAAAAGCATGGGCTTGTCTGTGAGGTCCTCTCGGCTGTGTCCAATTCATGGGTTGTCGGCAACCCTCCGGCATGCATCAAGAATTTGGAGGCGAAGGCGGCGGGCGGCTTTGATACTGTCGGCTGCGATGTAGGCCCAGATTTCCCGAATGTCCTGGGCGGCTTCAGGGGAAAGTTTGAAGGGCTTCATGCCTGTTTGCGCTTTCGCGCCAACTCTCGTTCTTCTCGCCCGAGAACCCTGAAGAATTCCTCTCCGTCCACTCCCTCGCCGCGTTCGAGAGAAGCCCAGCCCTTGTTGATTTTCTTCCGGAGCTCCTGAATCTGGAGCTGCCGAATCTGGTCCCTCTCTTCAAAAAGCCGCAGTGCCTCGCGGACCACTTCGCTCGCCGAGTTGTAGCGGCCGGTCTTCACTTTGTTCTGAACGAGCGTTTCTAGCTCAGGCGTAAGGTGAACGTTCACGGGAATTCCTCCTGGTTCTTCAGGTCGAAAATACCAGCTCTGTCCATCATTGTCAATGTTGGACACTCCCCATGTTGGACACCCCGACAACGCGGGTGGCCCATACCGCCAAGGAACATCCCGACTACGTAGGGAGAGACAAGGAGGGGTACGTCGCGCTTTGTGCGGGCTGGCGCGGATTCGGTCGGTTTGGGACTGAGTCTGCGACCGCGCAACGCGGAGTTGCTCTCGAACTCCGCGGCCCTAATCGTCCGCCTCAGAAAAACCGCAGACTTCAAGAACAGGTCTGCGCTAATCGCTGGCTCACAGGGTCCAGGAATTCCAATCCTCCGCCCACTGTTTTCGTGCGCGAGGGCGGAGGTACAGACAGTAGGGAAACGGCTTACCAGCCCGAAAGGCTCTATCCCCGTAGTGCTCCTGGATTTCCTTCAGCACCTCTTTGCCATTCAGGAGGTAGCCGTCAATTTGTTCGCCCCGCTCCAGGCCGCCAAGGAATACGTAGTAATCGTCGGCGCCACGGCGGATACCCGCTTTGGACTTCGCAACCGGCCAAAAACGGACCTTTGGATTGCCTGCGCTTTTCACCTGGATGTTGGCGTGTTTCGTGCCGTCCTGTGACACTACGATCACATCGTAGCCTGCCGTGTTCCTTGTGGTCGGCAAGGCAATGAGTCCACGGCGCGACAATTCGCAGACCACGTGATGGACTCCCGCGACCCCAACCAGCGTCGTCTCACGGCCTTTCCGCTTGTGCATGCTTCACTCGCCTTATCCGGATTCCTGCGTCTATGCTCAGGTGCCCTTCAGTCGGTCATACGCCCTGCGGCGTCCTTGTCGGCGTAAGCCGCCGCGATCTCGTGTGTCATCCCCGCCGCTTACTTTTCGTCTTTCGAGAGTCCAGCCATTTCTTTAGAGATTGAGGGCTCTCTCCCGAGCGCTGCCCCGCCCGGTTCGCTAATCCAAAATCGTAAATCTAAAATTGTCGGGACCGGTGAGGGGGTCGCTTAGCGGCCGAAAGGAGAGGTTATTTCGTAACGCCTCCCACCATCTTACGACCTTAGCAGGGAGCGATAGCGCAGTTCCGACCGGACCGGGAATTCGTGCGCGAAGTTCTTGATCTTCTCAAATATCCCGTCGACATCCAGGCCGTACTTGGCGTGCAGCAGGTTCGGCGCGCCGTGGGGAATGATGCGGTCGGGGACGGCGATGCGCAGCAGGCTGGCGGGGGTTTTCCGGTCCTGCAATAACGCCGCGACGCTCGAGCCAAATCCTCCTGCCTCCGTGCCTTCCTCGGCTGTCACCAGGAATTGTTTCTCCGCTGCCAGGCAGCAGATTAGTTCTTCGTCCAGGGGCTTCATGAACCGCGCATTGATGACCGTGGCGCGAATGCCCAGAGCCTCCAGCCGGGTCGCTGCCTCCAGGCACGGATAAGCCATGGTGCCGAGGGCAAGGATCACGATATCGGAGCCTTCCCGCAGAATCTCAGCCTTCCCAATCTCCAGGGCCTTGAAATCCGCGTCGATGGGGATACCGATTCCGCTGCCGCGTGGAAAGCGCATGGCCGCAGGCCCGTTGAGGTTGATCGCGGTATAGAGCATGTGGCGCAGTTCGTTCTCATCCTTGGGCGCCATCACCACCATCCCCGGCAGCGCGGAAAGATAAACCAGGTCGTAGAGCCCGTGATGCGTCGGCCCGTCGGCGCCCACCAGGCCGCCGCGGTCGAGGACGAACGTTACCGGCGCGCGCATCAAGCAGGTGTCGTGCATCACTTGGTCAAAGGCACGTTGCAGGAAGGTGGAATAAATTGCGACGACGGGGCGCATCCCTTCGCAGGCCAGTCCCGTGGCAAAGGTGACGGCGTGTTGCTCGGCGATCCCCACGTCGAAGAACCGGTCGGGGAAGCGTTTGGAGAATTCGGCCAGGCCGGTGCCTTCACTCATGGCGGCGGTAATCGCGACCACGCGCGGGTCTTTCGCCGCCACCTCACAGATGGCCTTGCCGAATACCCCCGTGTAGCTCGGGGCCTTGTTGGCTGCAGGGTGGAAGACGCCCGTGGAAACGTCGAATTGAGTCACGCCGTGATATTTCACAGGCAGCATTTCGGCGTGCGGGTAGCCCTTGCCCTTTTGGGTCACGATATGGACCAGGGTGGGTCCAGGACGCTCTTTGGCCTTAGCCAGCACAGCGAGCAGCTCATCCAGACTGTGACCGTTGATCGGCCCGAGGTATTCGAAGCCCAGTTCCTCGAACACCAGTCCTGGGATCAGCATGGTTTTGGCGGATTCCACGAGGTCCTTGGAGAGTCTCAGGAGCCGGGGGCCCAAACGCGGGACGGAAAGGATCCTCTTCTCGAATTCTTCCCGCAGCCGGTGATACGCCTGCCCATGAACGATGCGGTTCAGGTAGCCCGCAAAAGCGCCGACGTTGGGTGAGATGGACATCTTGTTGTCGTTCAAGATGACCAGCACTTTTTTCTTCAGCGTCCCCAGATTGTTGATCCCTTCCAGTTCCAGGCCTGAGGTGAGTCCGGCGTCGCCCACTACGGCTACGACGTGATAGTTCTCGCCTTTCAGGTCGCGGGCCACAGCCATGCCCAACGCCCCTGAAATCGCCGTTCCGGCGTGGGCGACGTTGAAAGTGTCGTAAGGACTCTCCTCACGGGAGGGGAAGCCGGAAAGCCCTCCGTACTGGCGAATGGTGGGGAACCGGTCCCGGCGGCCCGTCAGGATTTTGTGGCCGTAGGCCTGATGGCCGATGTCCCAAACGATCTTGTCGCGCGGCGTGTCAAAGAGATAGTGGAGGGCGATGGTCAGTTCCACGGTTCCCAGACTCGAGGCCAGATGGCCGCCGATTTTCGAAATGACCGAGATCATGTAGTCACGCAGTTCCTCGGCAACGATGGGCAGCTCCTCTCGCGGAATTTTCCTAAGATCGGCCGGAGAATCAATGTGCGTCAGGTACTGATATTCCATCAGGAGTTCCTCACAATCAGGTAGTGAGCAATGCCCTGCAGAATTTGGGCGCGTTCGCCGTAAGGTTCCAGCGCCTCGCACGCCTCTTCAACCAAGCGGGAAGCAATCTGCTTGGAGGGCTCGATTCCATGCAGGGCGGGGTAAGTGGCCTTGTGTTGTTGTCCGTCCTTGCCTACGGTCTTGCCCAACTCGGCCTGGGATCCGAGCACGTCGAGCAAATCGTCCACGATCTGAAATGCCAGCCCCACTTTTTCTCCGTAAGTTGTCACGCGCGCTAAGTCGCCTTCACCCGCTTGCGCACAGATGGCGCCCGAGCGGACCGCTGCTCGAATGGGGGCGCCGGTCTTGGCGGAATGGATGTAATCGAGGGTGGCGGCGTCGCTGGTCCGATCAGTCGTCTCCAGATCGATGACCTGTCCGCCGACCATCCCACCCTGAGTCCCGATAGCATGGGCGAGTTCGTGGATGACCCGCAGCTTGCACTCCGCCGACGGAGCGCCGGCGTCGGAGATGATTTCAAAGGCCAACGTCAGCAGGGCGTCGCCGGTGAGAATGGCCGTGGCCTCACCAAACACGCAATGCGAAGTGGGCTTGCCGCGCCGCAGGTCATCGTCGTCGAGGGCCGGCAAGTCGTCGTGAATCAGCGAATAGGTATGGATCAGTTCGAGAGCGCTCCCCACCCGGAGCAGGCTCTTCTCTTCGCCACCGAACAGGCGCCCCGCTTGCAGGCACAAGGTTGGCCGGAGACGCTTTCCTCCCGCAAAGATGGAATAGCGCATCGCCTTGTGAATACTCGGTGGATACTCCTCGGCGGGCGGGAGTAACCGGTCGAGTTCCGCATCGACCGAGGTGCGAGCCTGCTCGAGATGCTGCCGAACTGTTTCCGGCGAAAGGGGGTTCACAATCCTCGTAGTCTAGGCTTGCCTGTGCTTGGCGACATCAATCCCGGGTACGTAGGGGCGCAAGGCCTTGCGCCCCTACAGCCTTGTCAGTCCCGACGAGTGTTTAACTTGCCTCCGTATCTTCCGATTCGAACGGCTCCGCCACCACCTTTCCCCCGGCTTTCTTAGACAGAATCTCGATTCGTCCCTCGGCTTCTTCCAATTGCTTGTGACAGAATTCGGAGAGTTTCATCCCTTCCTCATAGAGCTGCAAGGCCTTGTCGAGCGGAAGGTCTGCGTCTTCCAATTCCCGCACAATCGCATCGAGGCGTTCCAGATTCTTCTCGAAAGGCTCCGGCTTGTCGGTCTTCGCGGATTGAGGCATGGCAGTATCCCTTCTCGAATCAACCGTCTCCTGCCGTTTGTCGCTTTCAGGATGTGGGCTCAGGCATGCCCATCCCAGACCTGGCAGCGCGACCTTTCCTCCTCGGGGCGGCTCCATCGATTCTATCACGGTTGGCTGACCGACGTTGGTGGCCGGTTCCGGCCGAGTACGTGCGCGACCTCGACGGCCAGCGCGTAACGGCCGAAGGGCGCCGCAATCTGGACCCCTTGGACCAGGGGACGGATCTCCAGCAACGTTTCCTGTGCGATCTTCAGTCCCTCGTGACGAGCGCGTTCGCCCGCATCGGCCCTGTGCATGCGCTCCATGATGGCGGGCGAAACAGAAATGCCCGGAACTTCGTTGTTCATGAATTCCGCGTTGCGGAAACTAGTGAGCGGCCAAACTCCGGCGATGATGGGTAGGTGGGGTGCGAAGTTTCTGGCCCGCTCCAGAAACTTCGCCAGTGGTTCAGTATGGAAGATGGGTTGAGTGACGGCGAAATCGGCTCCCGCTTCCACCTTGTACTGAAAGCGGCGAAGTTCTTCCTCCAGATTCAAGGCGCAGGGATTGATACTGACCCCGGCCAGGAAAGCGGTCTGAGCGCCGAGCGGGTTGCCGCCCACGTCCAAGCCGCGATTCAAGTTGTTCAGGATGTTGACCAGCCCGATGGCATCCACCTCGAACACGGCGGTTTCAAGCAGCGTTGAATATTGCGGAGTATCCCGCGTCAACGCCAACAGGTTCCGCAGGCCGAGCGCGTGAGCCCCCAGCAGATCGGACTGGATCGTCAACACGTTGCGATCGCGAGAGCTGTAGTGCAGCAGAATGTCGATGCCCACGCGCTGTTGAAGCAGGGCGGCAAGTGTCAAGGCACTCATGCGTGCGGTGGCCCCCGAACCGTCGGGGATATTGATCGCGTCAACGCCCTGCTCCAGGAGGAATTGGGCGCCCTCGATTTCCCTGGTCGCATCGCATCCCTTGGGAGGAACCACCTCCACCAGGACGGGGAATTCCTGTCGCGCCAGCTTCTCGGCCAAGCGCGAGCGGCTGGCCACCGGGACCGGCTCCAAGGTTCGGCCGGGCCGCGCGACGACCTCAACGGCCGCGCGGGACCGCTGGGGACTCAAAGAGCGGACCGCGGCTTTGATGGCTTTGATGTGTTCCGGAGTCGTTCCGCAGCATCCTCCCACCAGGCGCGCACCGACCTGGATGAATCGCGTCGCGTAGCTGGCCATGTATTCGGGCGAGGAAAGATAGAGGTTACGGCCTTCCACGGTGCGCGGCATCCCCGCATTGGGCTGCGCGGAAAGCTTTTTTCCCGTGACGGTCGCGATCCGCTCGAGCGTCTCATATACGGTGGCGGGCCCCACGCTGCAGTTGATACCGACGAGGTCGGCTCCCCACTCGTCGAGAGAGCGTCCAAAATCCTCCGGCCGCGCGCCCGTCGGTGTGCTGCCATCGTCCTGGACGGTCATCTGGACGATGACGGGAACCTGGCCTGCCTCCCGGGCGGCCAGCAGCGCCTGGTGAGCTTCGTTCAAATCCATCATCGTCTCGATGATGATGAGATCGACGCCGCCTTCTACTAAGGCGGCGATCTGTTCGCGGAACGCCGCCCGCGCTTCCTGGAGCGAGGTCGGCCCCAGAGGCTCCAAACGAATCCCCAGCGGGCCCACCGATCCGGCCACATAGAGGTCTTCGCCGGCCACTTCCCTCGCCAAGTGGGCGCCCGCCAGGTTGAATTCCCGAACCTTGGCGCTGAGGTCGAACTTTTGCAGGCGGAACCGGTTGGCCCCGAACGTGTTCGTCTCAATGACTTCCGCCCCTGCCTTAACGTAGGCCAGATGGACCTCTTTGACGGGCTGGGGCGTGGTCACATTCAGCTCGTCGTAGCAGCGGTTCGGAGAGATGCCTTTCGCATATAGCATCGTCCCCATGGCCCCGTCACAGACCAAGGCCCGCTTCTCGATTCTCTCTAGGAAAGGTGCGCGCATCCGTTGACTAGTGCCGTTCCGACTCTTCTCGGCTAACAAGTGTAATAAACAAGCGAATCAAGTTGGAACGGCACTAGTCTAGCATATCTGTTTGCGGGCGCGGAGCTATGCGAGGTGATCGTTACGTCCCCTTTCATTCCCGCCGCGACGCAATCGGGGCAGGCTCCGACGGGAACCCAGGTCGTGTGTGGACCCCCGCTGGAGCTTGTCCCGAATGAGTCGGGGCGGGGGTGACGCGCGAGGAGGAGTTGGCACGAGCGGCCAGGCCCAGAATCTTCTGCGCAGAAAACCCGACTTCGTGCATAATCGCGGGCGCTGTGGCCGATTCAATTTTCCAGCTCCTTTCCGGCTTCTTTGCCCGCTACGGGTACTGGGTGGTCTTCTTCGGCGTGATGCTGGAAAACGCCGGCTTGCCCATCCCGGGTGAGACTGTACTTTTGTTTGCAGGGTTTCTCGCTTATCACGGCAAGATCGGGCTGCTGCCCGCTATCCTTACCGCGATTGCCGGGGCTACGATTGGCGACAGCCTGGGCTTCCTGCTTGGACGGTACGGCGGCACCCGATTCGTTAATCGTTTCCTGCGACGGATTCCCTGGGTTGCGAAGCGCTACGACGATGCGCAAGGATTGTTTCTGAAGTATGGCCAATGGGCGGTTTTCACCGCGCGGTTTATCACCGGCCTGCGCGTATTTTCGGGAATCCTGGCTGGCGTTTTGCTGATGCCTTACCCGCGCTTTTTGTTTTTTAATTTCACGGGGGCGGTTTGCTGGGCGCTAACCATCGGTTGTGTCGGGTTCCTGTTCGGTAGCAACTGGGAGCGCTTGGTCGATTTCTTGAGGCAACTGGATCGGATTACCCTAGTGATCATTGGGGTAGGCGCGGTGGTGTTGCTCGTGGTTCACCTGGTCCGGCGGAAGAAGACTTCCTGAGGCGGTGCAACTACCTTCCGTCAATTCTCTTCAGGTCTTCCTTGGCAGCTTTGAAGTTCGGCCTAAGCTGGAGTGCGGTCTGAATCTCCGCACGGGCTTCGGCGTTGCGGCCTTGCTTCTCGAAGACCAGCGCCGACAGCCGGTGGGCTTCCGCGGTGTCCGGCTCCTCGCCCTCGGGCTCCTGGGAAAGATACTTCTTCACGTAGCCCTCCGCTCTCGGGAGTTCCTTACCAGTTTCCAGCAGGGCATGGGCAGCTTCATAGAAGGGCCGCAGATCGTCCGGGACGTTTCTTTCCGAGGCGGCGAGAATGGGATCGAGATCGCCCCACCGTTCCTGGAGCGCGAAGACCCGTGCGAGGATCCCATAGGCGTCAACTCGCGAGGGATCAAGCTGCAAGGCCTGCTGGGCGTGTTTTATGGCCAGGTCATATTTCGCGTGGGGAGAGTGGCTCTCAAATTCCGCGAGTGCCGCGAGGGCACGGTAGTTTTTTGGATCTGCTTCGGCAGCCCGCAAATAGTAGGCTTCCACCTCCGCCGGATTCTTTTCCAGTTCCGCAAGTTCAGCGTGGGCAAGGTACCGGTCGCTGGGGTTAAGGCGCGCTATTTCTTCGGCAAGGGCGCGCGCTTGGTTTTTGTCTCCACCCATCAAGCCGGGCGCCTGGAACTTAAACTGCATCATGGAATCCAGCGCTTCGAGGTTTTTGGGATCGAGCTCCAAAGCGATTTCAACTTCTTTCCGGAATTTCACCGCCAGCGATCCTGCTGCAAATATGCTGGCCCGGGCTGCCATTTCCCCGTAAACCTGACCCAGTTTCAGGTGGTAGTTCGAGTTTCTGCCGTCGAGCTCCACGGCGTGCTGGGCAAGCGGCAGAGCGCCATCGAAGTCCCTAAACGCCGCCTTCACTTGCACAAGCAGATATGCAATCTTGGGGTCCTCGGGATGGGCTTTGATTTGCGGTTCGAGAATGGCCCGAGCTCTCTTCCAGTGACGGGCCTGGACAAGGGCCTCAGCGTTGGCGCCGGGAGGATCGGCGGCGGAGGCGAGCGCAGTCAGAAGCGGCCACAGAATTAATGCTGCCAAAAGGGAAGTGTGTGATTTTCTACGCATTCGGGGCCGTACTTTAATTCCACCAGTCAAGAGATTGGAGAGCCATCACTCGCAGATCTATCGCGTCCCGAGCCAGCCGCTCTGAACGATTTCTTGTTCCGGCGTGGCGGAAGCCATGCGCACAATCGAATACTGGCTTCGAACCGGCGGACCGAGTGTTACCGTAACTCTTTCGCGGCGCCCGTGCCGTGCGACGGTCATCGGGACCTTGGCGCCGACCGGGTAAGCTCTTAAACGGGTGGAGAGGTCCTCAGTTGCCAGGGATTGATCGTCCACGTCGATCAACAGGTCGTCGCGGCTGAGTCCGGCACGGTCGGCGGGGCCGCCGGGAATGACGGCAAAGATTCGTGCTCCCTGGTTTTCGGGCTGGACGAGTGCCCCCAAAGTGGGAGCGGCGTCAGACGTCATCTCAGTCCGGAGCTGAAGGCCTGCCAACTTTAGGGTCTCCTCGTAAGGGAGTGCCTCAGTCCCCCGGACGTAGCGTTCGAAGAACGCTGTGAAATCCGACCCGGTCACCGCCTTCAGAGCTTCCGCGATGTCTTCCTCTTCGTAACCTCGGCCCGGTCCATAGTAGCTTGCCGCGGGGGCCTCGTAGAACTTGTGGTACATCGTCTGCACGACATCCAATAGGGATTTTCGCCCTTGCGTGCGCGAGCGTAATTCCAAATCCAGCAGCATCCCGAGAAGTGCGCCCTTGTTGTAGTACGAAATGGTCGCGTTCGCGAAGTTCGTCTGCTGCATCTGCGGAGAACGGTCGAAGAACCAGGCATGGAAGCTGGAGGATTCCGCCGACATGAGCTCGTGCCCTGGTTCTCTCTCCAGGTCGTAAATCTCATTCGCCAGGCGATTCAGAAACTGTTCGCGAGTCCAAAGTCCGGACCGGAGGAGGAAAAGGTAACCGTAATAGGTCGTGACGCCTTCGGCGAACCAGAGTGAGCGCGAGTAGTTTTCACGTGTGTAGTCGAAGGGTCCCAGCGCGGCAGGGCGAAGTCGCTTCACGTTCCAGAGGTGGAAGAACTCATGAGAGGCCGACTCCAGGGCTTCTTGGGAACCCTCCCGCACATTACCCCTGATGATGATTTGAGTCGAATTCAAATGCTCCATGCCATCTCCCAGGGAGGCATCCGGAGCAAAATGAAAAATAAAAAGATAATGCTGCAAATCCGGTGGGGGCATCGCCGCCATTTCCGCGTGCACGAGTTTCTTTAATCCTTCGAGAAGATGCGACCGATCGGTGTCATCTTCGCCGTAGGTGTGCACGGCGACCAGGATGGCTTTCCCTTGTTCTTGAAACTGATCGAGCGTGCACTCGGAGGAGATTTCGAGCGGCGTATCCACCAGGACGTCGTAGTTGGGCGCATGAAGGGTCAGGTCGGTCGAAGAAGTTGAA
This sequence comes from Terriglobia bacterium, assembly GCA_020073545.1. Taxonomy (GTDB): domain Bacteria; phylum Acidobacteriota; class Terriglobia; order UBA7540; family UBA7540; genus Bog-366. The sequence continues at coordinate 28,794 of JAIQEZ010000023.1, read as the reverse complement.
AAGCCGCTGACCACTTTCCATGGGTCAGGAGCATCGATTTTCAAAGTGATGGGGTCCGGTTTATGCCCCTCGACGTACATGAACATGGAGGGGCCATTGAGGTTGGCGTGCGTGCTGTCAACCTGTGAAAACGATCCGCCCAGGTCATTGGCAAAGACGCGGTATTTGACCTTGACCGTTCCGCCCGCCTCGCGTGCGTCGACGCGCCAGGTCTGCTTGTCGAGCTTGATCCAAGACAACGGCTGACGGTTTGCACCCAGGGCGGAAAACTCCTGCGCGTTCTTGGCAAAATCATAAATCGCGTAGCGACCAGGCGCCCAGGCGGGCATGACGAAATCCAACTTGGCGGTTTCCACCTTGCGCACCAGGATTTCTACGTCCACCAAGTGAGCCGTCGAACGGGACACCCGCAGTGTGTACTCGAGTTCTAACGGGGGTGCGGTCGGCGCCTGCGCGGCCAGCAACTGCCCTGCGAGGCCGAGCGTCACGCAGAAGAGGAGCAAGGAGCTGAGGACAAACTGGTGACTGGCCGTCCCAAGTGAAAAGGGCGGTCTTCTCTGATCGGTGGAGGCGCAATGTCGCGATAATCGCTGCATCTTTGCTTAATCCTTTTGACGCTTGAATTGCTACGTCGCCCCTCGCTGCTTGGCTTACGCTGAGACGAGAAGGGGGTTGATCGCATTCATGGACCAGGTTCTAACACCAGCCTGTGAGCGGCGCCTTTTTCAACCGCTGCGTCGCTGAACAGCATGGAAAAGCTTTGCCCGGTGTACCAAGCTTCGAACTGGTCCCTGTAGTAAGGGCTGAAAGCCTGACCCGATTCCCCCAGGGTGATATTCTGCTTGGACTGGTCAAAATCTGAGAAATCCACCACCATGCGCATGGAAGGCCCCACGTCCGGGGTCGTCTGTTTCACCGTGGTACCGGTCCCCGCTTGTGGGAAGGGCCCAACATCCAGCAGGCGGCCCAGAAGCGGCAGCCCACCACTCAGCGGATGGTGGAAGGTCAGTGGGATGGTATCACCCCATCGCCACGCCGCATGACTCTGGCTGTGAACCCACGAGGGGATTTGCCTCACCGCCTCCTCCAGGCTCTTCATCAGGGTCATATTGAAGTCCGTGTCGTCCGGTGGGAGCCAGCGCGTGAGATTCTGCTCCAGGACATTCTGGAGGAAGATGCTGCTCATCAACCAATGATAACCGGAAAGATCATCACCGAGCTTCGGTTTCAGGACGCGGGCGAGCAGGGCGTGACGGGTAACTTCCGAGACCAGCGTGGCCGCGGAGTCTGCGCGGGCTTGACCGTCCCAAGCTTTTAAGACACTGAGCGCAAACTGGGCATCGGAGCTTTCGGGCGGGTGCTGGGCGGCCGCCGCAAGGAGTTGTTTGGCCAGCCATTCGTCTTCGAGCGCGCGGGTATCAGCCTGGATTCGCAACATATCCGAGGGAGTGAAGGAACTTCCCTCGCGCAGGAGTTGGAATATTCTTGCCGTGCGATACGGAGCTTCCCAGTCCGCGGTGATGAAAAACGGATAGCTGTCAGGAACGATGCGCCCGTTCGCCGTGGCGAGCATCCCACTCGGTGGGTTGTAAGAGTGGGGAAGGTCCTCAAACGGGATAAAGCCCACCCAATCGTAGTCGTCGGTGCTCCCCGGTACGGGGACGGCGCCATTGCCTTGCTTGCGGATCGGCACCAGTCCCACGGCGTAGTAACCGATGTTTCCTTCCACGTCCGCATAGACAAAATTCTGCATGGGCACGGCGAAATCCCGGAGGGCCGCGGTGAACTCCTGCCAATTGCTAGCCTGATCGATGCGCAGGAATGGAAGACGGATGGCGTGAGGCTCGAGCGCCGTCCAACGCGAGGCAAGGTCGCGGTCGCCGTCGTGAGAGATCACCGGCCCGTGCCGGGTGACCTTGACGGTGAGGTGGTAGTCACGCTGGTCACGGACCTTGATGACCTCGTCGCGAATTTCCGCATCCACCCACTGACCGTTATGCAGATATTTGTTGGGGTCGCGGAAATTGAAGCTCTCGATGTAAAGGTCCTGGACGTCGGGACCGGTGTTGGTCATGCCCCAGGCGATGTGTTCGTTGTGGCCGATGATGACGAGCGGCAAGCCCGCAAGGCAGACCCCGCTTACATCGAGGTCAGGCGTCTTGAGATGAATCATGTACCAGACGCTGGGAATGCTGTGGCTAAGATGGGGGTCATTCGCCAGCAGCGGCTTACCCGATTTCGTGTGGGATCCATTCAAGACCCAGTTATTGCTCCCGACGCCGCCTAAAGAGGCGGAAACGCGAGAATCGAAACCCGAAAATCGCGGCGAGTTTCGAGTTTCGATTTTCGATTTCCGTGTTTCGGTGCGTCGGTACGGGGGAAGGCTGGAACCTCCGCCACCGGCGCGTCGAGGGCCGAGTGGTCGGGGAAGACGTCGGAGGCGAGATCCTTGCCCAATTTGGCGGTGACATGCTCGCGCATTAAATCATCTTCCCAGCTCTGGCTGAGCGATGTCGAGAGATTCATCGCGACGGCCACAGAATCGACCTCGCGCCATGGCTGGGGCTGGTATCGAAGGATAAGGAACTCAATGGGAAGAGGGTCGCGGTGGCTTGCGAGGAAAGCGTTCACGCCACGGGCATACGACTTGAGCAGGCGGCGCGTCTCCGGGTCGAGTTCGGTGAGCGCGCGTTCAGCCACCCTGTGCAGGCCCAACGTGCGACTCTCGATGTCGTAGCGTAGAGTGCGATCGCCGAAGATTTCTGAAAGCTGCCCTTCGGCATGGCGGCGGCTCAGGTCCATTTGCCAGAGGCGGTCCTGGGCCGTCACGAAGCCTTGAGCGAAGAGAGCGTCCGCGAGTGATTGGGCGCGGATGTGGGGAACGCCGTGCGCATCGCGCAGAACCTCAACCCGCGCGGCGAGCCCCGATACCTGAATCGTTCCATCAAGGCGGGGAAGGCTCGCGCGACTGCGCTGCTAGAGCCAAGCCGCGCCGCCCACGATCACAAGCAGGAAGATGGAAAGAACCAGCAGGGCGAGACGCTTGAGGAATCGTTTCATGGTTTTCGGTTCTGCCGCCAGTTCCTGGCGGAAGAGTCCGCACAGGAGTAATAATGTGTGTTCCAGATCAAACGGCTGAAAGGCGCCTCGCGACCAGGGTGACGGCTATCTTGCGTCGCCGCAATTGCAGCCCCTTCCAAACGGGTGTGGTGCACCCCCTGCGACGTTTATCCGCGACCCGGGTGTGGCACGGGCCATGACCGAGTGCCGCGGAGATTCAACGACCGCATTTGGATTTGAGGCGGTGGATACTACTAGAAATCTCCTCCCGTCGCAACGGAGAGCAGCGAGAGATAAAACCTCACTCCTCGCTGACGCATCAATAAGAGTAGTGGCTAATCTGGAGGCTACCGCCAGGCCTTGAAAGGCTGCTACGGGTAAATGTCACGTTGAGATGAATTAACCAAGCCCCTGCCTTGATTACGGAAAGAAGGGGATTCCGTCTAAAAACTCGCGGGCTATGGTTCCGGAGGGCCTGCTACAATTGAGGGGCGAGCTGACTTGACGGTGTCGAGCCTTCTTGAGCACATCGACGAAGATTGATCTCTGGTGGCAGCAACGGCCAAGGGAGCACTCTGCCGGGCCTGTCATCCGAGAGATTCACGCGAAGGTTTGAAGGAGGACGATCTCATGCGATTTGACAAGCGATTCCTGAGGGAAAACCTCGGGGGGTTGAGTCTGACCTTGATGGGGGTTTTGATTCTGGGCTTATCAGCCCTGCTCTATCAGGGGAACCACCTGTTTCCACAATTTGCGCTGGCTCAAGGGAAAGGGCTGGATGGCCCGGATATCGATGCTCTCGAACGGCAGAACCAAGCCTACGAGCGGCTCGCCAAAGCCGTCACGCCGGCCATCGTGGCGATTCAATCCACCCAGGTGATCAAACAACAACAGTCCCCCTTTTTCATGGATCCATTTTTCCGCCAGTTTTTTGGCGACATGTTCCCGCAATTCAATATTCCGAGGGAACAGCGCCAACATGCCCTGGGAAGTGGCGTGATTGTTTCTTCCGATGGATATATCGTTACGAATAATCACGTGATTGCAAAAGCGACGGAAATCCAGGTGTTGCTTTCCGATAAGCGGACGTTTAAGGGCAAAGTCGTGGGAGCAGATCCGCAGACGGACGTTGCCGTTATCAAGATCGAGACGAGCGGCCTCCCCACTGTGCCCTTTGGCGATTCCAACCAGTTAAAAGTTGGAGACACGGTCCTGGCGTTTGGAAATCCCTTCGGGCAATGGTTCACGGTGACGCGCGGCATCGTGAGCGCGCTGGGCCGTTCGGGGATGGGAATTGAGGGGTTCGAAAACTTCATCCAGACCGACGCCGCTATCAACCCGGGAAACTCCGGTGGCGCCCTGGTGAATGTGCGTGGACAGGTCGTCGGCATCAACACAGCGATCTTGAGCGGGAATTCGGGACCGGGCGGTGAGGGCGGTTCCGTCGGCATTGGATTCGCTATTCCCTCTGACATGGCGAAGCACGTGATGGAGGACTTGATCAAGACAGGAAAGGTAACGCGCGGTTACTTGGGAATCCGTCCCTCAAACCTGAACCAAGATCTTGCAAAGCAGTTCAAGGCGCCTGACACCGCCGGTGCGCTCGTGCAGGACGTGCTTGCAGGTGGACCTGCGGAAAAGGCCGGGATCAAGAACGGCGATGTGATCCGCAAGCTCAACGGCCAGCAAGTCGACGACGCGGATCAGTTCACGGCCCTGATCACGAACCTGAATCCTGGAACCGAGACCACCCTGGAGATCCTCCGCGACGGCCAGCCCCTGACGATCAAGGTGACGCTGGGCGAGCGTCCTACGAACCTCAGCGCGCAGGGCGGTCCTGGAGCTGTTCAGGAAGGTGTTTTGCGCGGCATCACCGTACAGAACCTCACGCCCTCGATGCGTGAGCAGTTGGACCTGCCTCCGCAGGTGACCGGCGTGGTGATCAGCAATCTTGACCCTAAAAGTCCGGCCGCGCGTACCGGCCTGCAGGAGGGCGACGTCATCGAGAGCATCAACCGCCAGCCGGTGCGTTCCGTTGCCGATTTCAATCGCCTGGCGGCTCAAGCGAAAGGCCAGACGCTGCTGCGCCTTATTCGGCAGGGCACCGGATACTATGTTGTCATTTCACCGGACGAAAGCGGCGGCGACGACCAGTGATTCTCGCCCCGATCCGTCGACAACGCGACGGAGCGGATTTGCTCAGCCGGGTTCCCTGTGAATCACGGGCGGACGGTGTGCTGTACGTTAGCGACGGATCGGGGCTCGCGAACCGGCCTTGCGTCACCGCGGGGTGAGGCCGGGTCGTACCTTATGCAGCGTAGAGCGGGCCGCGCGGCATTTGGGGTGTTTCCCCCTGCAACCTTTCTCACGGCGTCACATCTGGCCGCTTGCGGATAAGACCGTTCCTGCCGCGCGCGAGTTTCCTTGCCTGGAAGGTTGCGTCGTACGGAACAATCACTCGCGGGCAACACTCCCCACGCGAAGCGGGGGCGGATTCGTTTTGAAAGGGCGTTGAGAGCGTCCCAAAGGTGAAGAGACTCTTGATGGTGGTCGGGGTGGCAGCCGCGCTCGTAATTCTGTTCGCGGTGGTCATGGTCAGGACTCTCGAGAACCGAGTCATCTATTTCCCGCCGCGTTATCCGGAAGGATTCTCTCCGGGGAACCATCTCGAATCGGAAGGGGAGGACGTCTGGCTGACAACCGAAGATAACGTCCGGATCAACGCCTCTTACCTTTCGCATCCGTCCTCACCAAAGGTCCTCCTCTGGTTTCACGGGAACGCGGAAAACATTGGATACGGCCTTGTCCATATGAAAGTGCTCTCGCAGTTAGGAGTGAACATACTCGCGGTGGATTATCGGGGATACGGAAAAAGCGAAGGGAAACCGGATGAAGCGGGCGTTTACCATGATGCAGACGCGGCGTATGACTACCTCGTGAAACAGCGGCATATCCGCACAGAGGACATCGTGATTTACGGGAATTCGCTGGGCGGCGCGGTGGCGCTTGATCTGGCGGCTCGCCGCCCGTGTGGAGGGGTGATCGTCCAGAGTTCTTTCACCAACGCCCGGGAAATAGCCCGGCGACTGTTCCGAATTCCCCTGCTCGAGTATGTACCGAAAAGTCGATTCGATTCACTCCAAAAGATTCGTGCCGTGCACGCTGCGATTCTGATCGCTCACGGCACGCGCGATGAGGTGGTTCCGTTTGAAATGGGCCGAAGATTATTCGCAGCCGCATCCGACCCGAAGCGCTTCTACCCCATCGAAGGAGCAGGCCACAACGATGTCATCGAGGTGGGCGGCGACGCTTACCTCCAACAACTCAAAGCCTTCGTTGGGAGCTCTCATGAAATACGTTGAGGTGTTCAGGCATTCCAAGCGAGGAGAGGGGAAAGGCCTGAGCGAAGAGGGTCGGGAACTGGCTCGCCGCGCGCGGGCGCTCCTCGCAGCGCATTACGCCCTGTGCATTTCAAGTCCCAAAGAGCGCGCGAGCGAAACGCTCGAGGCCCTGGGCTTCGAGCGCTACGAAATCGACGAAGCCTTCACGGCCGTGAACCCGTGGGAGCCGTTCGACACCCAGGTCACCAAGCTCGCCCAAGCGCGCGGCATCATCCCGCTCGCCGCCTGCTGGGAGATTCCCGAGGCGCTCGCTTACTTGCGAATGCAAGGGGAGACTTTCCTCGCCGCCCTCAGGCGTGTCTCGCGCCGGCTACCCGACGAGGGCCGAGCGCTGGTGATTTCGCACGGAGGCATTCTGGAAGCGGCGGCGCTGCGCGGCTGCCCGCGCTACCACCTCGATGAAATCGGAGGCGAGATTGGTTTCTGCGAAGGAGTCACTTTCAAGTTTGAGGGTGAGAACCTGGCCGGGGTCGAGGCGAAGCGCCTTGGCGCGAGCGAGGCATGAGGCGGAGGGCACAAATGCAAGGCCGGACGGTTCGTGCGTCCCGCCGTCCTCGGCCGGACTGCTCGCCGGAGGGAATCTCAGTGAACCAGGAATCCCGTCAGCGTCACTCCCAGTCCGGTCACTCCCATCAAGACTCCCAACTGCCAGAACAATCGTCGCTTGGTGAGCAGGGTGAGTGACGCAATCACGATCGCGGCTTCCAGGAAGACTTCGCCGAGGTCGAAGCGATTCGCCCGCCGCCGTTCGAGATAAACTTCGTTTTCGAGTGTACGGGCTTCCGATTCAATTTCGTTCTGCTCATCCCGGTAGCGTTCCACTTCCTTGGTGTACTTCTCCTTCACCTTGTTCGCCTGCTCGGTGTCCTTCACGGCAGACACCGACAGGAGATCCAGGAAGAGCTCATAGGTATGCCGGCGGATATTCTTCGCCTGGTAGTAAGCCCACTGGTCCGTGGCCTTATTCTGGAGCAGCAGTTCTTCCGTGTGGGTGCGGTGACCCAGTAGCGAGGTTGCCGCCAACACCACGGCCAGCACCGCCATGGTGAAAGTGACGGGCAGCAGCGAAGGGTCGTGTGCCCCATGTTCCGCCTGCTCATGCATTTCGTGGACTTCTTCGTGGCTCATCTTCGGTCCTCTGAGTGCTGCGAAGCGTTTTAGCTTGGGTTGGGCCTTGGGACAACAACCCCCTTGGGCCGCTGGCACGGGGATTCCCGCGGGCCAGAAGCAAAGGACCTAAGGCTAGTCCCGTGCCCGCCTGGTTAGGTTCCTTTCGGAAGCATTCGCAACCGAAGGACCGTCTGCGTATAGCCGCTTGGGAACTTCTTAACGCGGTCACGGGACTAGGTTGGCCGTTTCTCGGGCGAGGCTGCGGCGCGGTCAGATTTTGACGCTGCCGCAGCCGCGGCCGCTGGTGCCGCAGCACCGTGGCACTTCTTGTATTTCTTGCCGCTCCCGCAGGGGCAGGGATCGTTGCGGCCGATTTTTTCCCGGCGGATAACCTGCTGCGGTTTCTCGATCGCTCCGGCGCCGATCATTTGCATTTCCCGCTGTTCGCGCCGTTTGCGCTGTTGGTACTGGCGGATCATCTCTTCCTCTTCCTCCGGGGTGCGCATCAGGAAGAGGTAGCGCAAGGTTTCATCCTCGGTGCGGTCCATCATGGCTTCGAACATCGCGAAGGACTCGCGCTTATACTCGACGAGCGGATCGCGCTGGCTGTAACCGCGCAGGCCGATCCCTTCCTTCAGGTGGTCCATGGCCAGCAGGTGATCCTTCCACTGCGCGTCCACCACCTGCAGCATGATCATGCGTTCGTGCAGCCGCATGCGTTCCGAGGTCCACACCTGCTCGCGTTCTTCATAGCGCTCGCGGGCCAGGCGCTTCAGTTCGTCGTTCAGTTCGTCGAGGCGCTTAGGGTCGAAGGGCAGGTCGTGTTTCTTCAGGTCGATCCCGAAGCGTCCCCAGATTTCAGTGCGCAGGCCGTTCACGTTCCACTGGTCGGCGTGCTGCGCCTTGGGGCAGAAGCTTTCAACCAACCACTCCACCACGCGGTCGGAAGCGTCCGAAATGAATTCCCGCTGGTCGGTGCCTTCCAGCAATTGGCGGCGCAGACCGTAGACGGTCTCGCGCTGTTTGTTCATCACGTCGTCGTATTCGAGCAGATGTTTGCGCGATTCAAAGTTCTGCGCCTCCACGGCCTTCTGCGCGGCCTGGATGCGCTTGGTGATCAGGCGCGATTCAATGGGCACGCCTTCTTCCATGCCCAGCTTGTGCATGATGTTGGAAATGCGCTCGCCGGCGAAGATGCGGAGCAGGTCGTCTTCGAGCGAAAGGTAAAAGCGCGACGATCCGGGATCGCCCTGACGGCCGGCGCGCCCGCGCAACTGGTTGTCGATGCGCCGGGCCTCATGCCGCTCCGTCCCCAGGATGTGCAACCCGCCCAGCGTGACCACGCGCCCGTGCTCCGTATCCGTGACGGCCTTGAAGCGGTCGACGAACTCCGCCCACTGTTTTCGCCAGGCGGAATAGGCTTGCACGTAAGCGTCGAAGATCTCTTCCGCCGAACCTTCCGGCGGTCGTTCCGGAGGCTCCGGGTCGATGCCCTGTTCGCGATACTTTTCGGGCGACTTGCGGAATTCCTCGCGCGCCATGGTCTCCGGGTTGCCACCCAGCACGATATCCGTGCCGCGGCCGGCCATGTTGGTGGACACGGTGATGGCGCCAACGCGCCCGGCCTGGGCCACAATCAAGGCCTCGCGCTCGTGCTGCTTGGCATTCAGCACGTTGTGCCGGACTTCCTTCATGCCCAGAACCTCAGCCAGGCGGGCGGGGGGGCAGCGAATCTCAATCAAGTAGTCGAGGAGCGGCAGGTATTTCGCTTCCGGGCTGTTCGCGAGCGCTACGAGGTCAGGAAGAATCGACTCGTCCGCGGGTGGCAGCTCGCCGTAAGGATAGCCCCTCGGCGCCCGTCTCAGCAGGGCCTCCAGGAAGGCGAGGCGAGTGCCGTTGGCGCCGGTCGCCAGGGCCCGGTAACGACCCTGATTCAGCATTTCTTTTACCGTGGAGGCTGTGACCCCGGCGCGGGTCAGCCACGCCAGCCCCTGATGGTTGGCTTGCGCCAGGCGTTCCGCCCACATCTTCAGCTTTGGCCCTTCCAGGCCCGCAGCCTTGGCGAGTTCCTGCAGGCGGACCGGCACCACGCCGGCTTTTTTCAACGCCGCGCTGAGGCGTTCTGATTTCTCGATGGCGATGCTGCCCATCAGCACGGGCTCGCCCCGCAGGTGATATTCCTTGATTTCGTCGACGACGGCGGTGAATTTCTCACGCTCAGTGCGATAAACGATGTCCGGGAACTCGTGTCGGATCAGGGTGCGGTTCGTGGGTACAATGACGATTTCCAGGTTGTAGATTTTCTCGAACTCCGCCGCTTCTGTTTCCGCCGTGCCAGTCATACCCGCCAGCTTCTTGTACATCCGGAAGTAGTTCTGGAACGTGACTGTGGCGAGCGTCTGGTTCTCACTCTCGATTTTGACGGCCTCCTTCGCCTCGATGGCTTGGTGCAGGCCGTCGCTCCAGCGCCGGCCGGGCATCAGGCGGCCGGTGAACTCGTCGACGATGACGACTTCGCCGTCTTTCACCACGTAATCGCGGTCAAGCTTGAAGAGCGTGTGAGCCTTGAGCGCCTGATAGACGTGATGGATGTACTCCATGTTGGCGGGGTCGTAGAGATTCTCGAGCCCCAGGTATTTCTCGGCCTTGGCGATTCCGGATTCCGTCAGCGTTGCCTGGCGATGTTTCTCGTCCACCTCGTAATCGGTCCCCGTGACCAGGTGGGGGATAACCTTGTCCACGCGGTAGTACTTGTCGGTGGATTCATCCGAGGAGCCGGAAATGATGAGCGGTGTGCGCGCCTCGTCGATCAGGATTGAGTCCACCTCATCCACAATGGCGTAATGGTGAGGCCGCTGCACGTAGTCCGCGAGGTCGAACTTCATGTTGTCGCGCAGGTAGTCGAACCCGAATTCGTTGTTGGTGCCGTAGGTGACGTCGCAGCTGTAAGCGGCGCGGCGTTCACCATCGTCCAGGTCGTGGACGATTACTCCCACGCTCAGGCCCAGCAGGCGGTAGATGGGGCCCATCCAGGCGGCATCGCGCTTGGCCAGGTAGTCGTTCACGGTCACCACGTGGACGCCCTTGCCCTCCATCGCGTTCAGGTAGCAGGGCAGCGTGGCGACGAGCGTCTTGCCTTCGCCCGTCTTCATTTCGGCGATCTTGCCCTCGTGTAGCACCATGCCGCCGACAAGCTGCACGTCGAAGTGCCGCATGTTCAGCGTGCGGCGCCCCGCTTCGCGGCAGAGCGCGAAGGCTTCCGGAAGAATGTCGTTGAGCGTGGTCCCGTCGGCGAGGCGTTCCTTAAGCTGGCGGGTGCGCAAGGCAAAGGCCGAGTCCGGAAGCTCCTGCATCTCCGGTTCGAGGGCGTTGATTTCCACCACCCGCGCGCTGAGCCGCTTCAGCTCGCGCTCGTTCTTTGTCCCCACAATCTTGCCCAGCGCGTATTGAAAGAAATTACCCATGCTTTATTGATTGCTTCCGGCCCGACACTCCAACCTCCCTATTGTAAGGCCCCATGCCGAGGTTGACAAGGAAGGGTAGCGAGGACAAAAGACCGGCCTCGGGCCTATGCACGGGGTTCTTGCCGCGCGCTCCTGCAGCACGGCGGTTTCGTGGAGCAGCCGGCCTTCTGCAAAGCGCGGCACGGCGACGACGGGGAGGGTTGTGCCAGGCGGCTGTGCATGGCCTCGGCCGTTCAAAGCGCCCGATGAGGGCACGCCTGCCGCCCGTCACGATGAACAGCCAAGAGCGAAGCCCAAGGCGCCGCGGATCTCTCTCAATCGCTCGGGGCTGAGCACCGCCACTCGTCGGCCCAGGTGAGCCTTCGACACGGTGACGACGTTGTGCAGGTTCACGGCGCACTCTCCCTTCATTCCGTCCGCCTCGGTCAAGCGGACCTCGGACGGCACATCCCGGATCGTGGAAGTGATGGGCGCCACGGTGACTGCGGACAGATACGCAATCGCACTCTCCCGCGTGAGCACGACCACGGGTCTTTGCTTGTCCGGACGAGGGAATTGATAGAGGCGGACTTCTCCGCGTGCTATCGGGCCGGCCATGCTGCCACCCGCTCCCAGTCCGACGCCTCAGTGGAGGCATCCGGATGCTCCTCGTAGCCCCTGCGGTCGCGGACCTCAAGTTCCCGCGTCTCCAGACGCTTCAGGTAATCGCGCAGCGCAGCGCGGACCAGCGCCGAACGGTTCACCCGCGCCCGCCGGGCGGCTCCATCCGTGGCGCGGAGCAGTGCCGAATCCAAGACAACCTGTACGGTTTCCATGCTGTGGAATATACTCCACACTTGACTCAACAGTCAATCGCGCGATACTGGCGCCACCCGCGCTAGGAGTCGTGGATGGCTGGACTCCCGCCTTTCGGCACGCTCAGGGCAGGCTTTTCGCGGGGACTTGTCCCGATGTTCTGTGTCGGGATGACGGGGATCGGTGTCTGCGGCGGAGGGGAAAAGGTGTGGTCGCGCCGCTTTTCCTTACAGCACCGCGGTCTCGTGGAGCAGGCGGCCTTCCGCGAAGCGCGCGAGGCTGAGCGCGCCGGCGTCGATCAAGTCGGAATGGCCGTGCAAGATCAAATCCGCGACGACCTTGCCCGTAGCGGGTGAGTGCATCACGCCGTGGCCACTGAAGCCATTGGCGAGGTAGAGGCCCGGCACCTGCGGGACGGGACCGATGACGGGGTAGTGGTCCGGCGTCATTTCGTAGAGACCGGCCCAAGCGCGTTTGGGGTTCACTTCCAGCGCGTCAAAGCACGGCACGCGATCTACGGCGCGCAAAAGGATTTTCTCGATGAACTCCGGGTCGAAACTGGTCTTGAATCCCGCCGTCTCTTCCGGATCGTTCCAGGCGAGGAGGATTCCCCGGCCTTCAGGCCGGAAGTGGAAACCCGTTTCCATATCGACCACCATCGGCGCCGCGTGCGAGATGAGCGGGAAGGGTTCGGTGGGCACCAGCATGCGGCGCAGCGGTTCGACTGGCAATTGCACCCCGGCCAGCGCCGCCACCTGAGCGGCCCAGGGTCCGGCGGCATTCACCACCGTGCGCGTGGCGATGCGGCCGCGCGTGGTCTCGACGCCCGCCACGCCCCGTGCGTCTTCGAGAATCCCCGTGGCCTCCACGCCTTTCCACAGCCGCGCACCCATGTCGACGGCCCGCAGCGTGAAGCCGGTCATAACGCTGTACGGGTCCACAAATCCGTCTGTGGAACCGAAACTGCCGCCCAAGATATCGTCGGCGCGCAACTGCGGCACCAGGCGCAGGACATCCGCGGGCGAGAGCAATTCCACTGACTTCACCCCGCAGGCCACCAGCAGTTGGTAATTGTTCTGCAAATACGCGAGATGTTCTTCGTTCGAAGCCACAAACAGATAACCTTGCCGACGATAGCCGGCAGGGCAGCCGGTGGCCTCCTCAAAGCGAGCGAAGAAGTCGAGGGAATAAAGCGACAGGCGAATGTTGAGCTCGGTGGAGAACTGCGCGCGCACGCCTCCCATGCTCTTGCCCGTGGAGCCGCGACCCTGGTGAGGCTCGCGCTCGAGCACCAGCACGTCCGTGCATCCTGCCTCGGCCAGGCGATAAGCGATGCTCGAGCCCACAATGCCGCCGCCCACGATGACCACATCCGCCGCTTCCGCCATGGCGCGTCGTCTCCGCAAATAAAGATTGACTGGTATTCCCCGCTAATATTTTAGCTTGTTTTGGCTAAAAGGAGATACTCCTCTTTATGCTGTCAGAGTGCTAACGCGTAAGTTCGTTGATTAAGTCAGCCACGTTTCATAGGTACCACCTTGGAAGGCGAAACAACATGGACCCCCGCTTACGCGGGGGTGGCAGGCCCAGGGAGCGCCGTCGCACCCGCGTGGTCATTCCCGTCCCGATGCAATCGGGGCGGGCTCCAGCGGGAATCGACGCGCCGGCTGTCGCCCTGGACCCTCCGCCCGCTCGCCCGTACCGTTGATGTTCGGTGCGTGAGCGCTCTCTTCCACCCCTTGTGCGGCCTTTTTCGACGAACTTCAGTGACGGGAGACCAGTTGCATCCGCGGGCGCATCGCGTCAGAATAGGGCCACTCGGAACTGCCGATGCGCGCGTTTCCTGAAGAGAGCCCGTGCCCTGGGAGCGGCGGGCTGTGGCCGCAGCGCCCGCGCAACCTTGCGGCCCTATGACCGCCAACGCCGGCAGGCAGTGCCGTTCCAACTCAAGGGAGTCATACGGTTGCTTCTGTGTTGCGCAGGGTCGGCACGCCATCTGGCTTGCGCGGATAGGTCGAAAGAAGTTGGAACGGCGCGAGGCGCCGCCTGACGAGGGGGAAGCTATGCGAGCAGCGGGCACTATCTTGGGATTGGTGATTGCGGTCGCGATTATCTGGTTCGTGGTGAAGTCGCAGTTCTCACAGCAGGGGCCCACGGGCGGGCGGCCTCCCATGGAGACTATCGACGTGGTAGGCGTGAAGAGCGACCTGCTGGCCATCGCGCAGGCTGAGCGGATGTACCTGGCGAGCCACGGGTCCTACGCCTCGGTGGAAGAGCTTCAGGGGGAAGGCTCGCTGACGTTCTCCGGCGCGAACCGGCGCGGCTATAACTACGCCGCGGATGTGGACGATGGGCAGCACTTCAAGATCCTGGCCACGCCTGCCGATCCCGCCAAGGCCGCGTGGCCAACCCTCTCGATCGACGAAACGATGCAGGTGACGCAGCCGTAGAAAAGGCGCCCGTTGTCAGTGGCCCGTTGTCCGTTGTGAGAAGGGATGGGGTGCTGCTGCACAGATTCCTGATACCTGGCAACCGATGACTGAGAACTGACGACTGACCCCGGACAACGAACCAAGCAGTTCAAGGAGACTCTGGTGCGAATAGAAGCGCGAGCCCCGGCCCGAGTTGACCTGGCGGGTGGAACGGTGGACATCTGGCCGCTCTACCTGTTTCATCCCGGCGCACAGACAGTTAATATTGCCATCCGTTGTTATGCCTCTTGCGTGATCGAGACACGCGCCGACCGGCGCATCGTGCTGAGTTCGCAGGACCAGGGATTGCGGGAAACCTGGGAAAACCTGACCGACCTTTCCCTGGGCACCTCGCAATTGCCGCTGCTGCGCGAGCTGGTGATGTTCTTTGAGCCCCGGCGTGGGCTGACCATCCGCACCAGCTCGCAAATCCCGGCCGGCGCCGGCCTGGGAGGCTCGTCGGCGCTGAACATCGCCTTGTGCGGGGCCCTGGCGCGCGTGACCGGCAAGCGTTGCACGCGCAGCACGATCCTGGAGATCGCCAAGAACGTGGAGGCCATTGTCATCCGCGTGCCCACCGGCTGGCAGGACTACTACCCGGCGCTTTATGGTGGCGCCAACGCCATCCATCTCGAGCGCGATGGCGTGAAGCGCGAACGCCTGCCCCTGCCGTTCTCCGACGTCGAGAAGCGCTTTGTGCTTTGCTATACCGGCCAGCCGCGCAACTCCGCCATCAACAATTGGGAAGTCATGAAATCCCATATCGACAACGACGAGCGCGTGCTCAAGAACTTTGACCAGATCACCACCATCGCCAGCCAGATGCGCGAAGCGCTGCTGGCCAGGGACTGGAACGACGTGGCAGAACTCCTGGCACTCGAATGGGAAAACCGCAAGCGGAATTTTAAGGGAATCTCCACGCCCAGGATCGATCGCATGATTGAACAAACCCGCAAGCAGGGAACCATGGCCGCCAAGGTCTGCGGCGCAGGGGGCGGCGGATGCGTGGTGTTCATGGTTCGCCCGGGAACCAAACTCGCCGTCGAACACGCGCTCGCGCGCCTGGGCGGGCAAATCATCAACTTCGGCATTGCGCGTACCGGGCTGGAAGTTCATGCCGATCAGACGGAGCGGACCCGGGAGGCGTGATGAACACAGGTCGAATTTTCATTGTCGACGGTCGCTTGCGCCCCATCTGGCGATTCTTTCTTGCCGTCGTGCTCCTGTTCGCTGCTTTGGTGGTCTCCGGAGCGACGGTGGGATTGGTCTATCGCCTCTTGCGGGTCCGTCCCCAGCCGATGGCGGCCCTTTTCTGGGGAAGCCTGGTGGCTTTGGCGGCAATCCTGGCGGCCTACAAGCTGCTGACCGCAGTTTTCGAGCGGCGCCCCTTGGGCTCCGTCGGGTTGGCGTTCCACGACCGTTGGTGGACGGAACTCGGCCACGGCCTTGCTGTCGGCGCTGTGATGATTCTCCTCGTGGCCGTGCTGGAGCGGGCTGGCGGTTTCCTGCAGTTTAGTTATGCCCCGCAACCCCTGCTGCGGGCGGCGTCGTTCAGCTTCGTGGTGCTCGCGGTGGCGGCGATCAATGAGGAGGCCATCTTTCGCGGGTACCCGTTTCAGCGGCTAGTGGAATCCATCACCCCCATAGGCGCCATCGCTGTTACTTCCGCGCTGTTCGGCCTTTTGCATCTTGGGAACCCGCACCACACGTGGATTTCCACGACCAATACCATGCTGGTGGGAATTCCCTTGGCCATCGCCTACTTGCGGACGCGCTCGCTGTGGATGCCCATCGGGATGCATTTCATCTGGAATTTCCTCATGGGCTTCCTCCTGGGGCTGCCCGTGAGCGGCATCAGCTTTCCGGTCAGCGTCTTGCAAGCGCGAGTGCACGGTGCGGCCTGGTTGACCGGCGCGGAGTACGGCCCGGAAGGCGGTCTGCTGGCGACCGGCGTGATTGTGGCTGCAACCTTGTACCTGTGGCTCTCGAAGCGCATCTATACGAGTGAGGAAATGAAAGCCCTGGTCATCGATCCGGTCCCGTCAAAGGGGCCTGACCGGCCGGTTACAATCTTGGCGCCGGCTTCACCGGAGGAGTCGAACAGAGCCTGACTTCGATGTCTCTCAGTGGTTTGAGGACGCACGCCCGCTCCGAAAAGGCCAGCCTGAGCTGGTTTCGGCGCAGCCTGTGGTTTGGCGCCGCCTTCCTAGCGGTCCTTCCCGGTTATTCGAAAGAGAGCATGGATCGCGAGACCCGCATCGCCTTGATCCGCGGCCTGCTCCGGGAAGTCGCCGTCAGCAAAGTTGCCATGCCGCGCGGGAGGAGAGGTTTACGCCTGGATGCACAAGGCAAGCTCGATCAGGCAAAAGCCGAATCGGAGACCCGCGCCAACGGCATAGCCCTCCGGCCCGGCATGCCGGTGGAGATTACCAAGATCGGTTTCAAGTCCAACCAACTCGTTTTCGAGTTCAACGGGGGCGGCAAATCCGGGAAGAAGTGGTACCAGCACATCCAAATTGGCGTGGGTACCGCGACGACGCCGATTGGCCCGCAACAACCGGCAACGCTCGCGTACGGGTCTTCGATCACGCTGGATTTCGGGAAATCCGTTCCGGACCTCACCGTCCTGGAGGTTAAGAAACTCCTTTCCGGTGTCCTCGATTTCGAGCGTCATTCGCCCACGGTGCTGTACTCGCCGGCCGTCCCGCCTAAGTTCAAAGAGGCCATCAAGAAACACGAGGCCGTCGTGGGAATGGACCGGGACGCCGTGCTTTCTGCCAAAGGCGCGCCGGACCGGCGCGTGCGCGAGGTACGGGATGGCGTCGAGCAGGAGGATTGGATCTACGGAACGCCTCCCCACGTGCTCTTCGTGACCTTTGATGGCGACCAAGTCGCGGCTGTGAAACAGTATTGAAGGCCGCCGGCGCACCCACCCGGTTGCCGAGCTCTAAATCGTATTCGTCGAGTGCAGGCTGTACCTCGCCAACCAGTGCACTCCCCCCATCCTGCTTCGTATGTGCCTTTGGAATTAAGGGTGCGACGCTCTTCTGCTATATCCCACGCGTTGAGCTTTTTCGCGCAGACGAAAAAGCGGACAACTTGCACCGTTTAGTCTTTTGACTTTGACTTAGTGGTGTGGACCGCTTAAGATTGTTGATTCAAGTCAATTCCATAGAAATGTACTGGAGGTAGCAATTATGCCTGTCAAGGTTGGAATCAATGGGTTCGGGCGCATTGGACGGAACCTCTTGCGCGCGTCCCTGAATGACCGGGGGATCGAAATCGTTGCCGTCAACGATATTACCGATCCCAAGACCCTTGCCCACCTGTTGAAGTACGACTCGGTGTTCGGCATCTTCGAGGCTGAGGTGGGCCACACCGACGACAGCATCCGCGTCAATGGCAAGACGATCCGCGTCTTCAAAGTCAAAGACCCGGCCGAAATTGACTGGTCTTCGCTCGGGGCTCAGGTGGTTGTCGAGTCCACGGGCTTGTTCACCAAAGCCGAGGACGCCAAGAAGCACCTGAAAGGCACGGTGAATAAGGTCATCATCTCCGCTCCGGCGAAAGGTGAAGACGTCACCATCGTGCTGGGCGTGAACGAGAAGATGTACGACCCGGCCAAGCACCATATCATCTCCAACGCCTCCTGTACCACGAACTGCCTGGCGCCGGCGGCCAAGGTCATCCACGACAACTTTAAGATCCTCAAGGGATCGATGACTACGATCCACGCTTACACCAACGATCAGCGCATCCTCGACCTGCCTCACAGGGATTTGCGCCGGGCACGCGCCGCGGCGCTTTCGATGATTCCGACTACGACCGGGGCCGCCAAGGCCATTGGACTGGTGATACCTGAACTCAAGGGCAAACTGGATGGTTACGCCATGCGCGTCCCCACCCCGGACGTTTCGGTGGTCGACCTGGTAGCGCTCGTCGAGAAGCCCACCACGAGCGAAGAGGTGAACGCCGCCCTCAAGAAGGCTGCGGAAGGCCCCATGAAGGGCATTCTGCAGTATGTCGAAGAGGAGTTGGTCTCCAAAGACTTCACCGGCAATCCGCACTCGTCCATGCTGGACGCCGGCTTCACCAAGGTCATCGACGGCAATCTGGTGAAGGTGGTCGCCTGGTACGACAACGAGTGGGGTTACTCCTGCCGCGTCCGCGACCTGATCAGCTACGTGGGGAAGAGCCTGTAGGAACAAAGTAGGCACTAGGCAGTAAGCAGCAGGCAGCGAACGCCTTCCCTGTGCGAGTCCCGGCAGAGTCGGGATAGACGGAGAGCGGAAGGCATCGAGGCTTGGTGGCAGCTCGCTGCACGGCGCGATATCGGAAAGCAATCGGCTGCGAAAGACCCACGGCGACCCGATAGGTCTGACGGTGCCCCAGCGGATCGTCAAGGATCTGCGGAACATCGTGGAGCTGCCTTCTGCTTTCCGCCTTCTGCCTTCTTCCCACCAGTCGACAACATTCATTCGGAGTTGATACTATGGCCAAACTTTCAGTTCGTGACCTCAAACCCACTGGCAAGCGCATTTTCATGCGCGTCGACTTCAACGTGCCCCTGAACGACGCGGGCGAAATCACGGATGACACTCGCATCCGAGCCTCGCTGCCCACCATTCAATACCTCGTGGAGCGAGGTGGCCGGCTGATTCTGGGCTCGCACCTGGGCCGCCCCAAGGGCAAACCCAATCCCAAAATGAGCCTGAAGCCGGCGGCCACTCGCCTGGCGGAAGTGCTCGGCAAGCCCGTGGCCTTCGCGCCGGATTGCGTCGGGCCGCAAGCCGAAGCTGCGGCGAAGGCGCTTAAGGACGGCGACGTGCTTCTGCTCGAGAACCTGCGCTTCCATCCGGAGGAAGAGAAGAACGTCCCCGGGTTTGCGCAGCAGCTTGCTGCGCTTGCCGAGGTCTACGTGGACGACGCTTTCGGTTCCGCGCATCGTGCCCACGCTTCTACGGAAGGCATGACGCACTACCTTTCTCCTTGTGCCGCGGGCCTGCTGATGGAGAAGGAGCTTGAATACCTCGGCAGAGCGGTCGAAAACGTGGCGCGGCCTTACGTGGCAATCGTGGGCGGCGCGAAGGTCTCCGACAAAATCGAATTGCTCCAGAACTTTTTGAAGATCGCCGACACCGTGCTGGTGGGCGGCGCCATGGCGTATACGTTTCTGAAGGCGCAGGGTGTCGAGGTTGGATTGTCGAAGACCGAAGACGACAAGCTGGATCTCGCCAAGGCGCTCTTGCAGGACGCCCAGTCGCGCGGTAAGAAATTCCTGCTGCCCAAGGACCACATCGTTGCCGAGAAGTTCGACGCTTCGGCTGCTGCGGAGACGGACGCGACCCGCGCGATCCCCGCGAACCGCATCGGGCTCGACATCGGTCCGGCGACGCGCGCCGAGTACGCGGCGGAAATCTCCAAGGCCAAAACCATCGTCTGGAACGGTCCGATGGGGGTGTTCGAGATGAGTCAGTTCGCTGCGGGGACGCTGGCCATCGCTAAGGCCGTTGCGGCCTCGTCGGCCGTCACGATCGTGGGCGGCGGGGATTCGGTGTCGGCGGTGAAGAAGATGGGCGTCGCCGACAAGATCAGCCACATCTCGACCGGCGGCGGGGCGTCGCTCGAGTTCCTCTCCGGCCTCACGCTCCCCGGCGTCGCCGCGCTGACGGAAAAGTAGGCGGTAAGCAGTAGGCAGAAGGCAGTAACCCAACAATCCGTGGGGCGACGATACGCAGGTGACGATTGGGTACAGTCCTGTCGATAGATTTGGCTTGTAGGAGCAGCCGTGATTTCGGGCTGTGTCTGCTCGAGGTCCAAGGGCAGAAACCGCCGACCGTTCGATTTCTGAAACCTGACGAAATGAACCTCGAGGAAGAGCCTAGGGCTGATGACTATGCACACGCAATCTCATGCTTTCTCCGGAGAGAGGGGGTCAGTGTTCTCTTGCTCGATGGCCCGCAGGGTTGGAAGGACCCCGAAAGTGACTTGGAATACAGGTATTGTGAGAAGATTTTGAACGCTCAAGCCAAGACAGGGATTGCAAATCAAGTGAAGCCCAAGAACTTCACGCGATTTGTCGAATTTTCTATTTCTCTGTTCGAGCACTTGACAACGCTCTGTGGCACATTGGTTGAGTGTTCGACGCCTGCTGTTCCGCCGGACGGCTTCCTACTCGTGGAGTCCTATCCGCGGTCTGCTTGGTGCAAACTGGATCTTCCTCCGCTGCCAGGGAAGAAGAAAGCAAAGCCTGCGGATGTGAAAAGGGGAGTAGATGCGTTGGAGCAACTGAATTCGTTGCGAATAAGTCAGCCGCCGACGCATGATGAGCTATCCGCGCTAGTTGCTGGGCTTGCCGGAGTTGCCATTCTGGGCGGAAACACGAGCGGCTACATTGCGCAAGGTACTCCCCCTAAGAAGGTTGCCGGGGTGATACTCGAAGGGTTCATCGTCAACCCGTGTTTGGCGAAAAAAGCAGCATGAGTGGTCTGCCCACTGCCTACTGCCTTCTGCCTACTGCCTACTCTTAACCAAGGACGGAAAACATGCGGATACCCGTAATTGCCGGTAACTGGAAAATGTACAAAACCATCGCGGAAGCGGTGGATTTCATCGAGAAGATCAAGCCGGTGGCGGCGAAGGCCGATCACTGCGAAGTGGTCGTGGCGCCACCCTTCACGGCCTTGGCGGCCGCGGCGCACGCGGCCAAGGGTTCGAAGGTGGCCGTGGCCGCGCAGGACCTCCACTCGGACAAGGAGGGCGCGCACACTGGCGACGTGTCACCGGTCATGCTGCGGGACGCCGGCTGCACGCACGTCATCATCGGCCACTCGGAGCGCCGCCACGATCACGCCGAGACCGACGAGCAGGTGAACCGCAAGCTCAAGGCCGCGTTGGCCGCGGGCCTGACCCCCATCGTGTGTGTCGGCGAAATGCTCGAGGAGCGTGAGTCCGGCCGCACCGAGGAAGTCCTGAGAACCCAGTTTGAGGGCGGCTTTGCCGGATTGACCCCCTCCGACTTTTCCCGTATCATGATTGCTTACGAGCCGGTTTGGGCGATTGGCACGGGGCGCACTGCGACGCCGGAAATGGCGGCAGAAAGTCATCGCGTGTTGCGCGAGCTGGCTCGAAAGAAGTTCGGAGAAAAAGAAGCGAGCGCCGTGCGCATTCTTTACGGGGGCAGCGTCAAACCCGAGAACGTCGGCGGGCTGATGGCCCAGGAAGAGATCGACGGCGCACTCGTGGGCGGGGCGAGCCTGAAAGTGGATTCGTTCACCGCCCTCGTGAATTACCCGCGAGCCTGACCGGCGCGGGCTGGCAAGGAGCGGAATGATTACTCTTGTCGAGATTGTGCACGTCCTGGTCTGCGCCCTGCTGATTGGAATCGTGCTCCTGCAGGGTGGCGAGAACGTGGACATCACCGCAGCTTTCGGCGGAACAAGTCAGGCGGCGTTCGGCCCGCGCGGCTCCGTCACGCTGCTGGCCAAGATTACCTGGGTGCTGGGAGCGATTTTCATGGTCACGTCGATCACGCTGGCCGTGCACGCCTCGCGTGGGGGCACGGGCGCGGTGCTGGAAAACGCCCCCGTCAAGACCGCGCCGGCGGCTCCCGCGCCCGCGAAGAAGTAGGACGAGCAAGCATTCAGCAATCGGCGTTCATCTCTCAGCAAAGGCTACAAAGTGCTTTGGCTGAGGGCTGGTTGCTGAATGCTGATGGCTTTTTTCAAGCCCTCCAAGTGCGGAAGTGGCGGAACTGGCAGACGCACCAGCTTGAGGGGCTGACGCTCGCAAGAGCGTGGGGGTTCGAATCCCCCCTTCCGCACCACCTGTCAAGAAATTTCTCATAAAATATGGCAAATCTAAGTCCCGCAAGCAGTTGCGGGACTTTTTGGTTTTAGTCTCTTGTCTCACTTCTCTCTCCTGGGGATTTTCATGGACATCCCTGCAAGCTAAAGCATAGCTATGGGTTACGGAGCTTTTCCCCAAAAACCCTCTTTGAAGCGGGGCGGCCCCAACATAGCTAAAGCCTAGCAAAGCTTTCCCCTAATAACATCAACTCGCCATGTGCAAGAGAATTGTGCTTTCACCAGCGTAGTGCGTGACCTGCCGCTCAAACGCAAGGTAAAATTCATGAGCCTCGGAAAGCTCTGTTGACTGGAGCGAGCGCACATGGCACAGCCCGCCAAGCCGGACGTGGTTTATCACGCTGATTGGGGCAGCAAAAACCCGAAGCGGTGGTGCGCCAGGGCGTTCCTCGGCGCTGACGGCCGCTACACCGCCTTCGCTCCTGAACGAGTGGGCACTCCCGGCTCACTCGTTTCCGCCCTTTGCAGAGAAATCGGGGGGACCGGGTGCGCCTTCGCCGGGTTCGACTTTCCCATCGGCGTCCCCGCCGTTTATGCCCAGCAGGCGGGCATATCGAGTTTCCGCACCCTGCTCCCCAAGCTGGGGCACCGCAAGTGGAAAGATTTTTATTCCGTCTGCGACAAGCCCGAGCAAATATCTGTGCATCGTCCCTTCTACCCGAACGGCAAGTACAAGGGTCGGCGAAAAGATGATTTGTTTCGTGGTCACGGCGTCTCGTCACTGGAGCCTCTGCTGCGCCGCTGCGAGCGGGGCGGCAACGGCCAAAGGCAGGCATATTGCCTCTTTTGGACGCTCGGCGGCAATCAGGTCGGCAAGGCCGCCATCAGCGGCTGGCGGGACGTGCTCGCCCCCGCATTGGGGGACGGAAGGCCGGTGTTCTTATGGCCGTTCGACGGCGCTCTGCCGTCGCTGCTGGTGCCGGGGAACATCGTTGTTGCCGAGACGTACCCCGCAGAGTGCTGCCGCTGGTTCTCCAAGGACCCGCTCGGCAGCAAGTGCGAGCGGGGCAACAGGAGAAAGTTCGGTGCATCACTCCTTGGTTGGGCTGACAACCACGACGTCATGCTTGCGAATTGCCTCACTGAGGACATTCAAAGCGGCTTCCCGCAGGGGGACGATGCCTTCGATGCTGTGGTCGGCCTCTTCGGGATGCTCCATGTGTGCCTCGGCGAGCGTTCGCCCGGCGAGCCGGACGACCGAGCAATCCGGGAGATTGAAGGGTGGATTCTTGGCCGGAACACTTAGCGATTCCATTGCCGTTCACGCCGCCGCAGGTTTCCCCGAGCCTGCTTGACTGCGGAGGTATATTGTCGGTGGTGCGCTCCCCTGAAACTACTCCCGAGACCTGCATGACCTCGACGCAGCAACTCGCGCTTCCCAATGAGAAGTTCCGGCTGCAAGAGATAAACATGCCCGAGGAGCTGGCGGCCAGCCTGGCAGGCCGGACGGTGACCGTAGACGTCTTTCCCGAAGAGCCGCCTATGGCGCTGCGCCTCGACCTGGATGACCCTCCGGCGGGCTTGCCGATGCTGGTCGATGACGATGGCATCGCGTGGAACGATTATTGGCCCGTGCGGGTCCTGTACACGGACGCCAGCGGCCGGGCCTGGAGGCTGCCCCGGCACTGGCTCTCCGGCGGCGTCTCGTCTGTGATTGAGGCCAGCCGCTACGAGGTCACGCACGAGTCAAGCTGGCTCGAAAGCTGGTGCCCGCCGACGTGGTGGAACCTGTGCGACATAAACATTCCGGACAAGGCCGCATCGGAAGGGGAGGGTATAGGCGACATTAAAGTGAGCGTCGCGCCCGGCGACGTCGCAAGGGCCTATTGGAAAGACCCGTCCGGGAAGGTGTGGAGGATTCCGCACGACTGGCGTAGGCGGCGCATCAAGCTGCCCGCTTGCGAGGTGCTGCTGGGAAACAGCTTGCCGCAGGACATCGCGGACGAGTTCTGCGGCCGAATCGTCGCCGTGAATTACCATCCTGGCTCGCTGTGCTGCCTCCGCGACGGGTACAGGGTCCGCGACGGACGAGGGGGACGATGGCCCGTGAGGGCGGTCGACTGCGCGGTGGTCGGCTTCGGTAATGAGATGGAAAGATACGCCTGAAGGCCATCATGCACACGCCGACCCTGAACTGCGAGAGTGGCTCCGGTGGGCATCCGAGAGCGGGAGGACGCCGACGTTTGTCCGCACCGTTGCCGAAGCTGCCCTTATCGCTTGCTCGCCCGATGACGTTTTGCTGCGGTTCGTGCTGCTTGAACTGAAGCGGCGGTACCATGAACCCGAGCCTGGCAAGCCCCCCAATTTCACACCCAGGCATGATGCACCTCGGTAATCCCGTTGCGGTTTTGACTTGACATCTTGACCTGCGGGGGCGAGCATTTCGCCAATCAGCCTAGCTGAATACCAAGGCCGAGAGGGAGGGCGTAATGGCAGCCTGCGTCCGCTCCCGTCCTGTGTTGCCCACGCTCCTCAAGCTCCGAAGGTGCGCCGAGGGCTTGAACTGCCTGCTTTTTCCTCAGGCTCTCGGTACCGCAAGAGAATCACATCTTCATTTTCGGGGAGGCATCATGCAACGAATCAGTCTCTTGCTGCTCGTTTTAGTGGTCTTCTCCGCCACGGCCATGCAGGCCCAAGCACCGGCTCCGAAGCCCGACCCTGAGGTCAAGAAGCTGCATGCCGACCTGGGCCATTGGACGTACGAGGGAGAGGCGAAGCCCGGACCGGGGTGCCTCGGTGGCAAGTTTACCGGTGAAATGACTTGTCAGATGATTCTAGGAGGGTTCTTTCTCCGGTGCCGGTTTACGGAAAAGGACGCTAACGGAGAGTGGCGGAATCTTGAGATTGACGGGTACGACCCGGTGAACAAGAACTTCACCCATCACAGCTACGGTGACGACGGAGCAAGCTTCTCAGGGGTGCTGACCATTACCGGCAACACATGGAGGTATGCAGGAAGCTCGGTCAGCGGAGGAAAGCAGCATCAGTACAAGGGGACCTTTGTATTTGCGTCCGATTTGGCGAGCGGGACCTTCAAGGACGAAATCTCACTTGATGGCAAGACGTGGACGACTTGCGAGGAGTCCAAATATACCAAGGTCCGGCCCGCCCCGAAGAAGTAGCGGGCAGCCGACAGGTCAGCACAACCAGGGGCCGGGCTGCTTGATGCGCGCACAGAAGGGAGAGCTTGCAGTGGGCACCCCCAGTCATGACTACATCATGGGCAAAACATCCGCGGAATACCAGCGCTTACGCGCCCAGGCGAAGTTGTGGGAAGAAGCCACCAAGCGCGTACTCCTCAAGGCCGGTGTGCATGCGGGCATGTCCTGTTTGGACATAGGCTGCGGTCCTGGGGAGGTAATGCGCCTCATGGGTGAGATTGTTGGCCCGGAGGGCTCCGTGACGGGCGTCGACGTGGACGGCAATATTGGCAGAGAGGCGCTTGACATGCTGCGGACGACCGCCGGTGGCCAATACACTTTCCACGAGATAGACGTTCAGTCAAGGGACCGGGTCCCCGGCAGTCCTTTTGATGTCACGTTTGCTCGCCTCACGTTAGTCCATCTCAAAGAACCAGTGGCGTTCCTGCGTAAGATGATGACGTGGACTAAGCCCGGCGGTATCGTCGCGGTGCAGGAGCACGACTTCGATTCGTGGGGGGCTTACCCGAAGCTGGATGAAATAGTCGAGGCGGTACAGACGTTTCGTACAGTTGCAGAAAAAGCGGGACGTGACACGCGGCTTGGCTTCAAGTTGCCTACGTACTTTATCGAGGCGGGGCTTGGCCCTCCTGATGGCACCGATGTCGCGGCATTACTTGTGGAGTTGGAGGTTGGGGGCCGCATGACTCAGGCGGTCTACGACAGTGTCTTTCCAATAGCACAAAAGCTGGGCATTGCTGATGAGGCGAGTCGGCAGCGGATTCTTGGCGCCATCGACGAGGCGAGACAGTCCGGAGGACCGTTTGTGTTAAGTCCACTGCTCATTGGCGCATGGAAGTGCCGACCACTGTGAGCCTAGTTTCCCGAATGCTCGGCGACGGCCAAACCGCAGGTGTGGTGTCCACGTTCGCCCGCTGATTCCTCACTTGACGGCGCACTCGTAATCTGTGCTGAGCGGCCACCTGGCCAGATTGCGCCGGGAAAAAGTGAGCGCAAGCTCTAGCGCGAACGCCCTTCCATGCAGGGATTCGGCCCGCCCTTGGTCCGCCCATTCTCGGATAGCGCCGCTGGTCCCCAGACTGTAGTCAACGGACCGGCGAACCAGCGGCAATTTGCAAATTGCAACCCCCCTGAAGACAGCCACTTACCACACCCCGATTTCCAGCCTTATGGACCACCCGCCTGAGGACTGGCTCACGACCGTTTTAGCCGTTCCTTTCCCGGACCAGGCAGCCCTCCCCTCGACCCCGAGCGTCTCGTACCTGCGCCTGACTGGCGACAAATGTCGTGACTTTCTCCCTCGCCGCTCTTCTCGTTGCGCCGCAAGCCTCTGCAATCCCTCCTCGTCTCCGTGGGTCGCCGGGCAAGGGTGACACCGCCACGACCCCGAACTGCGCCGGGGCTTCCCGCCTGGCTTCCTGCGGCGACTGTAGAATCCCGCCGGAAACTCCAAGACCCTCGGTATATTGCAAAGGAGAGACCAGGTACGGCCGGACAGTCCTGGCCGGAGGAAAGGGGAATGGCTGACGGGGAGGAGAAGGAAACCAAGCAGGTAACCCAGGACCCGGTGCTTGCGGCAGCCTGCCATGCGGCGGCGCACGCCATCGCAGGCATATTGCTCGGAGTCCCCTTCGCCGGTGCCGAGATTGGCTCCGGCGACGCTGCGGGCAGGCTCATCGTGGAGGGCAAGCCCGGCCCGCCGGCCGAGGAGGGCATGGTCTCCGCCATGGCGGGGGCGGCCTTCGACGCCCTGCTCCGCCCGACGGCACCCTTGCTCTCCATCTTCGCCCGCTCCTGCCGGTGCGGCTTCTGCAAGTCAACCTGGCAGCCCACGTCCATCTGTTTCGGCGACACTGGATGGAAGGACAGGAAGAAAGTCATGCCAGCCTTCCTCCGCTCCAAGGGCCTCGTCCGGGAGAACTGGGGCACCATCGTCAGGGTCGGGCGGATGCTTGCGGTGCGGGGGCGCATGGCATACGACGAGATTCTGGAGACCGCCACCGACCCGGAGGCAGCGTGCCCTCCTGGTCGCCGGTCGCATGCAGGGACCGCCACAAGCGCAGGCAAAAGTAAAAACCTCAATCCCTTGGAGGATGTCGCACGCAGGCATTGGGACACCTGCCTCCACGAGGCGGCGCACGCCGTTATGGACACAAGGGACGGGCATGGCGTGTCCATGGCCGAGATAGCGACCTGGCCCTCCGTCTTTGAGCGAGGCAGGGTTACCTGCTTGGGCGGCAAACCCCTCCTGTCGTCGCTCGTGGCGGGAAACCTGGCGCAGCGCCTGTGGGGAGTCGGCAAATATTGCCGGCTCGGCCGCAGGGGGAATGGGGCAGCAGGAGACTTTGGCGCTGTCGCCCTGCTTGAGGCCAGGAAGCGTGGAAGCGAGACAATCTCCAAGGAAGACCGCAAGGCGGCGATGCAAGCCTGGCAGGAGGAGGACCGGAAGCTGGAGTCCCGCATCCTGCTTGACCCGACCCTTGAACTGCAAATCAAGGCCGTGGCGAAGGCGCTCAGCCTCCGTGGCATGCTGGACGGCGGCGAGGTGCGGAGGGTCATGGAGGAGGCATTGGAAGCTTGCAGCAGTCCCGATGTTCCTGCCGCCGCCCCTGCTGCCGGCCACGGCGGGTGAGTCGTGCGGCGTGCGGGCATTCCTCAAGCTCCTTGCGCATCGGAAGCGCCCCCATCTCTAGTCATCCCGGCGTCCGCCACTGCGATACTTGCAAGTTTACATCTTCCCTCCGGGAGAGTCCTCCTCCCGCTCGTGGAGTATCAGGTACTGCTCGGGAGAGCTTGCCGCATCAACCGCACAGCACAACCAAGCCCAGTTGCAACCGGGGAGTTCAACGAGCCTCATCCCATGCAGCGGGTCAGTGTGGCAGATGTCGCAGCAGCCGACGTTAAGGAGACTGAAAGCGCCACAGGTCGTGATTTCGCCATCAGGCAGCCTGCGCTGAAGCTCTGCGATGACGACAGGGATGAACCTAATCTTCTCGCCGAACCGGGGGTCCCGCTCGGAAAGCGAAAGCAGGTCCATCTCTTCGAGGCTCTTCACGATGAGTTCCGCCTTGGTCATTTCGGCCTTGTCGCCGTAGTGGCGGTCAAGCACCGAAGGCGGAAAGACGCCCGCCTCCCTCAAGGCTCTCTCGATGAGTTCTTCCTTCGTCATTATCATCGACCCGTTTTGCGCTGGAAGAAGGTCAACGGTGGAATCCATTCGCAGGGATTCCATGCAGGAGGAAAATGGAACCGCACGCTCTAGCAGGTCGCTGAAAAATGGCAGTTAACAAAAAAATCCGCACCTCCAGTCGGCGATGGAGCCGAAGGGGCGCCGGTTCGGAACCCCTCCCGCCCACCTTACTCTGTGGGTTCTTGCGGCTTTCTGGATCGGACCGTAACGCTTCGGGAGGGCGTTCAGGCGTTCGCCCCCAGCAGTTTCGTCATCCGCATCAAGTTGTAGGCAGCCG